>CBIHOZ010000120.1:0-21067 GCA_966211525.1 uncultured Chitinophaga sp. | reverse complement strand
CCGGTGGTAAAAGACGCTATAGATGACAGTCACTTGTGGATTACGCATTTCTCCATGCAGGCCGAAGATCTTAGCATGAAAGGTATAGATATAGCCGGTAAACTGGAAGACCTGACGTTACAAGATAAAAGCGGATTTACGATCTCTTCTTTCAAAACAGATTTCGCGTTAACCGATAAAGCGCTGCGCGTTCAGGACTTTCATTTCAATACACCCAATACTACGTTGAACCTGGAAGCGGAAGCTGCGTTTCCATTGCTCGCGAAACTTGCCGAACAATATGGTGATGCATCAGCAACTATGAATATAACGCGATCTTCATTGTCGGCTCGCGATATACTATATCTGGCACCCGCTTTACTGGACAGCCTCCCGATTAACCTTACGAAAGACACGCGGGTTGATCTCGAGGTTGTTGCCGATGGTAAACTAAACGATTTTACACTCCAACGACTATATCTCCATACACTGTCCCAAACTTCGCTCGAGGCTTCCGGCACTATTAAAGGATTGCCGGATACAAAACGCGCTGCACTGAATATAGCGCTAAAGAAATTCTATACGACTGCAGCCGATGTAAAGTATATTATTCCGGACACGATGCTGCCACAGGCAATCGCTTTGCCCCGCTGGATAAACCTGGCTGGTACGGTAAAAGGCACACCGCAGGCGCCCGATGCAAAAGCTATACTCACCACCGACTTCGGTGCCGTTAACCTACGCGCTGGCATGAACTTCGACAGCACTGCTGCTGAAAATTACGATGCACAGGTAACGATGAAAAAATTCAACCTGGGCAAGTTGTTGAAGCAGGAACAAACGATGGGTGCTATATCGCTCGAGGCATCGGCCAAAGGTGCCGGCTTTACCATGGAGGACATCAATACTGCGCTGAAGCTTACGATACAGGAATTTCTCTATAACAACTATACCTACAAGAACTTTATAGTAGATGGCTCGCTTAAAAAGTATTTCTTCTCGGGCATAGCAAAACTGGATGATGAAAATCTCAAGTTCAAACTGGAAGGCGATCTGGATTATCACGAAGATATACCGCGCTATGATTTCAATTTCGATCTCGCCAATGCAGACTTCCGCGCGCTTCATTTATCAGAACGTCCGCTGCGGGCGCGTGGTACCATTGATGTTAATCTCGCTACCGCGGATTTCAAAGTGATTAATGGTGATCTCAACATTCGTAAAGTTGCCATCTTCAACGGCACCAAGCTATATGCCGTAGACTCGTTGTTGTTTGCTTCCATCGATCAGCGCGGTAAAAGTGAGATCACCGTAAACTCGGATATACTTTCCGGTGAGTTTAAAGGTAACATCAACATCTTCAGTTTACCGGAAGCGCTCAAGCGACATATACACCGCTATTTTTCACTGCACGATTCAGCGTTCAACAAACCTGCTGAACCCCAGAATTTCGATTTCAATCTTGTAATAAAAAATACGGACCTGCTTACAGAGATTATTTTCCCGGAGCTCGATCCGTTTGTGCCAGGACAAATTGCCGGTGCCTTCAACAGTGCTGAACAAAAACTCTGGCTCTCGGTAAAGCTTGCGGAAATAAATTATGCCGGGCTCGCCATGGACTCCATCGGTTTGAAAGTTATATCCGATGAACAATCTCTCGACTATACTTTCCTCATGCAGAAAATACATTTCGATACCCTGCGTATGGAAGCACTGAAATTGTCGGGTAACGTAATGAACGATTCTATCTATAGTCGTTTTATTATATACGATTCGCTGCAGCGTGAGAAGTATATGTTAGGCGGAGTGTTCAACAGTTTTGAAGATGCATTTCAGTTCCGCTTCCTACGAAACCAGGTTGTGCTTAACTATGAGTCCTGGAACACACCGCTCTATAACACACTGCGTTTTACCGGTGGCGGCATGACGCCCAACAACTTCTATATTTCCAACGGTGCCGAGCGAATCCTCCTGCTGAAACGCGAAGATCGTGACACGACCATGACTATTGTGTTTAACGAAGTTGATCTTAAAAATATAACCAGCATCGTAGAAGGAACAACTCCACTGAGCGGTATAATTGACGGTGACCTGAATATAGGTGTAGCACGCGAAGGATCCTTTAACTCGACATTGTATATACGTAAACTTGCTATTCTCGATCAATCGTGGGGCGACCTGGCATTGGCACTGGGTAAAACTGCGACTGGTCCTTTTAATATAGACCTGCGTGTAGAAGGTACGAACATGGATTTGCAGGCTGCCGGCTATATAACCTCCAACGAAGCAAAACCACAGATACATTTTACGACTACACTCAATCGCTTTGATATAGCAGCGGTGGAACCTCTTACCATGAAACAGGTAAAGGATATGAAAGGACAGCTTGTTGGCGAGGTGCGCATTGAAGGCTATACTGACGACCCGGATATTGATGGCATCCTTACTTTTAAAAATGCCGAATTTATACCAACCATCATCGGCAGTAAATTTCTACTGGAGAATGAAAGCATCCGCCTCAATCGCTCGGGGGTTGCGCTGAACAAATTCAGGATCAAGGATGACAAAGGAAATATAGCACTTATCGAAGGTACGATCCGTCCGAATACATTTAACTCGTATGATCTGGGGCTTACGTTCAACGCAGAAGACTTCCAGGTGATCAACACCACGGAAGATGATAACGATCTCTTCTATGGAAATGTGCGCATCAACGCGAAAGCAAAAGTTACCGGCACATCCGACTTTCCGAAAGTACAACTCAATGCGAGTCTGAGTAAAGGAAGTGAATTTACCTATATCGTTCCGGAAACGCAGAAGACAATTCTGGAACAGGAAGGTATCGTTCGCTTTGTGGATCGGGATGCTGTGAAGGATCCGTTTCTCGCTTCCATTGAACCGGAAGATACGGTGACTTCAAAATTTACCGGTATAGAACTGGCCGCAAACATAGAGTTGAACGATGATGAGATCCTGAATATCATCATTGATCCGGTAACGGGTGACAAGCTTTCCGTGCAGGGTAATTCAACCCTTACGTTCGGTATAGATGAAACCGGTGACATGCAGTTATCCGGACGTTATGAGATCACGCAGGGCTCCTATAACCTCTCCTTCTACAAACTCGTGAAGCGACAATTCTCCATTGAGAAAGGCAGCACGATTACCTGGACGGGAAATATACTGCAACCCGAAATGAACATCCGCGCGTTGTTCCGGGTGGAGACTTCTCCTATCGACCTCGTGGCGAATCAGAACCCCTCGGCAACACAAGATCTGTCGTATAAACAACGACTGCCCTTCCTCGTATACCTTATCATTGAAGGAAATTTACTTTCACCAGACATAAGTTTTCAGCTTGATATGCCGCAGGATAAGCAAAACGCTTTTGGCGGAAGTATATATGCGAAGATCAAAGATATAAACACACGCGAGTCTGATCTGAACAAACAGGTCTTTGCCTTGTTGATACTGAAACGCTTTATTTCCGACAACCCGTTTGAAAGTGAAGGAGGCGGCTCAGGTGTTGCTTCCACTGCGCGGAATAGTGTGAGTAAAATATTGACGGATCAATTGAACAGACTCTCTGAAAATATCAAAGGCGTACAGCTCTCATTTGATGTGAAGTCGTACGAAGACTATACGAGTGGTCGTGCCGAAGGACAAACCGAATTACAGCTGGGTGTTTCAAAAACTTTGCTCAACGACAGGCTCGTGGTAAAAGTAGCCGGCAACGTAGATGTAGAAGGCGATGCGTCTAACCAGCGTGACTTTACAGACTATATAGGCGATCTTGCGCTGGAGTATAAACTTACTGAAGATGGCCGCCTCCGGATCACCGGATTCCGCAATAGCAATTATGATATGATCGATGGTGAGTTGATCGAGACCGGTGCCGGGTTTATATATATTAAAGATTACGATGCGTTCCGTGAATTATTTAAAGCCAATGCCAAGGAGAATTGATATCATTTGCATGCATTGTAAATTTTTCATGATCGGCATCATGGCGTTCATTACCTTGCTGCTGGCATCGTGTACCGGAACAAAATATCTGAAGGAAGGTGAAGCGTTTTACAACGGTGCCGTAATTAATTTTGAGACACCCCAGGGTCGTGTCGGCAGAAAGAGAATTCTGGAGAGTGAACTTCAAACCTATATTAATCCCAAGCCCAACGGAAAATTTCTGGGTTCGCGTCCGGGGGTGTGGCTATATTATGTAGCCGGTACCCCTAAAAAGAAAAAGGGAGGCATTCGTAATTTTCTAAAGTATAAATTGGGAGATACCCCGGTGTTAATGAGTGAGACAACACCCGATCGCACGGCCAAAACTTTACAAGGACAGCTGCAGAATGAAGGATACTTTCGCTCAACCGTGAAGAGTCAGGTTGTTACCAAAGGCAAGAATGGAAAAGTAATTTATAATGTAACGCTATATCGGCCGTATCGTCTTCGCAGCATTCAGTATCCGAAGGCGAAGGACAGTGTTTATGCTGCTATCATTGAGTCTCTCAAAAATGAATCGCTGCTGGATACTGGCAGACGCTACGATCTCGAACGCATGCAGGCCGAGCAGGTACGCATTGAGGAAGAAGTTGAGAACTATGGTTTCTATTATTTTGACGACAAGTACCTGGTATTCGAAGCCGATAGCACGGTAGGAAAACGCAAGGTAGACCTGACGCTGAAGCTCGAAGATAATATACCGGATCGCGCCAGACGAATTTATCGACTAAACAAAATCAACGTATACCCCGACTATATTTTGTCGATGGACAGCACGGTTCAGAATCCTGCCGATACAACGCTTGTCAATAATTACTACTACATTGACCGAAACCATTATTTCCGTCCGGAGATCATCACGGATGTTATCAATTTGAAAAAGGGCAAGACCTATAGCCGCGAAGCGCAGGATTTTACCTTGAGTCACCTGATGGGACTTGGTGCATTCAAATTTGTAAACATCAAGTTCATGGAGTCTCCGCGCAAGGATTCGGCTATGCTGGATGCCGATATATACCTTACACCGCTGAAGAAGAAATCGCTGCGGGCCGAAGTGCAGGCGGTGTCCAAATCGAATAACTTTGTTGGGCCGGGTGTGGGCTTTACATTTACGAACCGGAATTTTCTGCGTGGTGCAGAATTATTTCAATTGAAACTGAATACCTCGTATGAGGTGCAGATCAGCCGACAGGCATCCGGTGCGCTCAATTCATTCGAGATGGGAATTGAATCGAGTCTTACTGTGCCACGATTTATATCGCCTATCCACATCGACTATAATTCAAAACGATATTTACCAAAGACACAATTCAAACTTGGCTATAATTTCCAGAACCGGCTAAGCTATTTCCGCATCAACTCTTTTAACGCAGGGTATGGCTATAACTGGAAGGAGAGTATATCGAAGTCACATGAGTTATTCCCAATTGATATAACGTTTTTAAAAGTTGATAAACGCTCACAAGTATTTGAAGACCTGTTATTACTAAACCCGGTACTCGCCAGCTCATTCGAAGATCAGTTTTTTATTGGAACACGTTACTCCTATACTATCAACACGCAGTTATCAGAGAACATATCGCAGCGCTACGAAGAACGCAAATACAGAAAGCATAACTTTTACTTCAACGGAAATATAGATGTAGCCGGTAATTTACTGAATGCCGTGCAGCGTGCCGTTGACAAAAGAGAAGACGGTGAACCGTACCAGATTTTCCATCTCCCCTATTCACGCTACGTGCGTGGCGATGTTGACGGTCGCTACTATTGGGCTATTGATGAACACAACAAGCTGGCAACACGCATTGTAATAGGAGTCGGCTATGCTTTCGGAGATTCTTCAGCCACGATGCCTTATATAAAACAGTTTGCTATAGGTGGATCAAATAGTATACGTGCATTTCCGGCACGTTCAATAGGTCCAGGTACATACGATGTACTCGCCAATCCGACCGATGGCACGACTTTACGTTTTATAGATCAGCGTGGAGATATTAAACTTGAAGGGAATGTGGAGTATAGATTCGACATTTTAAAATCCCTGAAAGGTGCTTTATTCGTTGATGCCGGTAATATATGGCTGATGCGAGCTGATGAAAAAAACAGGCCGGGAGGTAAATTTGATAAAGATAAATTTCTGAATCAACTCGCAGTAGGCACCGGTGCCGGGCTTCGCTTCGATTTCAGTTTCTTTGTATTACGACTGGATGTAGCCTTCCCGCTGCGAAGGCCTGCCGAAGGTTGGGTAACAAAAGATATAGACTTCGGCAGTCCTTCGTGGCGTGGCGACAACATTGTGTTCAACATTGCCATTGGCTATCCATTCTGATATTACTTTACTACCGGGAACGCCACTATGCGCACCTTGGTACATCCATACGGTATAAGCGATATTGTTTCTACTTCTTTTGCGGTTTCTCCCTGGTATACATTGGTACGATTGGTGATTGGCTGATGTGCTACACCGTTTACTACTTTCCAATCGGGTATCTTTCGGGCCGGGGCGGTTATGGTTATCGGTGCATGCTGTTGGTTCCAGATAAAGGGAGTGGCTACCGGCCGCACCGTTACCTGCAGCTTTGACTTCGGATCGCGTATAGCATCTTGCAGCAAACCATAGTTCCACGCCTCGGTCGGATATATACTATAGTAATCACCCTCCGCAGGTTCATTGCCTTTCTCCCAGCGCTCGCCTAATTTTAAAGCATATACCAGCGGACCACGCTCAACCGCTCTTGAATTTTTTGCCCAGTTCGAAGTGGTGACTTCCATTGGCAATTGCAGCGTGAGTATATCTTTATTCTTCCAGGTTTGTTCAAGGGTGATGATCTGTCCGCCTTTAGCGGTGCGCAGTTGTTTACCGTTCAGCGTAACAACCGCTTCCCTACACCATGCCGGGATGCGCAGTTGCAACGGCATGGATACCGGTTTCTTCATGGCAAACGTAAAGTTGATCCTATCCTCAAACGGATAGTTTGTTTCTTCCAGGATGGTAATGTTCTCTCCCTTTACAGTTGTTTTGAGTTCATTAGGGCTATACTCCAAGGCAGCAAGTCCACCCTGTGCAGTAGCATACCACAGGTGCGTTGTAAATTTAGTCCAGCCCTGGTGCATATTAGCCGTGCAGCAGGTATAGCCGCTGCGTAAACCAAATACATTGTTCATGCCGCGATCGAACGGCAATGAAAAATCGAAAACACCGCGCGATACTTCCACCTGGTTTGCAATCTGGAAATACTGTTTGTTGTTATAGTCGTCTGATGTTTGCGTGGGCAATGCATTGAACGTCATTCGTTCGAGCGCATCCATATAGTGTATATCTCCGGTAATGGAAATAATTTTCTCAAGCGAATACATGGATTCCACGATAGCACAAAGTTCTACACCCTGTGTCGGATCATTACCATGCAAGTCTTCATCCCCGGAAAATATACCCATCGGCAAACCGTGTAACAACATCAGGTCGTTCCAGCCGGTCTTTAATTGTTTCAGGTATAGCGAATCACCGGAGCGCTGATAATTTATAGCAGGTGATTTCAGTGCCATACCTATATTTACCGCATGGCGGCTCATCCAGTGTTCATCGGTCTGGTTGGCAGCTGCCTGCATTACCCAATCACGATTGCCCAGCCAGGTGCTCCAGGTAAAACTTTGTGCTTCTATTTTAGCGGCAAGGTCCAAAAGTGCTTTGTCATGCGTGATCATATATAGCCACTGAATAATCATCTCATTATCTGTACCACGCGATGTTGCCCACTCCGTCCATTTACCGATAGGACAAGCCTCCAGCGATTTCATCTGGTATTGAAAATAGCGCGTCATGAACGTTATCACACGCTCGTCACGGGTCGCTTCATAGTATTGCTGCATCACTTTCAACATTACCATCTTTGGCCACCAGTCTTCACCGGCTTCACAGTTACCAGGTGTAATTTGTATACCTTGCTCCCGTTCCTGTTTCGTGATCGGACCAAAGTACCCCGAAGGTCGTTGAGACTTCAGTGTCCACTCGATATACTTTAACACTTTTGTTTTCAACGCGGCATCGTCCAATAAATAGGCAAGTGGCACGGCACCGTCCAGCCAATACGGAGTTTCTTCCCATCCATCACCTTTACCACCGAGCCAGCCATTGTCATTGG
This sequence comes from uncultured Chitinophaga sp., assembly GCA_966211525.1. GTDB lineage: Bacteria > Bacteroidota > Bacteroidia > Cytophagales > Cyclobacteriaceae > Ohtaekwangia. Next base: position 12,941 of record CBIHOZ010000120.1, on the reverse strand, counting down.
CAATCTTGGCGTGTACTTCATCGAGGTGGCCGGTAGAACCGTTGCGCATGATCTGCAACTGATTTAACAGCCATCCTTTCGGTTTTATACTGCCCAGCGGAAGTTCCTGGTATACCGGCTGCACAAATGTATAGGCAGGTTTGTCCTGTACAGGCAAAGGCGTAAACGCCAACAGCAAGAGAGCCGAAGCGGAAAGTATATATTTCAACATGGCTTATTCTAACAATTTAATAAAGTATCCGCCTACTACGCTGCGCGCCTGAAATCCGACTTGCTTACCATCTGTGGTTTCATGCCAATCGCTAAGCGGAACACGCGTTGGTGTTTGGGTTGCGTATTTATATACCGGGATTACAAGCGCTTCAAAATCTTTCTGATCTTTAGCAAGTGTAGCAGTCCACAATATCCAGTCAGATTTGGTATAAGACTTCCGGCTGTCCAACGGTAAACCAAAATCATTTTGTTTCGTGAGATAGTATTTGATCTCCTGCTCATATACTTCCTTCGGAAATAAATTCAGACCCAGCAATTTATCCCACACCAGGTTATACTTCTGGCTCCAGGTGCCGGGTTTACCGAACGCAAGCGTATAGTGATCGCCATCTTTCGCAATGCTCATCCACTTCTGCGCGAAGTTCTTTGCTATAGCCCTATATTTAGCAGCTGTTTGTTGTTCACCCAGCTTCTCTGCGAGTTGAGCATAGGCGCCAATGCCCACGATGGCTTTTACCGAGAGGTTGGCGTTGCGTGCGAGATGTCCGGCAAAGTCATCGGTACATAACTGGTTAGCCGGATCAAAGCCATCCTTCTCCAGAAACTGTACCCACTGCGTTAGCGTCTTCCAATGTTTACGGGCATAATCTGCATTGCCTTCTGCTTTCGCGATGGCCGCGGTGAGAATAATCATGTTGCCCGATTCCTCTACCGGCATATCTTCACCATATACTTGTCCGTTGGCAAGCGGGTATGTACCCAGGTCGTGGGCAGCCCAGGCTTTCTTCCAACGACCGCTTTCGCTATAGTAAAATATACCGTTGAGCATTCCTTTTAACAACTCCGGATTATATACCAGGTACAACGGTGCCGAGGGATACGTAACATCTACGGTATTGATACAACCGTTGCTATAGTTTTCTTTGGACAAGAACAACGTTTCTCCCTGCGGACTTTTTACAAGTTTATGAGCCGCTATAGATTGGCGATAGGCAAGCGCACAGAGTTTGGCATACTCGGCACCGCCTGCTTTTATAGCACGAGTATATAACTGGTGATCGAACGAATCGCATTGTGCAATAATGGTTGAGTACTCCGTCAGCGCCTGCGTCAGTTGCGTCTCGATGGTAACAGATTCACTCTTCTTCCACCACGGTTTCAGGTTCTGATTGAAATACTGCACCGGGTATAGATCATCATAACCTACCAGGAACACGTGTTCTTTTACATCACGACCAACGTTACCCAGCGATACCGTTGTATTCAGGAACAGGCCTTTACCTTGTGTAACATCGTTTACCGGTGCGGTACTTTTGCCGGCAAACAGCTTCGGACCTTCTGTTGCGGCTGTTATACTTTGCTGCACCGTATTTCCCTTTGGAGTTGCTATATATACATAGCCCCAGTCAATCCGAATATCATCGCCCTTCTTGGCCAGCACCGGTTGTTCTTTGGTACCCGCCTTCAATACCGCGAGTTTGTCGGTGCTATATTTCTGTGCTGTAACTTCCTGCACCGGCAAATTTGTAGCAAGTGCCGTGGATGCACCTAAATATACCTGTACCGTATGCTGCGCATCATCATTCGATCGAACCTTGTATGAAATATAGCTGACGGGTCGCGCGAGCAGGTCGAGATCATTCATAAGCAAGGGCGAAGTAAATGTAAGCGTTACATCGGCTTTGCCACACGTAAACTCATAACGCGTTTGCGTTGCTGATACGGAAACACTTTTTTGTATAGCTAGGAGTATATCGGCAGCCGGTTGCTCCGGGAGTTCCGTAACTATACCGGCATCCATCCACGAGTCGCCACCCGTATCTTCAACATGTATAGCGAGTATATTTTTACCTTCTTTCAAAAGTTTCAGCGCGGCTTCATCGAGGGGGAAGTAACGATACTTGCCCAGCCATCCCACCGAAAGAACTTTCTCTCCGTTGATATATACTTCTGCATTATCGTCATGCTGAAGTTTAAGAAACAGGTTATCAAAATCGAGCTGATCGAGCGTAAATATTCTGCGCATCCAGATGTGTCGCGACTGCCATATAGTTTTAGCGATGGTCTTGTTATTTCCAAACGGAGCGCGGCCATTCTTCCATGCGCTGTCATTAAAATCCACATTCGTCCAACCGGCTGCAGGCGTGCTTTCCGTGTATTTAGCTTCAAATGATAATTCATCGGAAGCTGCTAAAACGGTTTTGAAGACTCGTTCTGCTTTTCCCAATATACTATAGGAAACACCGTCTACTTTTACCAATCCCATGATGGACTGATCAGAGCCTGTCCAATGTCGGGTTGGCGATTCGTTTAATCTGTCCGTGAACGACCACACACTGAAATAAGGATCGTGCGTGATGAGCGGATAAGCCGGAGCTTTGTCGAGCTGAGCGTAAGCCGTAAAAGAGAACAGTACACCCAACAGGATGTATATACTCTTCTTACAGATGAACTTACACAGGCGATTGGGTAAAGATGTTTGTACCAGGAACATTCTTATAGGGGTTTAATCGTACTGTAAATTGATCTTAAGAAATATACCGAATGATCTGAAGCCTGTCGTTCAGTAAAACCTGATGATTTTACCATGTTCTGCTTCGGGCAGAACGCATTCCCCGCAATTCATCTATATAGTATCAGGCAGTCAGCGTCAGGATAAGCGGTAAGCATTCGGTATGTACCGGGAGCGGAAAATAGAAGTGAAATCGGAAAATGAGAAACCACTCGTAAATTAATTGTTAAAAACTACCGTTGAAGTAACTTTTGCACGATGTGTCGCGTTCTAAAAAGAAGTTTACAGGTAATATTATAATATTTGTGTTAGTGCCTCCGGCCATCGGAGGCACTTTTGCGTATACCACCATTGTTAAATTAAAACCAAACAAAACCATGAAAAGAATAGCATTCTTAACGCTCGCATTCGCAACCATGATCACAGCTGTATTTGCGCAAGACAAACCTGCGAGTCCTAAAGCAGAAGCATCCGGCAAAGTTGGTGCTGCCAATGTAAAAGTTACATACTGCCAGCCTTCAGCCCGCGGTCGTAAAATTATGGGCGGCCTTGTTCCCTATGGTGAAGTGTGGAGAACCGGTGCCAACGAAGCAACTGTTATTGAGTTTGATAAGCCTGTTAAAATAGAAGGAAAAGAACTGGCTGCCGGTAAATATGCATTGTTTACTATACCCGGCGAAAATGAGTGGACTGTTATTTTCAACAGCGACACCAAGCAGTGGGGTGCCTATAATTATAAAGACAAGGATGATGTATTGCGTGTAAAAGTTAAACCTTCGAAGGCTCCGTCTTTTGTAGAAACTTTCAATATCAGTGTAGTGAAAGATGAAATTGTAATGAAGTGGGAGAATACAGCCGTTGCGGTTAAAGCAAAAGGCTAAGGATTACCTATATTTTCGCTGTCCCTCTATATATAAGGACAGTATAAAAAACAAAACGGCTATGCCACTGCAATATTGCGGTGGCATAACTTTTTTAAACTGATGGCGGCTATTTATATTTCGCCCAGCAATTATCCGTCAATGCAAAAGATTCTTGGACGCTACGACCGCGTTGATCTGCCCGAGTTCGGCTTGATTAATATCCATGCTAAAATTGATACCGGTGCCTATACCTGTAGCCTGCATTGCCATAAGGCAGAAGTTGTTGGCGGCAAGCTGGAGTTTATTTTACTGGACGAGGAGCATCCTGAATTTACAGGCATGAAATTTACCACCTCTGATTACCAGATAAAAAACATTAAAAACTCTTTTGGCGAAGTGGAACGGAGATTTGTGATTGTTACAACGTTAAAAATTTTTAACGAAGAAATAACTACAGAATTCTCGCTCAGTAACCGAGGTTCACTTAAATTTCCGATCTTAATAGGACGAAAGATCTTGCGCAATCGCTTTATCATTGACGTAAAAAAGAAGAACCTTTCTTTTCGCGAAAAACAAAAACTGCAACGTACTTTAAAACAAAAAAGAGGCTAGACGCTCTGTATGAACATTGCTATCCTTTCACGCAATCCCAAACTATATTCTACGCTCCGCCTGAAAGAAGCCTGTGAAGCGCGCGGCCATACCGTAGAAATTATTGATCACATGAAGTGCGTGCTCTTCATCGAAAAGAAAAATCCAGTGGTGCTATACCAGGGCCGCAAGCTGGATTACTTCGATGCTGTTATACCGCGTATCGGTGCTTCGGTAACATTTTATGGTGCTGCCGTAGTGCGCCAGTTCGAGATGATGAAAGTTTTCTCGGCTGTAGAATCGCAGGCATTGATACGCTCACGCGATAAACTGAGAAGTCTGCAGATACTTTCACGCGCAGGTCTCGGTTTACCCAAGACTATATTTATGGATTACTCAGCTGATGCTGAAGACTCCATCGATGCGGTTGGAGGTGCCCCGGTAATTATAAAGTTACTCGAAGGCACACAAGGCCTTGGCGTAGTGCTCGCTGAAAATAAAAAGGCAGCTCAATCAGTGATTGAAGCCTTTCACGGTGTGCATGCCCGTATTATTATACAGGAGTTTGTTAAAGAAGCGAAGGGTGCCGACATCCGCGCCTTTGTAGTAGATGGCGAAGTTGTAGGTGCTATGCGCAGGCAGGCTAAAGATGGTGAGTTCCGTTCGAACCTCCACCGCGGTGGTGTTGCCGAAGTAATAAAACTTAGTCGCACCGAGAAACATGCTGCTATAACTGCTGCTAAAAAAGTAGGACTCAGTATAGCCGGTGTTGATATGCTACCCTCGAAACGCGGACCGCTTATTATAGAAGTAAATTCATCTCCGGGACTGGAAGGTATAGAAGCCGCCACCAAAGTAAACATCGCTGATAAAATTGTTCGCTTTGTAGAGAAGCATGCTACCAAGAAGAAGATTCAGAAGGATAAGGTTAATGCCTGAGTGACGTTGAACGTCATCCGTAAAATCCATTGCACAAAGCTCAAAGAAGACACCGAGTTACACGGAGATAAATTTTCCTTCGTGCCGCTCAGTGTCTTCTCTGTGTCTTTGGATCTCTGGCCATGATATATATACCCCGCCTACGATTAACGTTTAACGAATAACGGGCTATCTGCTCCCCCGTATAACTACGTACGAATTCCTCTGTATATAATCGATATTCAATTGCAAATAACTACCTGACTCGCATGTTGATAAGAAGGTATAGCTTTGATGTTTCCTACATTAAACTACCCGAAATGATTACCAGATTATATACCTCTGAAAGCGGATCGATTGATTTTGATCCGACTGTTCAATGTCTTATCTCTACCTACAATGGATTTATAGGCTCTGAAGACTTCCGAGATCAAGGCGAATATGGACTTGATATGATACGCCAGAAAATAAATAAGTATGGAAAAGTGGCGTGGATCGGAGATCTGAGCAAATCAGAAATTTTCACGGATGAGGCAGTACTATGGACGGCTGTTGAGTGGAGTACCAAGGCTTATGCACTCGGGCTCCGGTACAGGGCCATCATAACGCCCGAAAGTATTTTTGCATCTATCAATGTGAGAGACTTTGTTACCAAGCATAACGAACGCAAAGATCCGCTCGCCATTAAATTGTTCACCGACATTGCCGCTGCGAAAGCATGGTGCAAGGCTATGCTTGATGGACAGTAATTCTTATCCATTAATCGCTCTCCGCGGGCGACTACGTTAGTGAGTATACCTATATATAAGGGAAGTCCAAAGTCAACAAACTGGCACGTATGGTGTTCACTACCAGTCATGATTAACGCGCCTACGGATAACGATTAACCAATAACCGATAACGACTACGGGTATTCCCGGATAAATATTAACTTTCGGTATCTGTAAGCCTGTAGACTGTGGATTTATCATGAAAGAATTTAAGATTGCCGGTCACACCATACTTCCCGGAGAGTTTAAAGAAATCGATATCAACATTGCGCGGCTCCCTTCGCATACCATCATTGATACTCCTATTTATGTTTCCCGCGGACTCGAAGATGGTCCGGTGCTGGCGTTGATCGCTGGTATGCACGGTGACGAGATCAACGGCATGGAGATCGTGCGCAGAATTCTCGATGGCGGTATGCATCAGCCGAAGCGCGGTACCGTTATCTGTATGCCCATCATCAACATGTACGGCTTCCTCAACTATTCGCGCGATGTACCCGATGGTAAAGATATAAATCGCTCGTTCCCTGGTTCGCGCAACGGTTCACTGGCCAGTCGCGTAGCATACCACCTCATGCACGATGTTATACCCTATATCGATTATGGCATCGACTTCCATACCGGTGGGGCTATGCGCGCAAACTACCCGCAGGTGCGTGCATTGCTAACGGACGAAAAAAATATCGAACTGGCACAGGCCTTTCATGCTCCGTTTACCCTTAACTCTCCGTTCCGTCCTAATTCATTGCGCAAGGAGGCTTCCAGGCGCGGTAAATATATAATTGTATACGAAGGTGGCGAATCACTGCGCTTCGATCAGAATGCAATCAAAGAAGGCATAGCCGGTACGTTGCGACTCATGAAACATTTGAACATGATCGATGAAGCGCCTCACCCGGACGTGGAAAACAAAATGATCTGGAGCACCACGTGGATACGCGCCAAGAGCGCAGGTCTCTTTCAAACCAATGTATACTGCGGCCAACTGGTACAGAAAGATGAATGGGTGGGTACGATAACAGATCCTTTCGGAGAATTTAAAGAAAAGGTAATTACTCCGGTAACCGGTTATGTTGTAGGTTTGAATAACATTCCGGTGATCAACGCAGGCGATGCCCTCATGCACATCGGTATGGATAACATGTGCAGGCTGGATAACTTCGGAGAGTAGTGGAGAAATTTCTGGATGAATATGGATATATAGCGTTGATGATCGGCACTTTCTTCGAAGGTGAAACGGCTATACTGGTGGCATCATCATTAATTCATCGCGGACTGTTTGAAGGTCCGTATACGGTGCTGTTCGGTTTTACCGGATCGTTCATCAGCGACTGGCTATATTATTTCATCGGCAGACTTAACGGAAAATATTTCATTGAACACCGCCCCAAGCTCAAAGCAAAATTTCAACCGGTAGTACATTTCTTCCTGCATCATAAACTGCAGATACTTTTTACCTATCGTTTTCTCTACGGCTTCCGCATCATTATTCCACTCATCATTGGTATGAGCAACATCAGGCCGCTTCAGTTTTTAATATATAGTATCATCAGCGGGTTGATCTGGGCTACCAGTGTGAGCACGATCGGGTATTTCATTGGAAGATTTTTAAACCTGAAGACAGACGTATACGAAAAAAATATACTCTTCATTGTGCTCGGCTTTGCTGCCCTGGGAGCCGTGATCGGCTTTATCGTAAAACGGGTAACGATGAAAGAGATCGATACCGAGGCAAAAGAATCTTAAGCCGGTAATTTCATTTCGCTGATCATCGATGCAAATACACCTTCTTTCAACGAATAGGTAGAAACGCGAATGCGTTTAAAGGCATGGTGCTCCAGCAGGTAGCGGATCAAACAACTTGCCACAACGATCATGTCTACACGCATTTCAATCATGCCGGGCATATTCATCCGCTCCGCGCGGTTCTTCTGGATCAGCTCGCGGTATATTTCATAAAAACCCGGTATAGACAACGGTGTCTCAATTTCTTCAGGGCTCTTATGTATATCATGTGTAATGCAGAATATATCACTCAGCGTATCGAATGTACCGGAGGAACCAATGAGTACACCGGGTTGGTAGATTTTCAGTGCATCAAAAACAGGAACGAGTACTTCTTCAAAATATACATTCAGGGCTTCAATCTCGTCTGACGTAATCGGGTCGCTCTTATGAAATTTCTCCAGCAAGCGCTGTGCTCCTATCTCCAGGCTCCGTTTCCAGAAGATCTGATCATTATCACCGATAATAAACTCTACGCTACCGCCTCCTATATCAATGATCAGTGATTTTTCGTGTTCCATGTGCAGGGCAGCTTTCACCCCCATGTATATATACTCGGCTTCTTTATCTCCCGAGATGATATTTACATCTATATCCGTAAGCTCTTTGATCTTTCGTACAACCTCATCGCCGTTGCGGGCATTGCGCAGGGCACTGGTACCAAAAGCAAAAACTTTTGTTATACCCGACTGCTCCATGGTGTTTTTAAAACTCTGCATAGCAAGCAATGCGCGGTGCATTCCCTCTTCCGTAATGATGCCCTGGTTTATACCGCCCATACCAATCTTAACTGCCAACCGGTCACGCGAGATAATATGATATCCCCGTTCGTCTGCTTCGGCAATAAGCAGGTGGAACGTGTTCGTTCCCATGTCAATTATGGCAATCTTACTATTCATAAGGGTAGGAAGGGCCGTGAAGATACTAATTTATTATCCACATTCAACCCGGTGAACTGGTAACAAATGACGTAACATTTCACAGCCTGTTGCCGGTAGTCTGGCGACTGTTATATTTAAGACAAATTCACAATCAAGATGGCCAAGCGAACAACCAAGGAATCCGCATTACAACAAAAATTTGATGAACTGGAACGCAAGAATCAGGAAGCATTAACCGGTGGTGGTGAGAAACGGATCGAGCAACAGCATGCCAAAGGAAAACTAACGGCACGCGAACGCATCCACTTACTGCTTGATGAAGGATCGTTTGAAGAACTCGGAAAATTTGTAATGCACCGAAGCAAAGACTTTGGTCTTGATAAAGAATATTATTTAGGCGATGGTGTAGTAACCGGCTACGGCACGGTGAACGGCCGGCTGGTATATGTCTTCTCGCAAGACTTCACGGTGTTCGGAGGTTCACTCTCTGAGACACATGCAGAAAAGATCGTGAAGATCATGGACCTCGCCATGAAGAACGGAGCACCCGTAATTGGTTTGAACGATTCCGGTGGCGCACGTATACAAGAGGGCGTTGTATCGCTCGGGGGTTATGCTGATATATTTTATCGTAACACGCTGGCGTCCGGAGTTATTCCGCAGATCTCTGCCATCATGGGCCCGTGTGCCGGTGGCGCAGTATACTCGCCTGCCATTACAGATTTTATTCTGATGGTGGAGAACACTTCATTTATGTTTGTTACCGGGCCGAACGTAGTGAAAACAGTAACGCATGAAAACGTAACGGCCGAAGAACTCGGTGGCGCACAGACACACAGTTCAAAAAGTGGCGTTACACATTTTGCATGTGCCAACGAAGTAGAGTGTATTACTTATCTGAAGAAACTGCTCAGCTATATACCACAGAACTGCGAAGACGAAGCACCACGGTCGCCCTATACGATGGGTAACGAAAAGCGTCCTGCCCTCAACGACATCATTCCCGCTAACCCGAACCAACCGTACGATATGCGTGAAGTCATCAACGGAGTAGTAGATGACGGAAGCTTCTTTGAAGTACATAAGAACTTTGCCGAAAATATAGTAGTAGGCTTTGCGCGTATAGCAGGCCGAAGTATAGGTATAGTTGGAAATCAACCTGCATCGCTGGCGGGTGTACTCGACATCAATTCAAGTGTGAAGGGTGCGCGCTTCGTGCGATTCTGCGATTGCTTTAATATACCGTTGCTTGTGTTTGAAGATGTGCCGGGATTTTTACCGGGCACCGACCAGGAGTGGCACGGCATCATTACCAACGGAGCAAAATTACTCTTTGCATTTTCAGAAGCCACCGTGCCTCGTGTCACAGTTATCACACGCAAAGCATACGGTGGTGCCTATGATGTAATGAACTCCAAACACATTGGGGCAGATTTGAATTACGCATGGCCAACGGCTGAAATTGCTGTAATGGGAGCTAAAGGAGCTTCTGAAATAATTTTCAAGAAAGAAATTTCGGAAGCTGCAGATCCGGAAGCTAAACTTGCAGAAAAAGTTGAGGAGTATACACATAAATTTGCAAACCCGTATCGCGCGGCACACCGCGGCTATATTGATGAAGTAATATACCCGGATGAGACACGCGAGAAACTGATTCGTGCATTTGCCATGTTGGAGAATAAAGTTGCCCAGCTTCCAAAGAAAAAGCACGGCAACATTCCGCTCTGATAACACACCAAGTATATATAGCTTCAGGTTAGAAAGTATTACGCAATACCGTTTAACCTGAAACTGAAGAATATTAACCCAAAGGAAAATGACTACCCGTAGAAAATTTATTCAGCTCTCGGCACTGGGCGCATCACTTTTGCCATTCGGAAAAAGTTTTGCCAAAGGCCGCGAAGGTCAGAAGCCAATCGTGCTTTCTACCTGGAACTTCGGACTTCAGGCCAATGTAGAAGCCTGGAAAGTGTTATCGTCTGGAGGAAGGGCGTTGGATGCTGTTGAAGCCGGTGCGCGTGTTCCCGAAGGTGATCCAAAAGAAACATCCGTAGGACTCGGCGGTTTACCCGATCGCGAAGGAAAAGTTACTCTCGATGCATGTATTATGGACGAACACGGGAACTGCGGATCAGTTGCTTTTCTCGAGCACATCGTTCACCCTATATCTGTTGCGCGTAAAGTGATGGAGAAAACACCACACGTAATGCTGGTAGGTGACGGTGCCTTACAATTTGCATTGGCCAACGGTTTCAAAAAAGAAAAGCTGCTCACCAAAGAATCGGAGAAAGCCTGGAAAGAGTGGTTGAAGAAAAGTGAATATAAACCTGTAGCGAACATTGAGAATCATGATACCATCGGTATCATCGCGTTGGATGCGCAGGGAAATTTATCGGGCGCGTGTACTACCAGTGGCATGGCCTATAAAATGCGCGGTCGTGTAGGCGACTCTCCTATCATCGGTGCCGGACTATATGTTGATAATGAAATTGGTGCGGCTACATCTACCGGTGTTGGTGAAGAAGTAATTCGTATTGTAGGTTGTCACCTGGTGGTGGAACTGATGCGTCAGGGAAATTCACCAGCCGATGCATGTCGCCTGGCCGTTGAGCGCATTCTGAAAAAGAATCCGGAGAAAGCAAAACAGGTTCAGGTAGGATTTCTTGCCCTAAACAAGAATGGTGAGTATGGAGCATACTGCCTGCAAAAAGGATTTACCTATGCGGTGCACACCAATGGCGGTAATAAACTATACGATGGCGTAAGTCATTTCTAAGAGTATATACAACGGTTGGGGTACCCGCCCGTTACGCTATAAAAGCAGAGAAGCCCGGATTGCTCCGGGCTTTCTCTTTTTCTCAACTTATCTATTCGAACAAACTAACTAGTAAACAACTTTAGTCAAGCTTGTAATAACAGCCGCTAAGCGTACGGCTTCGAATACACGTTCTTCTTTAGCTCCCAGTTCGATCAAGGATGCTTCGTGCGCTTTCACACACATCTCGCAACCATTTACAGCGCTCACCGCCAGGCTCACGAGTTCAAAGAACTCTTTACCGGTAACAGGTCTTGCCATAATATTCATCTTGATACGCGCTGGTATCTCGTTATACTTTTCCTTGTTCAGGAAATGACGGAAACGATAGAACACATTGTTTGCACTCAGCAACGATGCACAGGCAACGGCTTCGGCAATCTCTTCCGCAGAAGCTCCTTCCTGGCGTGCATTGTCTGAGAAGAACGCGCGGAGAATTTTGCTGTTGGCATTAACTGCCAGAGCAACTCCCAGCAACGCGATTTCTTTCTTCGACAGATACTCGCTTTCGAAAGAATTCTTGAAGTTGATTTTCAGATCAGCCAGGTAGCGCGACTTGCCTTCTTCAAGCAGATCAAGCGCGTGCGTGCTATAGTCTTTCTCTAACTTTAAGAAATCAAGGAACTCTTGCGTGCTTTCTGAATATGTTGTTGTTGATGCCATCGTCAACCTACACTTTCAAAGTTTCTTTTCCTTTTTCCCAGTTGCAAGGACACAGCTCATCAGTTTGAAGCGCATCGAGTACACGAACAACTTCTTTCACGTTACGACCTACGTTCAGATCATAAACACTTACCCAGCGAATTACACCTTGTGGATCAACGATGAAAGTAGCGCGGTAAGCGATCTTCTCGTTAGGCTCCAATATACCAAGCTCTTCAGCAAGTGATTTAGAAGTATCAGCAAGCATCGGGAATTTCAGATCACGAAGATCATCGTGGTTTTTTCTCCACGCCAAGTGAACGAACTCAGAATCAGTAGAAGCACCGATCAGGTTTGCGTTACGATCGCGGAACTCACCGTAGTTTTTGTTGAACTCAGCAATCTCCGTAGGACATACGAATGTGAAATCTTTTGGCCACCAGAAGATTACAGTCCAGCGACCTTCATCATTTACCAGATCTTCTGAGCTGATATCAAAAAATTCTTTTCCTTTTTCAAGTGATACAACAGCAGCCTTCTTAAACGCAGGGAATGGCTGACCAACAGAAATAATACCTTTACTCATAGTGATTTTTAATATAGTTTGTTTGTGAATGCTGCAAAAATATATTTGTAAATGATATAAATCACATCAATAATACTTATTTACATATTATTAATATTTATTATATCGTTTTAACGATCTTTGCAAACGAATGAATCTCCAACAATTAGAGTATATAATAGCACTTGATATTCACCGAAATCACGTGAAGGCTGCAGAGCATTGTCATGTTACACAACCTACGTTGAGCATGATGGTAAAAAAACTGGAGGACGAACTTGATGTAAAGATCTTTCAGAAAAGTCAGCCGCTCAAGCCAACACCTTCCGGTGAAATCATCATCAGTCGCGCGCTGCAGGTCCGGCGACTGGCTCAGGACAATCGGA
>CBIHOZ010000119.1:0-21114 GCA_966211525.1 uncultured Chitinophaga sp. | reverse complement strand
TGGCAATAGAAGCCGGGAGCGACACAAACAACGCTATACCTTCCGGAAAAAGTATTAGCATACATAGCAGCAGGTGATGTATATATAGCTGCAGACGACTTACCGGAAAATTACGAACAAAACCAAGATACACCTGTTCAAAACGAAACTCCTGGAACACCAGCACCACATGCGCGAGACACACCAGCAGTATAATAATCCCGGCAGCACGAAGATCACCAATATCGGCAAACTGAATATACTGAGCAGTGCAAAAGCCTTCGTCAGCAGGTATGTTAGTTTCTGTTGATCGGCAATATGATACAGGAATAACGTACATAAAGGTTTTGCCCAGTTACGCGTCAGGTATTGAACATAGTTAGCCTTTACAGGAGACGGTTGATTCACCCATCGCATATATATACCGGCACTAAGTGCTATCAGAAGCAGTATATATATACCAGTATTATAAAAGGAGCGAGGTGGTAGCCAAAAGCAATCCCGACAATCAATGTTATCAGGGCATAACCAAGTGCCGGTAACAGTATAACCGTTTGCACAATTGCCCAGCTTTGAAATTGTCTCATTCGAGAGAACGATGTCACACTATAGAATATAAACAGGTTACTATCAAGCTGCAATTGCCGCCTGACGTACTGCCAGCTCTTCAACGTATAAATAAACCACACCATAAGCACAGCTGCCATCATAACCGGTGAACTCAACAACGAAAGTGTAAACATCAGACTTTCTGCAATACGCTGAGCCGGCTCCAGGTGTGTTTCGTTGAGCGGTATAATAAATATGCAATAACAGATCACTGTACCAAAGAGCATGGCGAGCAAGCCAGCATGCACGCGATAAAAACCAGATACAAACAACCTGACCAATATACGGGTAAGCGGTAGCGGCATCATATATAGGAGACGGTTTGCTGATCAACCAGCAGCGTACGCATCGCCGGTATAATATGTGTTTCAAGTGCCTGGTGAGAGGAAAGCAGGAACGTTGTTCCTGACTGGGTATGTCGTTCGGCAATCCAGGTATATAATATCATTAGTGATTCGGCATCCAGGGTTACCAGAGGTTCGTCCAGTAAAATTACTTCGGCATTTCCCAGGAAGGCAAGTACGAGCGACAGCTTTTTGAGCATACCGCTGGAGTATATATGCAACGGTTCATCAATGTAAGCCTGCATTTTCATGCTCTCGATAAAGAAGGATGCCTGTTGTGGCGGAGCATCTTTCGCGGCAGCAAACAGGCGTATCATCTCTGTGCCGGTAAGAAATCCGGGAAATATAGGGGACGCTTCTGCAACATTAACAAGCTTGCGATATGCCACCGGTTGTCGTTGTATACTAATGTTATTCACCCGTATATCTCCATGAAAGGGGAGTATACCGGCAATGGTCTTGAGTAATGTACTCTTGCCTGAACCATTTACACCTTTAATCCAGTAGATGCCTGGCGCCATACGAAGCTCATCGATCTTCAATACCAGGAAATCATTGTATGATTTGCGGAACCGCTCCAGGTGTAGCATGTATAAAACTATATATACCGGTTAGTAGCGGATAGGAGGTGGGAATTACAGCCTTGGTATTAAAGTTAATCGTTAATCGTTATCCGTTATCCGTGAATCGTTATAAGTTAATCGTTACAAGTTATCGTTACACGTTAATTGTTAATCATCAACGATAATTAACTTAACTGTCACGCGTATAACGAATAACGGATAACGTGTAACGGATAAGGTATAACGTTTAACGAATAATCAACGCCCTCCGATAAGCTGCGGGAAATTAGCAACTACTTCGAGCGATTGCTTCTGATATTGATTGGGAGAAAAACCGGCAAATTCCTGGAAGGCACGAATAAAATGAGACTGATCTGCATAACCATTCTCGAATGCTATATCCGACAGCTTGGTATACCTGTTATTTCGCAATTGATGTAGCGATGCCTGAAAACGACAGATGCGCGCAAACAACTTGGGAGTTATACCTACGCACTGGTTGAATTTTCGTTCGAGACTGCGCTCCGATATCTGGAGGCGTTGCTGAAGGTCGCGCAATGAGACACTTCCGTGTGATGCAATGATCTCGCTGATGACAAATTGTATAGCTGCATCGGTCTGCACGTTGTTCTTCTGTATCTGCAGGAATAAAAAAGAAGATAGTATCTCTACCTGGTCATGAACCGATGACGCACTCAGCAGTTTATCCGATAAGGGAACGCCATGTTCCTCCGACAATGCATTGAGATCGATACAGGTATCGGTCAACTCATTCGCATTAAAACCAAAAACTGACTTCAGTGCATTCGGATAAAAGCTCGCACCCAGCGCCTGGAATTGTCCGCTGGTACGAATCTCGCGCGGGCGTGTAGTCTGTCCGTATAAAAATAAAGCGGGAAGGTCTTCCTTTACTTCATCATAAAAATTTCCTTTCTCCGCCTGTTGGAAAATGAATCCCGGACAACCATCCGCTACCGGACCAAAAGTCTTTGGCACCGTGCTATTGCACGTGCTCTCCAGTGTCCAGAAATACCGGACATAATTCTTGATATAGCCAGGGGGTTGTATCTGCGTATAGTGCATCTTCCTGCAAGCCTTTGCTTTCCTGTAACGGATAACCGGCCGAATTGTATTCAGCCTGGCTACAGAAAAGCAAGGTTTATGCAAGTTGTATTCTTTCATGCAAACATGCCAGTGTTGCACCGTAAAATTCAGTACGATAAACCGGGTGTTTTCCGGAGATAGCGGGTATCGCTTAATTGTTTTAACATAAAATCAGCAACGTCTGCGCGTGATATTTTCAGTGTAACGTTTTTGGCAGTTGCCGAAAATCCATGTTGATATACTCCCGTGTGCGGTCCATCCGTAAAGGCTGCAGGCCTCACAATGGTCCAGTCGAGATTACTTTGCATGATATAGCGTTCCTGCTTTTCATGATCTTCGTACGCTTCACGCAAAAGCATACCGAACATAATATACTTCCAGAAGAAATTCAGGTTACCGCGACTGTCACCAGCACCCAGAGTAGTCTCGCATACAAGACGCATTACACCCGTCTGCTCCATCGCCTGAATTACATGCAGTGTTCCCTGCGAGCGTACGTTTCCTTTGCGGCCCGATCCAATGGCGCACACTACAGCATCATGTCCCTTCACAGCTTTGGCAACGGAAGCCGCGTCCATCAGATCTCCTTGTGCCGTGTGAAGATTCGAATGTTTGATTTGCAGTTTCGAAGGATCGCGTACAAACGCAGTTACGATGTGTCCTGCTTCGAGCGACTGCTTTACAAGGTGAGTGCCGATGCTACCGGTTGATCCAAAAATGATAATCTTCATGCTGATTCAATTTTTTCTTCAAAATTACCTGTCGTTGTTGCGTCAGAATAGAACAAAACCGACAGTATATATTTTCATCAAAATTTATTCTTCTGCTTTGGACAAGCATGCTATAATCACCAGCACAACGGACAGGATAGACGCCACCGTACGAATCATATTCAGTGTATTCCAGGGCTTCTCAAAAGCAGTACGCTGCGCAGCTATATCAGCGGGCGAAGCGCTGGCAAGTGCAAAGGCATCCAGCGATTCATTTAACGGAACGTTACCGAATATTGTAACGGCAAACACGCCAACCAGGTATACCAAAGCCGCTGCTGCCAGTAATATAAAACGCGTTGATACCGGCGTTGAATAAAACAGGTAGGCACTGAGTGGTAACAACAATACATTGCCAACGAAGCACGTAAGAAACACTGGATTCAATATAGCGCGGTTCATAGACTGCATGGCAGTTATATACATGGTGTCCGGAATTCTGGCGAGTCCTATTGTAACGGAACATGACCAGGCAAAGAAAAGTCCGGCGATAAGCGCAATAACGGTTGCTGTAAGAATTAATACGAGATTCGCAGGTGTCATCATAGAGCGTGTTGCTATAGTTTCTTGATTGAACAGATACATAGGTATAGGGAAAATGTATTATTTTTTAACACGAAGTGTTTTGATATAAAGCATCACTTCTGATATCTCATCCGCTGTAAGCTTTTTCCGGAAGGGTGGCATAAATCCTTTACCCTTTTCTATTTGCAGAACAATAGCTGCATCCGGTAATATACTTTGCTGCAGATCCTTCGCACCAAACGAACCTTTCGTTCCGTCTTTACCATGGCAGCGCGCACAATGCTGCTCGTAAAGTTTTTGACCGGCCGATCCGGTTGAGACATCAGTGTTGCTCCGTAAGCCTGCAGTTGCCAGGCTGGCGAGCAGCGAAAGTGTTAGCAGAAGCAATCGGGTTATCATGTTCTTTTTTTTAACAAGATTACGGTCGCTGCTGTTTTCAAAATAGAACAAAACCGACAAGGGCATTTCAACGGATGTTTCTTACAAAACAATTTATCCTACAGGTGTGTGAAGGTCAGTCGCATTTGCCGCGGGCATCATTTTTATACTTTCCTGATCGGAAATGATTTCGTATCCGATAAACATGAAATGATATGGGAAACAAGATGGGGGGAAGAAATTTTCCGCGCGCATCCCGGCAACCGCGCAACGATGAACATGAAAGCCGCTATAACACAGCCGGTTATTACCATCACAACGAAGCGTTGAGCAACAGTCGCAACGACCCTGACGAGCCCGGGCAAACTTTTCCGCGGTATGATGATCGTAACACCGGTAAATATGAAAACTATAGTGGCGATGGTTATTACGGAAGCTACTACAGTGGATTAACCAATGCGCGTACAGGCCGAGACTATGAACAGGACGCAGGTTATCGCGATAGTTACAACCGACTGCCTACCGAACAATGGCCTGAAGTAGAACAGGCAGCACGCAGTCGCGGAATGGACCCGTGGTTTCGCGAAGACCAGACGAAAGGCCTTCATAAAGGCAAAGGTCCGAAGTCCTATAAACGATCAGACTTCCGAATACTGGAAGATATAAATGACTTGCTGATGGAAGATCCATACGTGGATGCCTCCGGTATAGAAGTAACGGTGCAGGATGGTGAAGTGATTTTAAGCGGACAAGTAGATGATCGTAATGTAAAACGGAGAGTAGAAGATTTAGCAGAATCCGTATCGGGAGTAAAACATCTTGAGAACAGGCTTCACACACGTCACGCAGGCGGACAGATTGTTAACGTGAGGAATCATTAGCAATATAGGACAAGTATATATTAACAGCAAACAGGTATATATGAACGTAGGCGACTTCATCATAAAGCGATTGGCTGCATGGGGCGTAACCCGCATCTTTGGTTATCCCGGTGACGGTATCAATGGTATACTGGGTGCTCTGGGACGATCCACAGAGCCTGTGAAATTTACACAGGTGCGTCATGAAGAGATGGCTGCGCTCATGGCCTGTGCACATGCCAAGTTTACCGGTGAAGTAGGTGTATGCCTGGCCACATCCGGACCGGGAGCTATACATTTGCTGAACGGTTTATATGACGCCAAACTCGATCATCAACCAGTCGTTGCTATTGTAGGACATCCGGCACGCATGGCCATCGGTGGACATTACCAACAGGAGGTTGATCTGATCTCGCTGTTCAAAGATGTAGCGCATGAATATATACACATGGCTTCAGATGCTTCGCAGGTACGTCACCTTATCGACCGGGCTATACGCATCGCGAAAGCTGAACGAACAGTAACCTGTGTTGTTATACCGAATGATGTGCAGACGATGGAAGCGGTTGAGACACCACCCCATGAACACTATGCGATCCATACCGGTATAGGACATCCGTCATCTATACTCATTCCAACGGATGACGCGTTGCAAAAAGCAGCGCACATATTAAACACAGGCGAGCGTGTAGCCATCCTCGTTGGAGCGGGAGCGGCAGGAGCCGCACAGGAAGTTATACAGCTTGCCAATTTACTGCGTGCGGGAGTAGCCAAGGCACTGCTGGGTAAATCTGTATTGCCTGACGAGCTTCCATTTGTAACCGGAACGATTGGTTTCTTTGGCACCACGGCCACTGCGAAAATGATGCAGGAATGTGATACACTGCTCATGATCGGTACAAGTTTTCCGTATGCAGAATTTCTGCCGGAAGAAGGACAGGCGCGTGCTGTACAAATTGATATAGACGGAAGGATGCTGAGCTTGCGTTATCCCGTAGAAGTAAATTTACAAGGCGACAGCAAAGAGACACTGCTGCGTTTGATTCCGTTGATCCATCAAAAAGCAAGTCGAAACTGGCAGTCGTTGATTGAAGATAATATACAGCATTGGAGACAAGAGCAAGAGCAGCAGGCATTGCGTGAAGCGAACCCGCTCAATCCTCAGTTTGTATTCAAGGCATTGTCGCCGATGCTGCCGGATAAATGTATACTTACTGCAGATTCGGGATCGGCCGCCAGCTGGTATGCGCGTGAATTAACAATACGAACCAATATGATGGCGTCTCTATCGGGTACACTTGCTACCATGGGTTGTGCTATACCATATGCTATCGCGGCCAAGTTTGCGTACCCGGATCGTCCGGTAATTGCATTTGTCGGTGATGGCGCCATGCAGATGAACGGCAATGACGAACTGCTGACCATTACTAAATACTGGCAGTCGTGGGCAACTCCGAATATAATTATTTGTGTACTGAACAACCGTGACCTGAACATGGTAACGTGGGAGCAACGCATGATGGAGGGCGATCCGAAATTAGAGACAACACAAGTTATACCGGATTTCAACTATGCAGCCTACGCAGAATCAATAGGCTTTACAGGTATACGTATAGATTCGTCTGACCAGGTAACAAACGCGTGGATCAAAGCACTCACGGCCGACAGGCCTGTATTGATTGAAGCGATAACCGATCCGGAGATTTCACCTTTCCCTGAACACGTTATGCTGCGAACTGCCAGTAAACTCGCAGCTTCTGTAGCAAAAGGTGATGATGCAGCCACGCGCTATACCGGCCATATTTTACAACAGAAGATCGAACAGAACCTGGAGCAGGTTAAGTAATATATATCTTATAGCAATCTCCGTTCAGTCGTTGCTATATGTAATCGCTGTTCTTACATTTATTGATCTATCCTGAAAATCTATGGCTGAACAGAAAACCAAACCTACCGAGCAATCTGTTGAAAGCTTCCTGGACAACATTGCTGACGAAAGCGTTCGCGATGACTGTGCCACGCTTGTTAAATTGATGAAGAAGGTGACAGGAGCAAAACCAAAAATGTGGGGACCTTCCATTGTCGGCTTTGGACAGTATCACTATAAATATGAAAGTGGTCATGAAGGAGACTCGTGTCTGACAGGTTTCTCGCCACGCAAGCAAAACATCACCGTATATGTAATGCCCGGATTTGCCGAACAAACAGACTTACAGAATAAATTAGGCAAACACAAAGCAGGAAAAGGATGCCTCTATATCAAGCGACTGGCTGATGTCGATTTAAAAGTCCTTGAGAAGATGATCGAGCACTCTGTGAAATATCTGCAGGGGAAGTATTCGGATAGTCGTTAATTGTTATCCGTTATAAGTTATCCGTTAATCGTTATTAGGCATTCTGTTCACGACTAAACATGCTAATACAACGCCTGGGCTACTGCTTTCGGACTGTTATCCAGAAGCCAGCAACCAGAAGCCATTGTTGTCCGGGGAAAATTCTAAAGTGCATAAAAACTATCT
This sequence comes from uncultured Chitinophaga sp., assembly GCA_966211525.1. Taxonomy (GTDB): domain Bacteria; phylum Bacteroidota; class Bacteroidia; order Cytophagales; family Cyclobacteriaceae; genus Ohtaekwangia. The sequence continues at coordinate 13,463 of CBIHOZ010000119.1, read as the reverse complement.
CTATTACTTAGAAACGCAGATTTTTCTCTGGACAGTGAAAGGAGGCTTATCCCATATCAATTCTTTTGAAATGAATCAGGCTGTCCGGTAAAATCAGCTATATATCCATCGTATCATCACTGAATATACTTTTTTCATAGGGAAAAAGAGTCATTTTACTAATTGATGCGATGAATTGCCATAATCCACAATTCGGCTGTCCGGTAAAAATTCCATTTTAAAAGATCTTTCCCCGGACACTAGTAACCAGAAGCCAGCAGCCCCACAAGAACAATTTCTCCGTTTCTTCGTAAAACAGTAAATTGACGATTGAATTTAACACGATCAACACCGCTTGAACATCACGTCCGCGATACGGCAGCTGTATACACCGGTTCAGCCTTCGGTGAAACTTGCAAATGCGCAGGTAGAGTATCGTGAGTTTTTACCGGATGTAAAGCTGCAGGAATTCATCTATTGTTACTGGGAGTTAAAAACTACGGAAGCGCTGGATGCTACCTATATATACCGTGTAGTCGCGGATGGTTGCATGGATATATTCTTCGAATTGGACAATCCGCAGGAGAACTTTATCATGGGGTTCTCTAAAAACTATACGGAGTTCGCTATTGGTAAATCGTTTCACTATATCGGTATTCGTTTCTTGCCGGCGATGCTGCCGCGTATCTTCAAGCTCGATGCCGGTGAACTCTGCAATCGGGTAGAGGCTCTTCAGGATGTGCTGCCGGGTATCTCAACGTTCATCACAAACACCTTTAAACCCGGGCATTCAACGCATAGCCTTAACGTTGTACTGGACCAGTACTTCAATCGCCATCTTTCCAAAACAACCATCACTACTGACAATCGCCTTTATAACGCTATCCATATTATCCTGCAAAAGCGAGGCGTGCTCAACATTGAGACCGAGTTGGATACAGGCATTAGCCCCAGGCAGTTAAGACGTCTCTTTGAATTTTATATCGGAGATTCTGCCAAGACCTTCAGCAAGGTTGTACGTTTCCAAAATATACTTGCCGCCAAACCTTCGGTGCAGAGCCTGCGACAGAACAAGTTGTTTTTTGATAACGGCTATTACGATCAGGCACATTTCATTAAAGAGTTCAAGAGCTTCTACGGCATTACACCTACGCAGGCCTTTCTTGACTGATTTTCCATTACTAAAAACATGTCCGTTTTTTACAAGGATGGCCGTAGCCCGCCCGGTAATTTTGTTTCATACAAACTATATAATATGAAACAGATCACGTCACTTACACTTATGCTCGTCATCACTTCGGTGATGAGCGCATACTCACAAACAAAATCAGTAAACTCAAACACTATCAAAATGAAAATGAACGCAGGCATTGTAACAACTAGGCTGGCAGAGAGTAAAGCATTTTATACCCGGTACCTGGGCTTTGGCGTAACGTTTGAAAATGAATTCTATCTCCTGTTGCACACTCCGAATAAACAGGCAGAGATCAGTTTTCTGTTGCCCGATCATCCTTCACAGCAACCCTTGTTTCATAAAGCATTTCAGGGACAGGGAGTATATCTTACCATAGAAGTTGATGATGTAGACAAACTATATAAAGAAATGAAACAGAGCGGAGTATCCATCAAAATCGACTTGCGCGATGAACCCTGGGGTGATCGCCACTTCGCGATTCAGGATCCTAATGGTATAGGTATTGATCTCGTAAAATACTCGCCTGAAACAAACTGATGAATGTAACAATTTCGAAAGACGCAAAGGAGAACATCTGTTTTGATGGATTCTCCCGCGTCTAATAAAATGTGGCATTTTACCCGCGAACTGATCGTCTTGTCTGCGCAGAAAACGGTTTGATTCGCGGTTGCTTGTTTAAACACTGTGGGTATAATTTTTTACACTGTGGAAAGTGTATGCGCTATATCTACGTATTTCTTTCACTTTCCTTGGTGGCAACTTCTGCATGGGGGCAGGGCAACAAGCCCGTTATCACCGGCCAGGATGCTGTAAGTATAAATGAAGAACAATCGGTGGCCATCAAGCTCACCGACCTTGACGTTACTGATCGCGATAATCTATTTTATCCATGGGGTTTTTCGCTGGCAGTATATCCCGGCGAGAACTATACCGTATCAGGTTCTACTGTAACGCCCAATGCAAATTTCAACGGTATACTCACGGTTCCGGTGAGCGTGAACGATGGCAAGCACGACAGCGATAAATATAATTTCAAGATAACGGTTAACCCGGTGAACGATCCTCCTGTAATAACAGGACAGGTAGCACTGCAGACGCTGGAAAGTAAAGCCATCACCATTCAGCTCGCGCACCTCACAGTGTCTGATCCGGACAATGCATATCCGACTGGCTTCTCGTTAGCAATAGCTTCCGGCTTAAACTATACTGTAAGCGGTAACACCGTTACTCCGGCTGCTGGCTTCACTGGTACACTTGCTGCCAATGTTACCGTAAGTGATGGCGCGCTCAGCAGCAGTGCGTATAGTGTAAAGATAACCGTAACACCGGGTAACAAAGCACCGGTCATTACAGGACAGACGGCATTGAGTACAGCGAAGAACAAAGCGATTACCATACAACTGTCCAATTTGAAAGTTACCGATCCGGATAGTAATTATCCGAAAGATTTTACCTTATCAGTTTCCGCAGGTAGTAATTATACTGTATCCGGAGCAACCGTTACTCCGGCACAGAACTTTGTCGGAACGTTGTCAGTACCCGTTACGGTAAATGATGGAAAGGCGAGCAGTGCTCCGTTCAATTTACAGATCAGTGTTACAGATGAGTTGCTCATCATTGGACAGAAGCCGCTTGAAATGAACGAAGGTCAGTCCATTACATTGCAGCTATCAGATTTACTTGTAAACGACCCGGACAACAAATATCCAAGTGGATTTACCTTGCAGGTATTGCAAGGTGAAAACTATACCGTAAACAACCAGCAGGTAACACCTTCCGCTGCCTTTACCGGTACATTAAGCGTTAGTGTTACCGTAAGCAACAGCAGTAAAACGAGTAAGCCCTATACATTAAGTATAACGGTCAAGCCGATTAACAATGGCCCCGAGATTGTTGATCTTGAAACGGATGCCTTGCTATATACTGTTACCAATGACCCGGTGTCTATCAGCAAGACATTGGATATAACGGATGCCGATGACAACACGCTTGCCCTCGCTGAAATTGGTTTCTTGCCGGATACCTATGAGAGTGGAGCGGATCAACTCATGTTTAAAAACACTTCTGCCATTCGGGGGGTATATGATTCTGCAAAAGGAGTATTGTCGCTTATCGGTACAGCATCGCTGGCCGAGTATCGCAGTGCGATTCGTTCCGTACAATACTATTATGGAAATGTAGACGACCCGATGCTGGTCGCGAAGACACTCACCATTCGTCTGAACGATGGCAAAGTATTCAGCACACTATACGAACGCAAAATCACATTGATGGAAGATATAGGCTTCGACATACCGAATGCCTTTACTCCGAACAACGATGCAGCCAATGACACCTGGCGGGTAAGGCCGCTGAAACAAGCCGAGCGCTTCGACAAAACCATTATACGGGTATATAACAAACGCGGCTCGCTGGTATTTGAGGCTACTGGTTTTGACAACGAGTGGGATGGACGCTATAACGGAGAGCTGCTTCCACCGGATACATATTATTATACCATCGACCTGAATCTCACATACATCGACACCAACTACAAAGGAATCGTAACCATTCTGCGGTAAATTGTACAATATACTTTTGCCTGTTGGTTGTGCATGTTAAATATAGTGTTACCGAAAAAAGAACCCATGATTACAAAAGGAATCGCATACGAGCAGCTGAATCGGTTTGTAGGCCTCTGGACTACAACGGGGAAAATTGTGGCAACCAGTCTCACGCCTTCGGTCGACATAAATGGCATAGACCGCTACGAATGGCTGCCGGGAGGATTCTTTCTGTTACACCAGGCCGATGTATATATCGGAAAAGAGAAAAGTCAGACACACGAGATCATCGGCTACGACAGCACCCGGGATATATATACCATGCAGCACTATAACAGTCGGGGCGATTCCGGCTTCATGACGGCTACCTTAACCAACAATGTATGGATGTTCACCGGCGAAGCCCTTCGCTTCACCGGAGGCTTTAGCGCCAACGACACTGCATTTTCCGGAATCTGGGAGCAGAAAAATGAAGACGGCAACTGGGTTCATCTCATGGATATCAAATTGACAAGAAATCAATCCATATAAAGTATAGCGAAAGAACGTCATTTCGAGCGAGCTGATCTTCCTATAAAATGTGTACTTCCCGCGAGAAACCCCCATGTAGCGCAAGTGTTCAACGCGCTGCACTGCTGTGAAAGCGTTTCGATATATATACATCCAGCTATAACCACGATTGCGTTGCTCCGACACGGGGGCTTCTCGCGGGGAGATAGCAATATGAATGTAGAGCGCACGCTCGAAGTGACGTTAGGGCAATATCAACACCGTCATTTCGAGCGAGCCCATCTTCCTATAGAATGCGCATTCCCCGCGAGAAACCCCCATGTAGCGCAAGTGTTCAACGTGCTGCACTGCTGTGAAAGCGTTTCGATATATATACATCCAAGCTATAACCACGATTGCGTTGCTCCGACATGGGGGCTTCTCGCGGGGAGATAGCAGTATGAATGTAGAGCGCACGCTCGAAGTGACGTTATAATGCGCGCGCTCACATCCCAATTAAAGCAACTATATATCTACTCATTCTTCAATTCCTCTACCGGGTTGGTAAACGCAGCTTTCATGGTTTGAAAACTTAACGTAATTACTGCGATCACTAACACAAGTACAGCCGTTACTACAAACAGCATAGCGCTCAGGGAAATTTTGTAGACAAAGTTCTCAAGCCAGCGTTGCATCAGGTAATAGGCTACAGGAGCAGCCAGTATAAATGCAATAGCAATTCGCTTGACAAATGTAAGTGTGAGCAACTTCAGAATGTCTTCCGTTCGGGCACCCAATACCTTGCGTATACCAATCTCTTTGGTCTTACCGGACGCTACAGCCCATGATAAAGCAAAAAGTCCGAAGCAAGATATAAGCATGCTGATAGCAGAAAAACTGACGATGGTCTTATAGAAAAATATATCGGCCTTATATTTTTGCAACAAATCTTCCTGGATGAGCCGGTATGAGAATATATCTGCGGGATATATAGTCTTCCACACCGCTTCGATTTTCGGTACCAGCATAGTCCAATCGGAACCGCTGTAGTCGACCACAAGCTTAGGTGCTGTTGCTACCGTTGCTATAATCACAGGAGGTATTTCTTCCTTGAAGGACACACACGTAAAATCACTCACTACACCGCTGATGCGATCCTTTGTGCCGGGTATCAACTCACCAACCGGTTGTTTCAGGTTAAAATACTTTACCAGCTTCTCATTTACGAGTTTATCCGTTGAGCCTGTGGCAGGAAGTTTACCCGCTATAATTTTAAGGTTCAGCGTGTGTATATAGTCTTCATCACCGCTGAATAAAAATGGCGTATAAAACTTACCATCCTCCAAATCATACCGGACGATAGAGTTGCCGGATATTGGATGTCCGTTGCAAAGTGCTACCTGCTGTATGCCCGGAATCTGTAAAAGTTTTTGTTTGAGTACAGCAGGCGATGCAACGTCATTTTTACCAGGCGTACTGAGCAGGATAATATTCCGGTTAAAGCCCAGCGGTTCATTCTCCAGGAAATTCATCTGCCGGATAATCGTGGTGGCACATATAGCCAATGTAATGGAAATGATAAACTGCAAGGTAAACAGCGTCTTGTTAAAGGATACCTGTACAAGTGTATTCTTCATTAAGCGAACAGAAGGTATTCGCCACTGATATACCGCAGACCACACGATAGCAATCAATCCCAGTACACCGACCACCAAATTAGCAGCAAGTATAATATCCAGCCTCATAAAATGAGACCAGGTCAATGAAGTCTCCAGTATCAGATTGAAATAGGAGAGGCTCGCCCACAGGAGAAGCAATGCCAATAAAAATGCACTCGCTATATATATGAAGATCTCGGACAGAGCTCCCTTCAACATTCGGCCAACCGATATACCAAGTGTCTTTTTGATACCGGCCTCTTTTGTTCGGGTCTGGATGGAAAGCAGTAACAGGTTTATAAAATTGAAACCCGACATAATCATAATGAGTCCGCATACCCATGCTGTTATTGTGATAAAGCTTTGTGAGCGTGTACGCATGAAAGGCATTTTGTTGGCAGCAGTGAAATACGAGTCCTGTAACGGAGCCAGTGCATACTGCATACTTCCGGGACCAAGTAATCCGGGGCAGTTACGGTCTTTGTTAATCTTCTCCATAAATCTATCGGTATGGCTACCCGCCGGCATAACCATATAGCTTGCACCGCCTCCCCACAGATTACTTAATACGGAATGATGCATCACAATATCAAAATGCAAATGACTGTTACCCGGCACTTCGTCCAGTATACCGGCAATTTTTAGTACACGCGATGTATCGCCAACCTGCAGGGTAACAAGTTTATCAAGCACATCTTCTGTATTGAACCAGGCTTCTGCTTTTGCTTTACTGATTACGATCAAATCACTTCCGAGCGCATGATCTGCTGATCCGGCACGCAATGGAAAATTGAAGACAGAAAAGAATGAGTCATCCACATTTATAGTCGTAACATTCTGAAAGCTGCCATTGGGCGTTACAAACACAGCGTTGTTCAGTATACCAACCTGGCAAATCGCTTCCGCTTCAGCAAAATTCTGTGCTATGTAGTTACGCGTTGCCGCAGGTATATAGGCAATCTGCCCATTGTCTCCGAAAGGATCGTTGCTGAAGAGCTGATACGTCTCTCCCGAACGCGGATGAAAATTATCCGTCTGTGTTTCCGAAAGCACGAATGTTATCAGGAAGTTACTGCAGGCAAAGCCCAGCGCCAGACTGGCAATGATAACAATACTATAGAGTTTACGCTTCATCAAATGACGAAGCGCCAGCCGCATGTGATATAGCATATAGGGGATGATGTTGTAAACGAATATACATCTTTATAACTGTTAATTTCTACACAGCATATTTATTGAACCATCCAGGATGGCGAAGCTTTGCGTAGCAGGATTAAAAAAAATATAGGACAATCCGTATGCAGTTGTCAAAAATCCTGTTACTTTTGTTTCGTCATGAACGCATCAGCATTCCATATCGCAGTCATTTGCCCGCTTCAGAAGGATATGAAGTGGAAAAAAATGCGTACCCGGGAAGTAAAGATGTTTGGACAATGAAAGATAACGTCTCTACGATATATAGAAGCCCGGGCCCAACGCCTGGGCTTTTTTATTTTACCCTTATCTCTGAAAACCATGACACTTGAATATATACTTATAAATCTTAAACGCGAACTCATCCGCACCCTCGCAGTGGTAGATGAGTGGTTCGACCGCGACTCTGCGTTATTGCAATACCGGCCTGCCTCGGGTGGCTGGACCGTTAGCGAAGTGCTTGAACATATTACGCTTACGAATCATTACCTGCTTATTATTATTGAGAAGGGAACTGAAAAAGCATTACGCAGGAAGCAAGAACTGACCGAACCATTTGTTATACCGGCATCCTATACATTGAGCAACCCGGCCTTGCAGGCTATTGCACAGCCCGATGCTTTTCCGTGGCAGCGCCCGGAACATCATCAGCCTACCGGACAAAAGCCTTTGTGTGAAGTAAGGCGTACGTTACGCGATCAACTGGAACAGTGTCTTGTTACACTCGAACTGCTGCCGGAAGGTGAAGGGACATTGCATCACACTACGATGTCGGTAAACAACCTCGGTAAACTGGATGTATACCAGTACTTATACTTTCTGGCACTGCATGCGCAACGCCATATACACCAATTGAAGAAAATAGGACAGGAGTATTCAACACCCACGGTTGCCTGCGATGCGTAGGCAACCTCTATTTATATAGCGTCAATTCACAAACCGTTATCGTTCAAACATACAAATGCAAATTATCTGTAGCCGCTGACCGGATACGTTATTTTTCTATAACATCCTTCGCGTAAGTCCCTCATATACTGTCCATAACCACGGGATAAAAAATTAAATCAAATTCGCGTGTAACGTTTCTTCAAAGCTGGAGTATTTACTTAACAAATGTGAAAATAATAACTATCTTCACATGCGTCAACCAATTACTATGAAAGACCAGTCACTCGGTGAATTTGAAGAACTCGTATTACTTATGGTGGCAGCACTCCATGACGAAGCGTATGGTGTGGCCATCCTGGAAGCGCTGGAGGAGAAGACCAACAAAAGCTATAACATCAGTGCTATACACGTGGTGCTTAAACGGATGGAGGAAAAAGGATTCATCAAGTCGCACTACGGTGGTATAACCGAAGAGCGTGGCGGCAGACGAAAAAAGTTTTATGTGATCACTGCTTTTGGCAAGAAGGTGCTCGATCACCAGTACGAGCTACGCACGACTCTATATAGCCTGATTCCTAAAATATCATTCGGCCGATGAAAGCAACACCTCCGAGACATGTTCTGAATTTCCTGCGCTGGTTCTGCCGCGAAGATTACCTCGATGAAGTGGAAGGAGATCTCATCGAACTCTTCGAGAAGCAGCATCGTCATTCGCCAACAACCGCCCGGTGGCAGTTTGCGGGTAATGTTATCCGTTACCTGCGCCCGGAGTATATGAAAGTATTTCAATCTCGAACATCATCTTATACTGTATTATCTATGACCATGATTCAAAACTATATCAAGCTTGCATTGCGTAATCTTCGGAAGCGCACAGCATTTTCGATCATCAACATTACCGGTCTCGCATTGGGTGTATGCACTTGTCTCATCATTCTGAATTATATAGATTTCGAAACCAGTTATGATAATTTTCATACGCATGCTGCTGATCTATACCGGATAAACCGAACGTTCATACAGCATGGTGAACGTAAGGTGCCCAATGTTATGACTACCTATGGCGTAGGCCCGGCACTTGAAACCGATCTGCCCGAAGTAAAGCACTATATTCGTACGCATGAAGAAGAAGCAGTTCTTCAATATCAACCGGAGTCAGGTGACGCGAAGGCATTTCACGAAAGCAAGATATTGATAGCAGACTCCACGTTCTTTGATGCGTTCACGTTCAAATCACTCGCTGGTAACTTAGAGAATGCACTGAATGATCCGAACAGCATGGTACTGACACAATCTGTCGCGCGAAAATACTTCGGCAGTGAAAGTCCTATCGGGAAGACCATGACGCTTTCCGGCGGTCGCATGAATGGCGACTATACCGTTACGGCTGTCATGGAAGATATACCCGGCAACTCGCATTTTACATTTCATATCCTCGTGCCGATGCATAATATCTTCCTGACGAAGCAATATCAGCAGGACGATGGCTGGGGCTGGAATAACTTTACAACCTATATACAATTGAACGAAGGGACCAGCGCTGACCGTGCAGAACAAAAGCTGCCGGATTTCTGTCAACGCAGACTGGATCCAAAATGGAAAGACATGAATGGCCGCATGGAATTAAAACTGCAGCCTGTGCGGGATATACATTTGCAACCCGGTCTTCGTTTGAATGTTGAGACTGTAAATCCCGGTATTATATATTTCTTCGGTGTCATTGCTGGTTTTATACTCTTTATCGCGTGGATCAACTATATCAACCTGTCCACAGCACGTGCCATGGAACGTGCCCGCGAAGTCGGTATAAAAAAAGCGATCGGAGCATTTCGCAGCGAGCTCATTGTCCAGTTCTTATGCGAATCGGTAGTCATCAATCTTATTGGTATGGTACTGGCGGTAAGTCTGGCAGTATTGCTGCTGCCGTTACTCAGCGACATGATCGGTCGCGAGCTCGCGTTTAACTTTACTGATATCCGGTTGTGGATCGTGCTCACATCGCTATTTTTCATCGGCACACTCGCTTCGGGTATATATCCAGCACTGGTATTATCATCGTTCAAAATTACAAAAGTTATGAAGGGCCAGCGTGAGGGGAGTGGATTCTCGTTACGCAAGTCACTGGTTGTATTTCAATTCGCAGCGTCACTGATTCTGATAGCTGGTACACTCGTGGTATACCGACAGATTCACTTCATGCAAGCACAGGATAAAGGGCTGCGCATGGATCAGATGTTGGTCGTTGCCGGTCCTGGTACCATCAGTTGGAGAACTGCGGAACGAAAGCTCGCTATATTTAAAGAAGAAGTTCTGAAAGTGAACGGTGTAAAAGAAATAGCGACTTCCGGAGCTATACCAGGTGGCGGGCACAACTGGGGTGCAGATGTACGGAAGAGTGGTGCAGCAATTACCGAGAATAAACTTGGAAGTGTTGTGTGGATCGATCCGGATTTTATACCAGCCTATAACATTCCCTTTGTGGCCGGTAAGAATTTTGATCCTGCTATCAAATCTGATATGGATGCCGTAATCATCAATGAAGCATCACTGGACGCTTACGACCTTGGGACAGCCGAGCAGGCGCTGCACCAGCAACTGGTCATGGGAGAGGACACTGCTACAATCATTGGTGTATTAAAGAACTATAACTGGAGCTCCCTGAAAACAGATTATGTCCCATTTCTCTTTCGTGCCGATACCATTATACCTCCGAAGATTTCCATTCACCTGCAGGCTCAAAATATACCGGCTGCTGTAGACGAAATTGGCAAACTATATAAAGAACTTATTCCCGGTGAACCATTCGAATATACGTTCCTCGATGACAGCTTTAATGCCCAGTATAAAAGCGACCAGCAATTCGGTAACATCTTTGGTATGTTTGCCAGTCTTGCAGTAGCAATATCTTGTCTTGGCCTGTGGGGATTGGCTTCGTTTACAACGGCTCAGCGGCTCAAGGAAATTGGTGTGCGCAAAGTGCTGGGCGCATCGGTGAGCAGTATTGTTATACTTTTATCAGGGCAATTTATGAGACTTGTTGTGGTTGCAGCAGTTATTGCGTTGCCTGCAGTATGGTATGGCAGCAGTACATGGTTACGCAGCTTTGCATTTCGCATAGCCCTTGGGTTGGACTTGTTTATATTGCCGGTGGCGCTGCTTACGCTTATTGCTCTGCTAACGGTAAGCGTGCAGGTATTTAAAGGCGCCATAACAAATCCGGCAAAGGTGTTGAGGTCAGAGTAACTTATCGATATATCCGGAATCAATGTCACACGGCAATGAATTCCTTACCGGGATTTTCATTGCCGACACTTCTCTGAAAATTGTTAATGCATTCTTTGAATTTCAAACTGTGCAAATGCCCACTGTTGATGCCGTGACTATACCTTTCGAACTCGTATAGCAAGGCTCTCTCTTGGATTATCAACCAGCAGTTGCCTGACGTCATTATCGGTGAAGCCTTCTTTTTTCAAGGCAGGTATAAATGTTTCGAAGATAGCAGTATAGCCGCGGAACGTTCCACCGTCAGGTTCGCCTACATGATACCAGCCGGCATCGTGCGAGATCAGAACTTTGTTGAGAAGATTCTGTTTTTTCATGTGAAGAACGAACTCCACGTGTTGTTCTATATTGTCTGTATCAGTCCCATCTATACCGTCAAACTCAATCCATGCTCCTGTGCGTGCTGCCTGTACGTGAAGCTTCTTGTCTTTTTCATTCTGCGCATGTACCCAACGAAATGCATCCGGTGAGACACCTGCATTCTGAAGTATAGCGAGTTCCTGCAGTGCAGCTTCTCCATTACCGGTGTGAGCAGATATAGTTAGTCCCGTTTGCAAATGTGTACGCGCTGCAGCGTTTAATAGTTTCTCACACACGGACGTAAGCGGTCCGGCATCAACACCAGTCTTAATAAAACCCGGATATATACTTGTTCCGTCTATACCTTTACGAAACTCATTTACCCAACGTGCTGCCAATTGTTCAGCGGTCTCGGTATAGGCGTGTGCTGGCAGGTATTTCTCTTTGGCTGCACCGTAGTAGCCGGTATTGGTAATGATATTCAGGCCGCTTGCCTGTGCCAATCGTTTTAGTATTGTTACATCACGACCTATATATATCGGTGTGCAATCTATAAATGTAGCGCAGCCGGCTTTCTTCAATGCTTGCAGATAAGGTAATACTTTGGCTACAACGTCATCCGCGCGATAACGGTGACTGCCTGTCTCAGCAGCCCCTATAAAATCAACCATGGCGTGTTCGTGAATTAACGTAACGCCCAGTGACGACAGTGGGACCGGTCCCAATACACTCGGGACAGTACTATTCGATTGTCCTGATGCGTATGTATATACCATCGAGCTTGCCAACAGTATACTATGCTGTATAAAACTCCTTCTGTCCATAATCCGAAACTATATTGTAATTCAATCTAATCCTAACAACTCAACTTCGAGAGGCAGTTTTTATCCGTTGCACCGCATGATATTTTGCAAAAATAATTGCTCCGATAATTGCGCAACCGATCAATTGCGCGTTAATTTGCAACCAATCGGTAGCAAAAAAAATATAGTCATGAGACGAGACGTATTTCACGCCATTTCCGATCCCACACGAAGGGCTATTCTCACACGACTTGCACTACAGGCGATGACACCGAATGCATTGGCAGAACATTTTGATTCCAGCAGGCAGGCAGTGTCCAAACACATCAGGATTCTGACCGAGTGCCAATTGCTCACGCAACAACAGTCGGGCAGAGAGATATACTATCATTTCAATCCGAAGAAGATGAAAGAAGTAGTTGACTGGATAGAATCTTTTCAGCAATTATGGGAAGATCGTTTCGACCAACTGGACCAGGTATTAAAGAAGTCTAAACCCAAAAAATAATCAGTTATGTTTAAAACCACTTTCGAAAAAGATCTCGCGAACAACACGATGCTTGTTACACGCGAATTTGCCGGGGCCATCGAAGAAGTATGGCGCGCATGGACTACGCAGGAGCTCCTCGATCAATGGTGGGCACCACGACCGTGGAAAGCAGTTACCAAAAGCATGGACTTCCGCGAAGGCGGTTCATGGCTATACTATATGCAGGGGCCGGAAGGCGAGCGTCACTATGCCCGCATGAACTATAAAAAAATATCTGCGCCTAAATTATTTGAAGGTACAGATGCATTCTGCGATGAAAACGGTGTTGAAAATAATGATATACCCGGTATGAACTGGAAGGTGCAGTTCAAACCATCAGCAAATGGTACGTTAGTAGAAATCAACATTACGTACCGTTCTCAGCAAGATATGGAAGCGATCATACAGATGGGCTTCGAAGAAGGCTTCAGTGCAGCACATCAGAACCTCGATGAACTGCTGAACGTTCGCGTTTAACGATGTTGAAGTGTTTACGTGTTTCACGTGTGTATGTGTGTATGTGTTTGCGTGTGTAGGTTCTTTGACTGGGCACATAACACACACACGTAAACACGCACCAGCGTAAACACTTTTTGCCTATCT
>CBIHOZ010000118.1:0-21354 GCA_966211525.1 uncultured Chitinophaga sp. | reverse complement strand
TAGAGGTATGGCCATCGACACGAAATCCGAATGATGCTATTCTTACGTCACCACCGATTTTTGAGACAACAACCGGTAGTACCACCGTTGTATATGGCCCCGCCGAAACCCCATTGGAACCGGGAAGACGTTATGCCTTTCGCGTACGTGCCCGAAGTATAGCGGGAGTAAGTGAACTCGACCTTTTTAAAAATAACGGATATAGTGAGGTGTTCACATTCATTTATGGTGATGCATGCGATCTTCCTACCGGTATCGTAGCCAGTTCTATTGGAACAGCACGCTTCAGCCTGGGGTGGGAAGGGGCATTCAATCACACCGGTTACAAAATTCGATATCGTGAAGCCGGCACAACGAATTGGTATGAAAACAACGTAGCTGTTAATGCTGCTGATATATACTCTTTAAAGCCAGCAACAACCTATGAGTATCAGGTTGCTGCTACATGCGGATTTTATGATGGGCAGTACTCTGCTGTATCCATGATTACAACGAATCCGTTACCGGAAGCGGAATATGCATGTGGTGCGCCTCTTGGAAATTTTACACTAGATCCCAACCAATTAACCGGATCGTTAAAAGCTGGCGATATTATTCAGGCTGGTGACTTCGATGTAAAGCTCACCAAGGTAAATGGCAGCAACGGTATATTTACCGGGGAAGGTGTAATTGAAGTACCATATCTCAATAAAGCAAAAGTAAAAGTTGAGTTCTCCAGTATAGCTGTCAATAAGGAACTGCGTATGGTAAACGGTTCTATGAATGTAACCGGAGCCGCAGTAGATGTGATACCACAAGGTGTGATGGATTTGATGGATGATTTAACCGAAACATTGAATACCATAGATTCAGCACTTGTTACCGCAGAAGAAAATTTACCGAAACAATTTGATCCGGATTCATTTGTTGCAGATACGTTAATTGATGTTAAGAACGGGATTAGTTCAGTATATAAAGATACGGATGGTTCCGTGGTGGTGGTTGACAATAAAGGAAATGAACAACGTATGCCAGCCGGCACGACCGCTGCTATAAAAGATAACGATGGCAATGGCTACCTGGTAGATTCAAAAGGAAACGTTCATAAAACAACGGCAGACGTTGCAGCAAAGGCCGGTAGTCGGGAGTTTAATTTTGCACTGAAGTTTACCGCGAATACGGCAATGCGTTATGGATTTGACGAGCGTAAACATGATGCAATTGCGAAAGACTATGAACAATTAAAGCAAGGTTATTCAGTTCCGTGGAAGTCTGTACCCTCAGGCGGCACTACGGATGTTGTTACAGCTATAGTATATGGTATAAGTATAGATAAAAGTAAAATTACATTTGAGCAAAGTGGTGTCGCGTTACAACCGCAGTCATTTACAGGTAACCAGACTACATTGACTGTGCGTGGAGGAGGTGATGGTATAGAAGAAGGACTTCTCGCGTTGTATTCACCGGCAGATACGGGGAAGGTACAAGTACTCGGTAAACTTAATGTTGTTGCCTATAACAAACTGTCCAATCCGGTAGTCATTGTTCCTGTTAACAAAACAGCGCTTCCTTCAGGACTTACTCCTAATATAATTGAAGATTCACTTAACGCTATATATAGTCAGGCAATAGCAGATTGGAAAGTAAGTATAGCTTCTCCTATTGAAGTTGACTTGACCGGAACCTTTGATACTGGCGAGACGGGAATGCTTTCAAATTATACGGATGATATGAAGAAGGTTATTAAAGCCTTCGGAAGTCTTCAGGACGAAACATACTATATCTTCCTCGTTGAAAATCCATCTGATGCAGCTATACTGGGCTATATGCCGCGTGGCAAGCAAGCCGGTTTTGTCTTTGTAGATCGTCACGGTTCAAATAAAGACGCATTCGTACGCACAATGGCGCACGAGTTAGGACACGGTGCTTATAGCCTGCACCACACTTTCAAAGAGCCAAATTTTTCGCTTACGCAAGGTGCTACTGATAACCTGATGGATTATCCATCGGGTAAGAGACTATATAAATACCAGTGGGATAAAATGCGTTATCCGGATATAGTGGTGAGGTTGTTTGAGGAGGATGAAGAGGGAGAGAGTGTCGGGCAATTTTTTTCTTTAACATTTGAATCTCTTGAAGATTTTAATCAGCCTACGCAGCCGCAAGCCACTAAAAAGATGATTTGCCGGGTTTCTCCGGATGGACAATTGTTTGATGTTGCGACATTGGGGGAGTATAATATTGCGGCTATCAGCCCTAGTAGTAATTATGTAGTTCAATCTTTTTGGAAGCCAGTCTTTAGCACGAACAACGACATAATTGGTTATGATGATATTATTTACAAATTCAAAGCTGGTACTAGTAATAATTTTGGTCAATATTTTCCCTACAACGGTAAAACGAAAAAGTTTATTGAGAATGGAGAGGCGTTGGTACTTACTCCCATGGCAACATGCGAGACTATACTGCAAAAATTGCTAACCGATGATGCTTGTGGTTTTATTAGCATTCGTAAACCAAATTTAGGGAATACAAAAGTATATATATCTATTCAGGGAGCTTCTGCACCTATGACTATGGATAAGGCTGTTAGCTATATAGAAGAGCAAATTGCAAAAGTACCAACAGCGATTCAGTCACCCGAGGCGTTGGCCCTTACTGTTGAAGAGAAAATAGCCCGAAACTGTACTTATGCTATTGGAGAAAGTGATTGTGCTAATCTTAACATAGAAACTTTAAAGAAGCAGAAGACAGAAGTAGAATCCATGATTAGCACGAGTACTGTGGACGCACTTGTGAAAAAAGTAAACGAAGTTGGTGTTTGCGTTCTAATGGAATTAACCTACGAACAGTTAGAGCAGATTTTTGATAAACTAGCAAGTCTGTCTTCAATCAACGATGATACTGAGTTAGCTCTCTTTAAATTGATGCGGAGTATTAATAGTACGAAGTATAGTGTTTTCGTGCAGTACTTGCAGGGTAAGGATAAAAACTACAAGACTTTAGTGCACCTTATAGATGAGATTAGCGGTGATAATTATATAACGTTCACTAAGACAATCTCAATAATTACCGCTTCCATATCAAAGAATGATGATCTGAAATGGACTTTAGTCAATGCATGGATTACGGAAAGATATGGTAGCCTGAAGGATCATGAAAAAAATGGGCTTGGTTCTATATTCTCATCAATGGATAGTAACAAGGGTGTTGGAGAAAAGGTTTCAGAAGTGAATAATGTGTTTTTTGATTTGCTTTTGGAAGACATTAGTGAACTAAAGGATTTTAAGTTGGTATATGAAGCAGCCATTTTGCGGCAAGCTCATGCGGAGATGTTCGCTAGTTTCACGCAAGTTGATGTTAAGTTTTCCAACCCAGGCTTGATCTATTGCATAACCTCTCTCTATCCTACATCTTCATTCGATGAGTTAAATTGGCTAAAGCCAGTGCCATTTACGCTTATGAAGGTGAATTGTCCTGGTGATGATGAGACTCTTCAGATACCTGAAGGTCGACTGTCAGAAATGTTTGAATGGTCTCTCTTTTTGGAGAATAATGAGACTATAGGGGCGCTGTATGATGGGGACGATACAAAACAACAGTACATTCAGATTTTTCTAGATCAATTCAACTTATACGTTAAAGAGATCGAGAAAGGGAATGCCGTTTTTTGGCAGAGTTACACTCCTTCCAATGATTGTAGTAGTCTGAATTCAGTAGTAGACCATATACAAAAATTTGAAAATCCGTCCTCGTTGGGGAAAGTTGACAAACAGCTTAGATTAGGTTTGGTTAAGCTGATGTTCAATTGCCGAAATTATGTGAACGAGCAACGGGTGTGGAAATTGGAGTATTCAGAGAATGTTTTAATGAAATTGCTTGCAAGCTTTGAAAAGACAGATGCTTCAATCTTAACCACATTGGAAGAGATTGGCATAGGTAACATTTGCGCCCAATTGGAAGGTGCTCAGTTTGGTAGAGTAAGTTTGTGGATTTCAGCTCAATTACAATCTGCAGGACACACAAAGCCTTTAATTGATAGTCAATTGATTGATGGGGATGGTGGAGTAAAGGCTTTGTTTAATGGTGTCTCCTTTGTAGGTGATAATAAGATTTTGCAGCTCGAAGCAGACATGTTTCAATGGAAGAACTTCTCGGGCAGCTTTACATCCCCTACGGATATTCGGACGGAGATTGGACAGTTTGCATACAATCAGGAGGTGCTCGTTTACGTAGCGGGTGATTTTGAGTTTCTAGGCCAGCAAATTAAGAAGGGAAGCATACTTCAAGTGCCATTGATTCAGGCCTACGCAATGAGTGAAAGCAATAGAGATATAGTCTTTACGAAATCAATGTGGACAGCATTTGATATAGCGTCCTTAGCGATTGGTCTGGGTGAAGTAAAAGTATTATTTAAGGCAGGTCAGATCATCACAAAGTCAATTGTATTGGCTGATATAGGCGGAAGTACTGCTGGTTTGATTGTTAATGCAGTGAACGAAAATTTTATTTCACCACAGTTACGGTCAAAGATACAATTGTTAAGTATTGCTGCATCTGCGCCACAGATGTTAAGGTCGATAGGTAAGGTAAGCCGTCTTATAGAACAAGCTGATGGCGCATTGAATGAAATAAGGGGTATTGATAACGTGAGCAAGGCTAGCCAGAGTTACATTGCCGCAGAGAAGTATGCCAGTACAATATATGAGAAGTTAAAACGAGCCTCTTCTATTGTAAGCAAGTTCGACGAGCTCTTACTGGCTATGAAAAATGAAGCGGGATTTATGAAGAACTATAATTCATTAACAGATGATATGAAAGTAGTTTTTAGAGCCGACTTTTCAAGTGCCTCCGATGACATTTTAACGCAGCTAAAAACAGCAGGATCAGAATTTTTTGAGGGATGGAAGAAATTCAGGAATCAAAATCCAAGTGGTATTATATGCACGAACTAATGAAAAGGATAAAGACGATATTGTTCATCAATAGGCTTGTGACCGTTTTGTTGCTGTTTTCATTAGTCACTATCCCCACAGTAAAGAGCTCAGCACAATGTTGGCTTAGTCAGTTGGCAAAGGATCTCAATTCTAAAACAGTTCCTTCTGACTTTCAGGCATTCATAAAAAACAGTGAGAATGCATTTGATACTTATAAAATACTTGTCAATGCCCAAGGCATTTCATCTTCGTTGAGAAATGATGCAGTTGTTTTAAATAGTATATCTGAACTTAGACAAGATGCAAAGTTTATAGAGGAAGCAGTTGGTGGAGAAGTAGGCTTTAATAAATTTTTGAGTACGTCAACTAAGGAAGATATTCTTCACTTCCGATCTTTTCGCAATAATATAGCTGCTGTTAGTCAGGAACTCCATCTTACTGCACTTCAACGAAAGTTTTTTTATGATGCTATTGCGCAGCTTTCAAAACCAGCAAGTTTCATAAATGATTTTGCCGATGATGTTGAAAAGCTTAAGAAATTAATTCAAAATCCTAATTTGGTTAACAGTTGGGAGATGCTATCGGATTTGCCGGCGGGAAAAATTTGGGTGAGACAGAATACAGATATACTTGAGAAAATTTCTTCTGTTGATCAAACCAAGCAAAGTAGTTTGAGAGAGTTTTATGCAACGTTTACTCCGAACGGTCCATATCCAACAATTCGAAATGGTATTTCATTTGATAAATATGGATTTATTGAATTCCCGGAGGATGCCATAGCGCCAATAGGAAACAATAGATACGTTTCAGAAACCTTAGATGGTGCGATTGAAGGTTCTAAGAAAGACTATGAAAATGCGGCAAAGTGGTTTGTGGATAACAATCCAAACGCACAACTGGCTACTGGAGGTCAAGGAATAGTTGTGAACGGTGAATACTATACAATGCATCACATGCAAGATGGAAAAACTATTATGCCCATATTGCAAAGCGTTCATAATACTTCACATACTGGGGGTGCTTCAATTATTCGAAATAATTTGCAAGGAGTATTCTCAATACCTTAAGTTTTAAAGTATGAAATATTTCAAACCTTTGTCTCCCTCAAAGTTGGAGTTCGTCAAAAATAAGTTGTTGTCGCTTCAAGCGAGGTTTAACTTTGGCTTTCCAGAACTATATTCTGCCTTTATATTAAACTATGAAGTTGGAAAGTATGTTGAAAAATGGGATGCCTATCTTGATCAATATTTAAGGCCAACTCCCAAAAATTACATATCTGTACAAACTTTAGTTGGGCAAGTTTCTTATAATTGGCTGTCTTCATTAAATCAAATAGAACATGATCTTAAGTATTATCCCCGAGCATTGGACTTACTTAATGAAGATAATTTGTTGCGAATAGGTGATATAGTTGAAACTGGAGGATTGTTTTTAGGTGTGGGAACTAATAACCAAGATAACATCTATAAGTATATCTATGATAGGGACAGGTCTCCTGTATTTATATGCAATTCATTTGATTTGTTTAGCGAATCTATTGAGCTACAAGTAAAGGGCGAAGAAGCAGATTACCAAATGATCGAAGGGCATAGGTATCAAAGGAAAGCGGGCGTCAATTTCGTGCATTCAAATTTATTGGACTCCCTTGACGTCAGTGTTTTTTTGAAATCAGAGCGCGTATCATCAGAATTTTTTATCAAAGGAATAATCGCGGAAATAAGTCATGTACAGCGTTGAATTTGCAAGTGAAGTCTATAAACGCGTAATCTCTGATTTGCATATTAAGATTGCTAAAAGAGACAAATGGCGTTTGGCGAGGGTCGAAGAAATTGAGTTTTCAACGATAGAGATTTGGCAAGACGTGATTCAAACTTTACAACAGAACCCGTTTACTTATCTAGAATACGCAAGCGGTATATATTTGGTGATTGAATTATATCTGCCCTACATACTTGCATATACGGTTGAAGGTCAAAACGTTTTTGTATTTAAGGCAATGTTGCGCGAAGAGGTTTACGGTTGATAAGAAGATGTTTAATCGAAAGTAAGAACTAAGAATAATGACTAGGTTAATGTATCATATCATGCTGCTGTTGATTTTTTCGCCCTTGTGTCTGAAGGCACAAAGCATAACGAAAATATTAACTGCGTATTTTGCTGAAGTTCGCTCCGGTAAATATCAATCTATACCTAAAAATTTGTTTCAACCTGAGAACGCGAAGGCAACATTGACGTCAATTGTACCATACTTGAAAGACAGTTCTGCAATTGTCCGGGCAAAAGCGTATGCTTTAGTGCAGTTGGTCGGTAATACTACAAGACAGGATAACCTGCGAGAGAATGCTGTTGCAAAATTAGTGGAAGGGGTAAAAGATCGCGATTCAGGAAATGCAGGTTTAGCTATAGGGTATCTGCAGGGTTTCAGAAAAGAAGATTATACATCTGATGTAAAAGATACATTGGTAAATATGCTCAAAAGACATCCTCCGTATTTGAAAGAGTATATAAAGCTAATAGGTTTTTTGGAGTTAACGCAGACGCGTGATGATTTAAGATCTCTTGCGCAACAAGGCAGTGCTTCGCGTCAGGACCGATGGGCGGCATTGTTGGCACTCGCGAGGATGGGAGATAGCTATGCAACAGACGATGTTATAAAACGCGTAAGTAAGTTACCCGTTAATGATGAAGTTGTTTATCAAATATACCCGGACCTGGTATATACCAGGCAGAAGAAAATTATTACGCTGCTGATCGATCAGCTAAATAGTGATGTGAAGAATTGTGAGTCAGCTGATGCAGAACGGCCGGCAAATATACCTTGCGCTTACCGCATTATGGAGATGTTGGCACCGGCTATTGAAGGTTATCCTGTAAAGCTGGACGCGAGTGGAGATATAGATGCCAAAGACTACACCGAAGCTCTTCAGAAAGTGAGAATATGGTTTAAGGAACATCCGGATTACAAGATTAGTAAGGATAAATTTTAGGACGTTGTTGATAAGACTAACGGTAAATATAGGTTGATGAAGCAGTTTTTTGTTTTTTTTGTACTGGTCACATTTGTAAGTATTCCTCTTTTTGCGGAGACTAAACCAGATAGCCTTTCAACTTCTGCGAAGGATTCTGTATTTACCATCAATCCGTCTGAGACCTCTATATATCCGGATGCATCCTCTGATGTATTGTCCGAAGGGATGACGCTTCCTAATGTAAGTAACGACTCCATTCAACGATATATAGATCTTGCCAGAACACTGATAGACAAGATTAGACAAGGCCAGAGGTATATTACAAATATTGACCAGGCTACCAAGGTTGAACTACCGGTAGGTATATCCAAAACTATTGGTGGCATTACATACGATATAGCAATACATGCTATACGGTTAAAACCTGCTTATGCTGAATTGGATGTGTTCATGCAATTTACAGTTCCCCAGAATAACCAGGTGTTGACTTTTATGGCTCGCGGTATAAAATTTTCCAAGAGCGCAGGGATTGTAGGCGATGCCAAGCTCGAATTGCTTGGTGACTACGGTATAAATTTTAATGGTGATAAAGTTCAACTGATAATAAAAGGGACTTCATCGGGACAAGGTACGTATGCAGTAATGGATTGTGATGGGTTTCGTGAGCTATCGCTGGATGCAGAGATTAAATTCTCACGCGATATGATCCGCCCAGAGAATGCCGATGGAAGTGTGGGATCCGGAAATGTACAGACTAAATTCAAATCTGTACTTAGTGGATGGAATGATCTCGTAGTACAGATCGACCTCCCTCCATTTCAAGTAAATGGATTAAGCGGTGTTGGTTTTAGTGTGCGCGATGCGGTATTCGATTTTAGTGATTTGCGCAATGCACCTGCTGTTGTTTTTCCAGCGAACTATCAGTCTACTCAGATCCTTCCCGATAACCCTAATCTGTGGCGAGGTTTTTACTTGCGTCAGTTAACGGTAAGCCTACCCGCCGAATTTAAAAGCAGAGGTGCCGCTGTACGGACGACCTTCTCTGCTGAAAATGTACTCATTGATAACATGGGAATTACCGGTAAGTTTACTGGTGCAGGTCTCATTCCTCTACAGCAAGGTGATATGAACGGCTGGGCCTTTTCGCTCGATTCTCTTTCTATAGAATTACAGGCCAATCAAATTGTACAGGCAGGATTTAGCGGAGGCATTGTTATCCCGGTAGGAAAAGAAGATCAGCCTTTCGAATACTCAGCACTCATTAGTACAGGTGGCAATTATGTGTTCAATGTGTCTCCATCTAAGAATATGAGCTTCCCGCTGTGGGGTGCAGGTAATGTTGAAATATATGATGCTTCTTATCTCGAAATAAAAGTACAGGACGGTAAATTTTTGCCCAAAGCCAATCTGCACGGACGCATGAGTGTTAGTGCTAAATTAAGCCAAGGTGGACAAGGTGTAGAGCTGGCAAATATAGCGTTCGAGAATCTCGAAGTTCAATCTGTAAAGCCTTATATCAAGATTGGGTATTTCTCTTTTGGCTCTGAGGCTTTGCAACAAAAAATGGCGGGTTTCCCGATCAGTATCCAGGATATAGCACTCAAGTCTATGTCGGATACAGAAGTAGGGCTCGACTTTACATTGAAACTGAATCTGGTTGGCGAAAGCTCCGGGTCGTTTGCTGCTGATGCAGGACTTACGCTGGTTGGAACTATAGATGAGGGCAAAGGTCTTCAAACCTGGAAGTATAAAACAATTCTGGTAAATGAAATCGGTGTTGATATTGATGGAGGTGCTTTCAAGATTAATGGTCGACTCATCTTTTACAGAAACGATGTGATGTATGGTGATGGATTCAACGGCACCGTGAAGGCAGAATTTACACCAGGTATTAAAGTTACGGCAACGGCTATATTTGGAAATGTTAAAGGCATGCGTTACTGGTATGCAGACGCTATGGTCAACTTTCCATCCGGTATACCCATCTTTACCGGTGTTGGTATATTTGGATTTGGCGGTGGCGCATATTATGCCATGAAGCTGGATACAGAAGGCGTTGGAAGTGATTTAGGACGAACGGCATCGGGTGTAGTATATATACCGGACGAACGTGCAGGCCTCGGATTAAAAGCTATTGTAAGTCTCGGGTCTTATCCAAAACCGGAAGCATTCAATGCCGATGTTACATTCGAGATATCCTTCTTTAAAGGAGGAGGCGTTCGGTATATAGCATTTGGTGGTAATGGCTATCTGGTAACTCCGGGACTTGATGTTAATTTGGATAAAATGAAAGGCGCTGCCAGCAAAATGGCTGGCGCTGCGAAGAAACTCGAAGGCAAGATGTCTGATGCAACGATGGGACTCGTGCAGGGGGCGGGAAGTGAAAATTCTGCAACTGAAATATTCGGAGAGATTGGCGACAAGGCAGGGCAGAAGGGCCAGATATCTGCAAAGGTTTTGATCAGCTACGACTTCGAGAATCGTGTGCTTCATGGAAACTTTGAAGTCTTTATCAATGTAGCAGGGGGAATCATACAAGGTGTTGGCCCGGGCGGAAGAGCAGGTTGGGCAGTGTTGCACTTTGCCCCAGGTGAATGGTATGTATATGCCGGTACGCCAGACGATCGTGTAGGCATAGCGTTGGGGGTCGGTTCAGTTCGCGTGAGTGCAACAAGTTACTTCATGGTGGGAACGAAAATATTGGGTAGCCCGCCACCACCTGCTGAAGTTCGGAAGATTCTGAAAGGTGACTTCGATTATATGAAGGACCTGAACGAAGTAGGTAAGGGAGGCGGCTTTGCATTTGGAGCGGCGCTGAGCATGAGTACTGGTAATCTGTCGTTCCTGATGTTCTATGGACACTTTAATGCGGGTGCTGGTTTTGATATTATGTTGAAAGATTACGGAGATCTTCGTTGTGTAGGCAGTAGCAAACCTATTGGTATAAATGGCTGGTATGCCAACGGTCAGGCATATGCATATTTTGATGGAGAGATTGGTATACGTGTGCGCGTATTTGGCAGAAAGAAGAGTATAAGTATCCTGGATATAGCAGCAGCAGCATTATTGCAAGCGCAGTTGCCCAATCCTGCCTGGATGCAGGGAACAGTCGGTGGACGCTTCAGTGTCTTGGGAGGTCTTGTAAAAGGTAAGTGTCAATTCCAGGTTACACTGGGTGAGAAGTGTAAGATAGAGAAGAGTGCCGAAGACATGTTAGCGGATATAAAGGTAATATCTGAAATTACACCGGCACATGACGAAAAGGATGTTAACGTCTTCAATACACCGCAGACTGTGTTCAATATGCCGGTAAATAAAATATTTGAGTTGGCAGACATGGAGAGTGGTACACGCCGGTCTTTCCAAATCAAACTTGATCATTTTAAACTTTTGGCAGATAATCGAGAACTTGTTGGTACAACAGAGTGGAATGATGAGCAAGATGTTCTGGCTTTCAACTCCTATGAGATATTACCGCCAAAGAAAAACGTGACAGCTTCGGTGCAGGTGAGTTTTGAGGAGTATAGCAACGGACGTTGGACAACCGTGGTGGCTGATGGACAAAAAGTAGTTCAGAAGCTTGAGAATATATTTGTTACCGGCGAAGCTCCTGACTTTATACCCCTGAGTAACGTTGAGTATAGTTATCCGTTAATCGGTCAGGCAAATTTCTATCGGGATGAAGTACGAGACGGGTACATTAAATTGAAAAAAGCACAACCTTATTTGTTTGATGTCGGCTCGGAGTGGAAGCAAAAAGGCAGATTTACAGGTGACGATGGAAGTGTGTCGTTGTTTGATTATACATATACATATTCGACCAACCTCGTTACGTTTAATACACCCGGTGATATGAAATTAGGTCAGCCCTACTTGTTTGAACTGGTGAATTTGCCCGCGCAAAAAGACGGTGCTGTAGACCGTAACGTATCAACCGAAACAAATAAACTTCAGGGAGGCAACGAGCAGGTTGACATGGAGATGACGACACGTAATGCCGAGGGTACCATAGAAAGTTTGCAGGAGAAGAGTATATTTTCAACGAGCTTCCGTTCGAGTCAATATGCACGTCTTCAGGATAAACTAACCAGTCAACATATCAACGGAGTATTTCGTTTTCTACGTATACCATGGTATACTCATTATCTGAGTGCTTTTGTTGTTGCTGAAGAACCATTTGATAAAGCTGAAATCTCGGGAACAGAGTATACCGGTGATAAACCGTTGATTTCGATGGAGGCTGATCTACAGGAGAACGATTATTATAATAATCAGGTTTACCCGCTTATTTATGAAGGATATCCATTGGATGGTGACATTAAAATAACACGCGATATAGCGGCAATGGGACTTCCTCCTGTTAAAGCTGTGAGTATATATCAGGATCCTTCGGATATTCAGGTGGTTAATGGTGTACTGAGTCATGCAGGGCATCAGACGCTTCGATACTATTATGATCTTCCCCTCTATATGATTGCCGACTTTGCTGACATCCAGCGCCAGGTAGTAGCACGCTATATTTCAAAACCTGCTGTATCAGCTCGTATGGAAAGCATTATTGTTGGTAGTTTCCCGATAATGCAGGAAGGTTCATATCAGGTAAATCTGCGCTACCGGTTGCCAGGCAGAGATACTCACTATATACGGCCAATGACATTTGTTTTAAAACTGACAGGAAATTAGTGCAATGAAACGTTTAGTTTGGATATATATATTCTTTCTTGTTAGTATAACATGCTATGCACAGTCTTCCGATTCAGTTCGTGCTGTTCGTGTTTTGGCAAGAGCGCAGAAAGAAAGGATACTTTTACGATGGGGCGTTACGGATCCCATCAGCTGGCAGTATGCAAACAAATATGGATATACAGTAGAACGCTATACTATTCTTCGTGATGGTAAGCTTTTGAAGAACCCGGAGCGAAAGGTATTGACACCGATTCCTCTAAAACCGGCTCCGCAGGCTGCGTGGGAAAAAGTGATTGACCGTAATGACTATGCTGCCATTGCTGCGCAATCAATCTTTGGAAGTTCATTCGAGGTAAACCCGGTGAAGAACAAAGGAAAGCATCTGAGTATAGTGGAATTGATCAATCAGGCTACGGAAGTGGAGCAACGTTTCTCATTCGCATTGTTTGCAGCCGATCATTCCTATGAAGCAGCTATATTGTCTGGATTGGCGCTAACAGACTCCGCTGTGCGGAAGAATGAAAAGTACTTCTATAAAATATTTGCGCTCGTGCCATCGAATATAGCGCGGATTGATACCGGTGCTTTTTACATTGGATTGTCCGATCATGCAGATTTACCCAAGCCTGAAGATCTGACAGCGGAGTTTCGGGACAGGCAAGTGAAATTGCGTTGGCCAGTTAAGTTTCTGAGAAGTATATATGTAAGCTATACCATAGAAAGATCAGAAGACAAAGGTAAAAGTTACAGAAAGGTTAACGACAAACCTTTTATAAATACAAACAGCAGTCGTGAAGAGGATGATCATTTTATTAAACTGGACTCGATAGATAACAATAAGGAATATTACTACCGGATACGAGGTACGACGCCCTTTGGAGAAGTGGGACCGCCTTCTGAACCTGTAAAGGGGATGGGGATAGATCCGTTGTCTTGTTCTGTAGCGATCAATAACAATCGTGTCGATGATAAAAATAAAAGCATCTTCTTTAGCTGGGTTACTGAATGCACCGGTGCGGGAATCGTTCAAGGTTATGAAGTGCAGCGCTCTCCTTCAGAGAGTGGAGATTATAAAACTATTCATGATAAAACGTTGTCGGCTGATATCAATCAGTACATGGATAAAGTACCCATGTCTACCAATTATTACCGCGTGGTAGTAAAAGGAAATAACGGGCAGCAACGAGTATCATTTCCTGTACTTATACAATTAGCAGATAGTATTCCTCCGGCAGCTCCACAAAGTATTAAAATTTTAATTGATACAGCCGGTATAGTGCAGTTAAGCTGGCAGCCGAATACGGAGCGTGATTTGCTGGGCTATCGCGTTTTCAGATCAAACTTTGCCAATGACGAGTACTCTCAGATTACCGTTTCACCTATACGGGCGAGTGCATTCAGAGATACGATAAATTTAAAAACACTTACCCGGAAAATATACTATAAAGTGACAGCCATTGATACCCGCTTTAATATGTCGGAGTATTCTGTACCTGTTGATATTGTAAAGCCCGATATACTTCCTCCGGTGCCTCCTGTTTTTAAGGAAGTAAAGGCACTTAAGGATGGAGCTTTGCTAGTCTGGATTCCAAGCAGCAGTGAAGATGTGAGACAAACGGTGCTCTATAAAAAGCACCATTACTCTAATGATTGGGTAGAGTTGATACGACTTCCAAAGGATTCAGTTCGATACAAAGACAAGATTCAAGATGCCCGAAATGAGTATCAATATCAACTTATAGCTGTGGACGAAGCAGGAAATAAATCTATAGCTTCAAAGCCGGTGCGTGGAAAACGTTTGGATGATGGAGTGAGACCCGCTCTGAAAGATTTAAATGCCGAAGTTAACAGGACTACAAAACAGATTAGCCTGCGATGGAGTTACCAGCAGGAACGGGTGTCGAAATACATAATTTACAGGGCGCAAAATGCAGAGCCTCTTATGCTTTATAAATCGGTTCCCGCGGGTAGCTATGGAATGATTGATACCAACCTGACGATGGCTACGATGTATCGTTACAGGGTGAAAGTTATATTCAGCGATGGTGGAGAAAGCCCGTTTTCGGAAGAGGTAAAGGTCGATTACTAATACAGGCTTTTAAGTATAAATGTATATTCCTAAATGCATCTCATGTTAACTGGTATTTTAAGGTTATTTGCTTTGCTAATCCCGATTCTCCTTTGCTGTTTGCAGAGCTATGGTCAGGTATATAAATATAGGGTCAACTATAGCGTAACAACTAACGTGACTACGCCACCATCCAATTACGATAGAGTCATTACTATGTCTATTGATAACAATAAGTTATGTTATGATTTTGTGGTTGGATCCTGTACAGGCACATTTGACGTAGTATCAAGGCCTACAACACTTACCGTAACAGGTTATAAGTATAACTCTAGCCGCAATCTTATATGCCAGGATCCAGACACGTATACCCTCTCGGGCAGTGATTGTAATTATCCTCAATACTGGGGAACAGTATGCGAGTCAACGTATAATGTTGACTTTGATGTAATCCCTCTGATTAACGTTACCGGACCCGCCGTTGATCCCAATAAAAATTACTGCCCCAGTGAACAGTTGAATTTTACCGCCACTAGTGGCTTTCCCAGTTATCGATGGCAGTATAAAGTTGATAATGGCAATTGGGTAAATATTAAGACAACAACAACTTCTACTACTACTTTATCAGGAGCAGATATTGGAAACAACTTTATGAAGAATATTTACATTCGTGCTGTTGAGGAAATGTGTAATCTTCAAGTTATTGGAACAGTTGCCGGTCCGTATACATTTTCCCCCGGTTATGCGGGTGCAGTAGGTCCTACATCCACTCCTCCGAGCTGTCGTAACGGAAAGAACGGGATAATTACAGTATCTTCCTTAAGTCGCAGTCTTAAATCAGGCGAAGTAGCTCAAATTACTTTATATGACGCATCGAATAATGCGTTAGGCCAAACGCTTCAAACATCTACGCTTCCTATTATACTGGACGGTGCCAATACATCACGCTTTCCGAATGGTATCCCCCCAGGGAATTATACTTTGCTGGTAGAAACCTTTTTTGGAGGGACTAAACCTTCTAATTGTGGAACTCCCGTTAACGTTCCTGTAACCGTTGATAACAGAGAGCAGGTAGTTGCATCTGCTGCTATGACCTCTCCTGTTAGTTGTATAGGATCGCAGGACGGTATAGTCACTGTAACCGCTTCCGGAGGCGTGGGAGGTTTTGAATATAGCAAGGACGGTACAACGTATCAGTCTGGTAATGCATTTGGAGGCTTGGGAGCAGGCAATTATACTTTTACGGTGAAGGATGCGAATGGGTGTACGGCAACAGATTCTGAATCACTTTCAAATCCTACGGCAGTCGCGGTTACCAATGCTTATGTAACTACAAATTACGATGGCAATGGCGCCGGTGTTAGCTGTCATCCCAATAGTAGCAGCGGTATAAAAAATGATGGAGCAATAACCATAGAAGCATCGGGGGGAACGGGTACTTATCAGTATAGCTTGACAGGGCTCACGTATTCAAAGGCTTACCAGAACAACGCATCTATTACAAATCTTTATCCCGATAGTTATACGGTATCAGTAAAAGATGGTAATGACTGTCCTTCATCCGATCATCCGGTGGTGGTATTGACACCACCTGCCGAGATCGTATATAGTAGTATTACATCAACAGACCTTGCCTGCAGCGGAGTGCCTACCGGCACACTTCAGGTGCAAGGTGCTACTGGGGGAATAGGTTCTCTAAAATACTCTCTGGATGGCTCCACGTATCAGAGCAGCAATGCGTTTTCAAATTTGTCAGCCAATACATTTATAGTACGTATTCAGGATAGCAGGGGGTGTACAAAAAACACAGCCTTCACTACAATTGGTCAGCCAGATGCCATTGCATTTTCAACTGTTACAGTAACGGCTCAGAGTTGTAGTGACACTGCAGATGGTTCGATCACTTTATCTCCGGCAACGGGTGGTACAGGCTCCAGACAATATTCAATTGACGGTACAAATTTTAAAGCCGAAACAGCCAGTATTGAATTCAAGAATCTGACCTCCGCTAATTATACATTATACGTAAAAGACAATAAAGATTGTCAGTCTACAACAACTCGTTATGTTGGTATTCGTCCTGTAATAACAGGAGTTATTGATGTAACAAGTGCTATTAGTTGTCAAGGCAAATCAGATGGTTCGTTGAACCTTACTCCAGGCGGAGGCACATCACCCTATACCTATAGTTGGTCAACGGGCGCTGCAACCGAAGATATAGGAGGCTTGAGTGATGGTCTTTATAGCGTATTGATAACAGATTCAAAAGGCTGCTCTAAAAATTTTAGTTACGACCTACAGGAACCAGCGGTATTATCGCTTCAAGCAGTTGTTGGAGACTATAGCGGTTATGGAGTATCGTGCAAGGGATCAACAGACGGAGCCATTGATATGGCGGTTTCCGGTGGCACATCTCCTTACAGCTATGTTTGGTCTTCCGGCTCAACGCAGGAAGACGTTTCTGCTTTGGCTGCAGGTATATATAGTGTAAATGTTACAGACGCACATGCCTGTACCGCCTCTTATACCAATATTGTTATCACTGAACCAAGTACTGTCGGACTTGCCCTGGGAGATTTTAAGAATATATCCTGTTATGCAGGTGCTGACGGATCATTATCTGGTTTGGCTAATGGAGGCGTTGGTCAATATGAATATTCTCTGGATGGTACTACTTGGCAGGATGAATCGCTGTTTGAAGGTCTTACCGCAAGAGCATATATACTTCGTAGCCGGGATGCGAATGGTTGTACTGCAATACCATTGAATTATACACTAACAGAACCTCCTGCACTTGTGTTGTCTCTTGAGAGGAAGACTGATACTTCGTGTGGTGCTGCAAACGGCAGTGCGGAAATTCAGGCGAGTGGAGGTGTTAGTAATTATGCGTATAGCTGGCTGAATGAGTCAAATGAGGAAATAAACACAACGACCGTTGCCACGAACCTGGCAAGTGGAGACTATAAAGCTATAGTCAGGGATGGGAACGGCTGTGGTACGGATGTAGTAGTTATTATTAACGATTCAGATGGTCCCAGGATCACACAGCAGTTGTTGCAGGGGCTGACCTGTTTTGAAAGCAATGATGGCGCGATCGGTATATCGGTCAGTGAAGGCCAGGCACCGTATAGCATAGTATGGGATACTCAGGAGACATCAACGAGTATCAGTAATGTAACGGGAGGAGATCATTGGGTAGAAGTGCTGGATTCCAGGGGATGCCGAGGTAAAGAAACCTTTTATGTAGATTTTCCCGCAGCATTATCAATGTCGTATACAGCAACTATGCCGCAATGTACAGGTAACAGCGATGGAAGTATAATGGTAGTTGTATCCGGTGGCAATGCTGGCGGGTATACTTATGAGTGGTCCACGGGAAATACAACCACAACACTGACCGGTGTTAAAGCTGGCAACTATACGCTTATTGTAAAGGATAGCAGGAGCTGTACATTATCGCAGGATATCGTATTGCAGGATCCACCGGTCTTTGCAATAGATGCCGGTGGTGACCGTACAATCTGTGTAGGACAAAAGCTGACGATAACCGCACAAGAAGAAAATGCTAGCTACTCATGGACATCGGATGCTGGCTATACGAGTACAGATCGTGAAGTTACGTTGACGGTCCCTGCGCGATATACATTGGAAGTAATCAATAGTAACGGTTGTAAAGCAGCGGACAGCTTTCTGCTGTCTACCTCGAATGATTTACTTCAGGCAGATTTTCTGATGGCAGCAGAGGCCCATGCCGGCGATACGGTTGTATTAATTGATGTTAGCTGGCCCGTTCCGGAAGCCATTGACTGGTCCTTCCCGGATGGCGTGAAGGTACTCTCACAGGATGCGGTATATGCAGAGGTTATATTTGAGAATCCAGGCGACTATAGCGTAATGCTTAACACTCATTTGGGCGAGTGTCTGGATAATTATACCAAGACGATCAACATTCTGAATGCAGTTGCTCTGGAAGGAGGTCGTCAGAGTTCTGGTATTTTAGATCGGTTTGAAGTCTACCCCAATCCGAACGGAGGAGCATTTACCATTTCAATAGATTTTACGGACATTGTTAACGGTCGTTTGCGACTGATGAGCATGTCGGGCAATAAAGTTTTTACAGAATCGCTTACCGATGCCTCAAGCTTTACAATACAGACAGCATTGCAGCATATTCCATCAGGGGTATATTTTCTGATCCTTGAAGTTGATAGTGAGGTGTTTTATAAAAGAATTATTGTAAGATAATTTTGATGTCAACTAATAACATGTAAGGAGAAATCAATACCTCCTTACATGTTTTTGGCCACCGTAAGAAACTTCACATTCTTCGCACCAAAATTCGAAATCTTAAAGCCAACTATACTTTTTCCTTTCCTTATAAACTCTAATTCAAACTTGAAGGAATTTATACCCGTAAATTTGCTATCATTAATGCGGGTAAGTTCTATGTCGCTTAGCCTGCTGTGCGTCATAATCAGTTTATCGTTGCTGAGTTTTACTGTATATCCTGTGGCGAGTTCATCGCTATAATATTGGCCAACGAAGTCTTTCAGGTTGGAGGTATATTTTTCAGTTTTTGTGGTTGCTATAGCCGGTGGAGGATTGGTGCCTCGAGTTCTGTAAATTGATCTTTCAAATAAAATTCTACAATCTTTAGTCCTGTTCCCAGAATGTCGTAGTGCTCATCATTACTTAGGGCGATGATGGAAAGATTGTGTTCAGGGAATCTGCCTAACCATGCGCGATAGCCTGCTGTGTGGCCGCCATGACTAATTACAGGTATACCTCGGTGTTGCCAGCGAACTTGTCCTTTTGCGTGATAGGTTGTGTCGGTTGCTGATGCGGCCCAGACTACTGGTTTATTGTTGTCTAATGTAGACACCTCGTTGAACGCGGCTATCAACTGCGTATCTCCTACAACAGGATGATCAAAATTATTCGCCCATTTCGCAAGGTCTTCAGCCGTGGTGTGTAAACTTGAAGGACCTGCATCTGCAACAAGCAGTTCACACTTGATATACTGGCCGTTGCTTTTTTCGTATGAATGTGGCCTGTTTTTTATGATGGTATGATAGTCGTTGTAGAAACGTGTGTTGGTCATCTGTAAAGGCTCAAATATATTTTTACTCGTATAGTCTGCGAAGGATTGCTTTGTTACACGCGCTACGATTTGAGCCAGCAAAGTATATCCGGTGTTGCTATAGCCAAAGGCAGTGCCGGGTTCAAAGTTTAACTCCTTTTGTCTCGTTATTACTTTCAGAATTTGTTCAGTCGTCATAACATCTTCTATATGCCAGCCCGCCAATGTGAGTGTAGCTGCGAGATCTCGTATTCCGCTGGTGTGAGCGAGCAGGTGTCTTATCCGGATAGTTTTTCCATACGGAGGTAGTTCCGGAATATATTTTCGAACATCATCTTCGAATGAAAGCGTTCCTTCCTTCGCTAACAGGTAAATAGCAAACGCAGTGAATTGCTTTGAGACCGATGCGATCTGAAAAACAGTTTGAGGAGTATTGGTAATTCCGTGTTCGAGGTTAGCACTTCCGTAACTTTTCTTGAATACTGTTTTACCATCCTTTACAACAACAATGGAAACACCAGGCGTATGGGTGTTATAATGCGAGAACAAACTGTCCATTCTCTTTTCCACATCCGGTACAGGTTGACTGAGCCCGAGTCCTTTCATTTTCAGTGAATGGTTATGGTGATCAATGAAAGGCAAAAATCAACGTGACTGCATCAAAATCCTTTAAAAAACATGATTCTTAAAGAGAAAAACGCAGATATATAGCGTATCGGTGACGTTGAGACATGCAAGATCGATGAATAAACAAGATTAGAATTGGTGAGTATGCTCGTTTGTTAGTTATCTTTTCGCGCGTAAATTCTGATCTGTGATTATGAAAAAAGCATCCATATATACTCTTCTTTCCGCAGCCTTCCTGGCGGTTGCTATACCGTGCGTTCGTGTATATGCACAGGGTAACATTCATCAACAGTCAACAACTTATCAATGGCCGGAAGATCCATTGGTACGTGCCAAACTTGAGACATGGCGCGATCAGAAATTCGGAATGATCATTCACTGGGGATTGTATGCAGTGCCCGGAATTATTGAGTCGTGGGAGTTGTGCTCTGAAGATTGGATCGGTCGCGACAGTACTATTGCGTATGAAGACTATAAGAAATGGTATTGGGGATTAAGCAAGCAATTTAATCCGGTAAACTTTAACCCGGAGCAATGGGCGCAGGCAGCGAAAGATGCCGGCATGCGATACGTTGTATTTACAACCAAGCATCACGATGGCTTTAACATGTTCGATACCAAGCAAACAGATTTTAAAATCACAAACGGTCCGTTTGCCAATCATCCGAAAGCGAATGTTGCTAAATATGTATTCGAAGCTTTCCGCAATCAGCAGATGATGATCGGTGCTTACTTCTCCAAGCCCGACTGGCACTGCGAATATTACTGGTGGCCTCGCTATGCTACAGCCGATCGTAACGTAAACTATGATATACGCAAGAACCCATGGCGCTGGAATAAATACAAGGAGTTTACTTATAACCAGATTGGTGAACTTATGAATGACTATGGAAAGATAGATATACTCTGGCTTGATGGCGGATGGGTGCGTCCGCTGGAGACCGTGAACGATGAAGTTCGCGCATGGGGTGCCGCTATACCGGCCTGGAGTCAGGATATAGATATGCC
>CBIHOZ010000117.1:0-21811 GCA_966211525.1 uncultured Chitinophaga sp. | reverse complement strand
AAGAAAGCATCATCTTCATCGCGTACAACCTCGCGAAAGCAGGAGAAATCTACATTGGAAGAAGTGATGGGATCACCACTTGCTAAACAGGTAGGACGCGAACTTGTTCGCGGTGTATTCGGTATGCTCTTCGGTGGCAGTGCACCACGCAGAAGTTCCCGAAAACGCAATAGTATATTTTAGTCTTTATGATTGGAAAATCAGAAGATTGGAAGATTATAAGATTGTGGATTCCGCTATATCCATACTATAATTCTCTGATCTTAAGGTCTTGTAATCCTCCAGTTTTCCAATCTTTCAATTTTTAAATTTTTCAATCCTCAATATGTGGGAAGACAACGATGATGACGCGGATGACAATGACTACGATCCGGAGCAGGAACGGAAGCGCATGGAGGCACTTCCTATTTTTCAAAAGGCAGAAGAGATCCGCGAACTGACAAGACGTATTATCGATTCGATTGATGATGAAGAGGTACGTATGATTCACAGCAATATCATGCTGGAAGATTCAATTATACTTTCGGCCAAGATAGCAGGGGCGGAGGCGATGGATGATTTTATTATGAAAATGGAGAATGCCACCATCATAAAAATTCACGCACGCAGTCTGCTCACACAAACGGCATCATTGCTCTTCGAAGAAGTGCTCCCGGAAGAATACCTGCGCTTACTCCGGAAAGAGATCGAAGCATTTCGCCTCTTGTTCCGAGAATGGATCAAAACCTTTCACAAGTCTCCGAAGGAAGGCGATGGATGGGGTCTTTTTGTGGAGGATGATGATGCATAGATATAGTAAAGACATAGTGCTGTTGTGCAACACTATATCTTTATGGGTTCTGTAACCACCGTTGGCTGCATGATAACTTTCGTTTTGATGGAGTTTGATATGAGACAGTTTGCTTCTGATTTCTGAAGCACCTTGTTCGCCTTCTCAGCATCCTTCTCGTCTGCTATAACTACTTCCGGGTATAGCATCACTTCCGTCATCATAAATTTGCCATCTGCTTTTTCAAGCTTCCCCTGCGAGTTACAGCGAAAGGAAATGAAATCAAGTTTGAAGTTTTCGGCAACAGCAAGAAACGTTGTCATGAAACAACTGCTTACCGAAGCGGTGAACAAATGTTCTGGTGACCAGATTCCCGGTATACCTTTGGGAAACTCCGGAGGTGTAGCGACTTCAATACATCCGCCTGCCAGTGCATTGTTTTGCGTTAACTCCGGAGAGCACATCATGCCTCTGCGATCTTTACTCCAGGCTATAGTTACGGTATAGATATGTGATTCCATTTTATAGTTTGTTTTGTAGTTGGTCCCAGCTGCCACCATTATAAACGTTGGTGTATCCGTTCGTTTTTAATATACCAGCTGCTTTGCCGCTGCGTATACCGGAAGCGCAGCAGGTAATAATGGCTGCGTCTTTACCGGGAAGCTTCTGTAGATTAGCAGTAAGTTCATTCACCGGTATATTTACCGAGTTTTTGATGTGGCCGGAAGAATACTCCTGGGGCGTGCGCACATCCAGAATGATGGCGCCCTGCTTCACCTGTTCTCTGAAATCAACGGGAGCTTCAATTCCCAGTACTCGTTTTACTAGTTCGATCATATTATATATAGTTATACTTCTGTGGATATACTTTGATGATGGATGGATAAATGTAGACAAGCTCCGATAACGCAGTGCTGATATTCGTCAGTGTGAGTGATGATGTTTGCCTATATACATGAAGCCTTTATTTGGACAAGTCTTTGATGCCAACTTTGTCCAATATCTTTTCCAATAGACAAAACCGGGTGAATGTAGATTGAATCAGGCCGATGCCAACCACAACGGCAAGCGCCAGCCAATACACATGAATAAAATAAGCAAGCGCCAGGCCGAGCGCCATAAGACTGCTGGCAGTAACACGAATGATACGTTCTTTCATAGCATTAATTGTAATGTTAAGGCAAAGCTACCGGAGCCAAAGCATGTACACTGTGACTTGAGTCACGTTCTGAGTTTTTATGGGGCGTGTTCATAATTAATAGATCACAAGGCATTCAGTATCAGCTGTCTTATCGCTGATAATTTTTTTTAGCGCATTAAACCTTGCTCGTTCAATCTGGTCTAATCATGAAATTTACTTTCTATGGAAACAGTACGATTTGTTTTGGGAGTCTGGATAGTCTGCATGAGTATGGCAGGATCACTCGCTGCAAAAACACCGGTGTTATCTGATTCCACAGGTGTGCCCGGCGATAACTTTAGTCTGGAAGGCGCGCTCGAAATGTTTAAGAAAGCAGAATCGCCTGAGCAGTTTGAGAAAATGATCAACACCGAGGATAACAAGGTAAATAACCTCGATCTGAATGGTGATGGCGATATAGACTATATAAAAGTAATTGACAAAGCGGAAGGCGATGCACATGCATTCATCCTGCAAGCGGCTGTCTCCGATAGCGAGAGTCAGGATATAGCGGTAATCGAACTTGAAAAAACAGGTGGCAATAATGCGGCCGTACAGATTGTTGGAGATGAAGATATATATGGCGAACAGGTTATTGTCGAGCCTGCAGGAGAAAACGCGAGAACAACTACATCGGCACAGGCACGCACACGATCAGTAGCCACTACCAACGTGGTAGTAAATGTATGGGCATGGCCGGTAGTACGCCGTGTATATGCACCGGGATATGTAGTGTGGGTTTCACCCTGGGGGTGGCGCGCCCGTCCGGTATGGTGGCGTCCGTGGAAACCTGTGCACTACCGTGTATTTTATCCATACAGAGCTCCATATCACCGTCATTACGTTGTGGTTCATCACCATCGTGTCGTGCATGCACATCACATATATACTCCGGTGCGAACAACGTCAGTAACTGTTCACACCCGCCATCGTGCGTCAGTAGATCATTACCGGGCTGGACGCACAACCCGCAGCACCACCATTACCAATGGTAACAGGCAAACCAGGGTTACACGAAGAACAACTACAGTGCAGGGTAAAAACGGGAAAGCAACCAGGCGTACTACACGCGTAAGAAGAACGAACTAGCGGCTTGTAATGTTCGATAGCCGGTATAGTATATATAGCAACAGCCGTATATACTATACCGGTATTTTAATGCTCTATAAGTCAATACGGGTTATTTCGTTTCGTGAAACGGTAATTCTATTTTGAGACTCCATCTTTTTTAACAAGCGGGAAATTACTTCACGTGATGAGTTGAGATCGTCCGCAATCTCCTGGTGAGTTACGGCTATCTTGTTACTCTTGAAAGATTCAAATTGTCGCTTCAGGTAAAACTCGAGCTTCTGATCCATCGAGTGGAAAGCAACCTGGTCGATCACTTCCAGTAATTCTTCAAAGCGACTGCGATACGTCTCCAAAACAAAATAATACCATTGCCGGTGATCGCGCATCAGACCATCCATATACTGAATCGGAATTGCCAAAGCCTTTACCGGCGACATC
Source organism: uncultured Chitinophaga sp. (assembly GCA_966211525.1). Taxonomy (GTDB): domain Bacteria; phylum Bacteroidota; class Bacteroidia; order Cytophagales; family Cyclobacteriaceae; genus Ohtaekwangia. The sequence goes on along the minus strand of CBIHOZ010000117.1, from coordinate 18,353 downwards.
GCTTTTGCTTTAATAGCGCTTGTCTCATTCCTGGTCGCGCAGATCATTGAGAGCGCACATGCACTGCCTTGCTCGAGGTAGTATAAGAAGAACTCTTCGCCATCTTCTCCTTCGCGGTATAATTTTACTCTGCCGTCCAGTATAAGCAACGAGTTTTTGAAATACTGTCCCGGCCGCATCAGCATACTCCCTTCCTCAAAGGTTGTTACTTGTCCTATGGTTTCCAGGTGTGCTAGCAACTCCGCATCAAACTGTGGAAAAATGGTTTGTAGCTGCATAATATCGTCATCACTGCTTTATCTCAGATCGTCATTGGTCTGTCCCGAAAGATAGCGCTCAACACCAAGGGATTTGAATACACCTTCCCTTAATTTTTTATATAGCGACAGGTATAGGACAGTACGAGAAAATCACAGTTATTGCACGTGCAAACATGTCTGTGCAACACCCCCCGTTAAAGCACGGCTGCAGCGTTTAACCGGTACTGTTCTAATGCTTATAGCAGGCATAAGTTTTTTAGTATATTACCTGATGTAAACTTTGGTTTGCCAAAGCGGAATGAATCCACCGTCAGCTATAGCCTAACCTGTTACCTTGCTGCCGGGGATGACTGACCGAAGCATAAGGTTTTACCCTCAAACCAGATGTATGGTAAAGAAAATCGAATTTTTGCTCGTTGGTAATCGCGGTGAAAAGTCATTGTCAGATTATCGCCGGGCAGTACTTACGGGATATTGTATTCTTGTTGCGTTCACAACGGCCCTGTACTATAGTATTGTTAACTGGCTCTATAACTTCAACCCGGCAGCTTACTTTTATTATATACTTATAGCTATACTTCCTGTTGCGTTGTGGCTGAACCGAAACGGAAGACACTGGTTTGCCAAGTGTGTAATACTCCTGATCATCAACTTTGTTGTATTTGCATTTTCTTCGCGCGAGCCACCGGTGCCTTCCGCATTTTTGTTTTTTATTATGTGCAGCCTGATGGCACTTGTTCTATTCGATGCCAAAGAAAAAAAGAGCAGCACGCTATTTCTGTTGCTGTCGGCAAGTTTATACCTGCTTGCCAGATTCACGGAATTTAGTCTTGTACCATCGCGCCCGATCGATCCGGATTACCTCGTGAAGGCCTATAACAACAACCTCGTTATTGTTTATTCTTTTTCCGTGCTGGCGGTATACTTCCTGGTAAAGATCAACTATACCGTAGAAGCATCGCTTGAACATCGCGAAAAGCAAATACTGGAAAAGAATAAGATACTGACGAAGACAAACGAAGAACTCGACCGGTTCATTTATAGTACATCACACGACTTGCGCGCTCCGCTCAATTCTATCGAAGGACTTCTTAACCTGAGTGAGAAGACAAACGAAGCGCATGATTTGAAGATGTACCACCAGATGATGCGAGAGCGCATCCGCAAACTGGAAAGTGTGTTGGGTAACATCAGTCAATACTCCAAAAATGCCAAGCTTGAAATCGAGAAGAAACACATCAACCTGAAGGAGTATGTTAATCGCACCTTGTTTGATGTACGCTATATGGAAGCGGCCGAGCGTGTTCGGGTGGAAATAGATATTCCGGATTCTGTAGTGATCGAGACAGACCCGATGCGTCTTTCCATCATTCTGAATAACCTGATCTCGAACGCTTTTAAATATAGCGATCAAACCAAAGAAGACCCCTATATTATCATTCGTGCATTCACAGCATCGTCACGTACAACCATTATCATCTCCGATAATGGAGAAGGTATCGATGATGATCAGCAGCCTAAAATATTCTCGATGTTTTACCGTGGAACAACACGCTCCACCGGTTCGGGCCTTGGTCTATACCTGGTAAAAGAGACTGTGGAAAAACTGGGAGGTTCCATCACACTGTCTTCCATGCACGGCCGTGGTACAACATTCACCGTTGTGCTATAGATGTATATGGTGATCATAATCGCACATTGTTTTACAGATGTGAACATCGCCGGCGAACGGTATTACCCTTTCAGGCGCTGACATCGCGTTGCGCAGCATTGGCATATTATTGGGAACACTTGTACCGTTATAACCCCCTGAAGTATGATTCGTAATTATTTAAAAATCGCCTTCCGTAATTTGACCCGTAACATTAGCTACTCGATCATTAACATTGGCGGACTCGCTGTTGGTATGTCGGTAGCGATGTTTATCGGTTTGTGGGTATACGATGAAGTGAACTACAATCGCTATCACTCGCAATATACCAGGGTGGCGCAGGTTATGCAGAGTCAGACGCTCAACAATCACGTCTTTACACAATATGCAATACCGTATCCCTTGGGACTCGAGGTTCAGAAGTCGTATGGAAGTGATTTCAAATACATAGTGATGAGCTCATGGACGGGTGATCATATACTCAGCCACGATGAACATAGTATCGCCAGTACCGGTAACTATATGGATGTGGATGCGCCCCGGTTGATGGATTTGAAAATGATCAAAGGTTCGCCTGATGGACTTCGTGATCCGGCTTCTATTTTACTTTCACAATCAGCAGCCAAAGCTGTGTTTGGTGATCAGGATCCCATCAATAAAATGATGAAGATTGATAACAGCCTGGATGTAAAAGTTACCGGTATATATGAAGACATTCCGCATAACTCCGGTTGGAACGAAATCAAGTTCATTGCTCCGTGGAAACTATACTCCACAGCGGAAGAGTGGGTGAAGAATGCCGAGCACGAATGGGACAATAACTCCTTCCAGCTTTTTGTACAGATTGCTGATCATGCTGAAATGAAAACGGTGAGCGATAAAATTGTCAAGGTCAAGTATAATCGCATACCGGAGAGTGAAAAGATATTCAATGCCGAAATATTTCTGCATCCGATGGACAACTGGCATCTGCAATCGAACTGGGAAAATGGTGTCCAAAACGGAGGACTTATCGAATACGTTTGGCTCTTTGGCCTCGTAGGTGTTTTTGTTTTGCTGTTAGCCTGTATCAATTTTATGAATCTGAGCACAGCACGTTCTGAGCAGCGCGCAAAAGAAGTAGGCATTCGTAAATCTATAGGCTCCGTACGGAAGCAGCTTATCACGCAGTTTCTGAGTGAGTCGTTAATGGTAGTTACGCTCGCATTCTGTCTCGCTATAATTATTGTCTCCGTGCTTCTGCCGATGTTCAATCACCTGGCCGATAAAAAAATATCGCTGCCCCTTGGTAGTGCAACGTTCTGGTTGATCAGCATCGCATTTATACTTCTTACCGGTTTTCTTTCCGGAAGTTATCCCGCCCTATATTTGTCATCTTTCCAGCCGGTAAAAGTATTGAAAGGTACATTTAAGGCAGGGCGCTATGCATCGCTTCCGCGCAAGATATTGGTAGTGGTACAATTTACAGTATCCATAACGTTGATCATCGGGACACTGGTAGTATACCGCCAGATACAATTTACGAAAGACAGACCTGTAGGGTACGATCGAAGCGGTATTATCATGATCCAAAAGAAGTCTCCTGATTTCTTCGGCAAGTTTGATATACTCCGAAATGAACTGAAGACCGCGGGCATTGTAGAAGAGATGGCCGAATCATCAAGCCCGCTTACCGGAGTGTGGTCAAATAGTGGCGGCTTTGACTGGGAAGGAAAAGATCCGGAATTGCAAACTGATTTTTCGGTGATCAGGGTTACGCGCGAGTATGGCAAAACCATCGGCTGGCAGATAAAAGAAGGTCGTGATTTTTCAAGAGATTTCTCAACGGACTCGGCTTCTATTGTCGTGAACGAAACAGCCGTGAAGTTTATGGGTATAGATGATCCGATCGGGAAGACTGTGCGATGGGGCGGTACGCGCCAGTATAAAATTATAGGCGTAGTAAAAGATATGCTGATGGAATCGCCCTTTGAACGGGTAAAGCAGGCTATATATTTCAATGACGAAAGGTATAACGACTGGATGGTGTTACGACTCAATCCGGAAAAGGGTCTTCATGAATCACTCGCAGGAGTTGAGAGTATATTTAAGAAATATCTGCCGCTTGTTCCATTCGATTATAAGTTTGCAGATGTGGAGTATGCCGGTAAATTTGCGGATGTTGAACGCATCGGTGTACTCTCGGGTATATTTGCCGGGCTCGCTATATTCATCAGTTGTTTAGGATTGCTCGGTCTTGCATCCTTCATGGCCGAGCAGCGCACCAAGGAGATTGGCATTCGTAAAGTGCTAGGAGCTTCTGTATCCAGCCTCTGGAGAATGCTGTCCAAAGATTTTGTTATACTCGTATCGATCTCGTGTCTCATGGCCGTACCGCTGTCATACTATTTCACTGCCGACTGGATCGATAACTATCAGTATCGTGCAGATATAGCCTGGTGGATATTTGGTGCCGCATGTATAGGCGCGTTGATGATTACACTGCTTATGGTAAGCTTCCAGGCAATCCGTGCTGCGTTGGCAAATCCCGTTACATCGCTTCGTGCGGAATAATGGTAGTGGCTGTTAGCACTGCGAGTTTATAGTATATCGCTCGCAGTGCTGACTACCGAACTGCTTTCAGAATTTCTTCAACGATGTCAACCATCTGTTTTTCAGGATCAGTTCCCCAATGACTGCCCGACATAACTATCGTTACCTGCAGCTCGGGTATAACAATGATATACTGGCCGCCATATCCCCACGCAAAGAACGATGATACGTTTTTTTCTTTCCATCCGAAATTGCGCGTCCACCAGAAATAGCCGTAGCCAAGCGTTGATGTAGGTTGTATATGAGGCGTGGTAGATTCCTTTATCCACGAGGCAGGTACAAGTTGTTGTCCGTTCCATTGCCCGTTGTTCAGGTATAGCAATCCGAATTTCATCATGTCGCGCGGTCGCAGTCCTATATCTCCAATGACACCCATCGGGTTGGTATTTCCCAGGTTGTATTTTTCTATACCCAGTGGTTGCAGTATACGCTTCGTAAGTTCTTTTTTATTATTGAGTTTGGTAGCATGTTTCAGCACTGCATTCATTAAAGTATGGTTCAGTGAATTATAGGCAAACACCGGTGTTGCCGGTTTATTACGCGGCAAGGATAACAAGTATGTGAACTGATCTTTTTCATCGGACGCTATCACCAAGCTGTTGCGTGCATCGGCATAGTCGTAGGTTTGTTCATCCCAGGGAATGCCGGTGCTCATGGTAAGTAGCTGCTGCAGGGTGATGGTTTTATTCTGGTTATTGCAGGCCAGGGATCTATAGGCGGGAAGATAGGTGCACAGCGGATCATATATACTTCTGATCTCCTTTCGTTCTATAGCAATGCCGGTGAGCGCTGAAACTATACTCTTGGTTGCCGATTGTATATTGTATGCATAGTCGTGATGGTAACGATAGAAGTATTCTTCTGCTATGAGGTGATTGTTGCGTGTGATCAGAATGCTATGAATATCCTGGTATGTGCCGTTGGTAATACGCTGCATCAAATTATCAATCGCATTGATATTTACCTGCTGATTGGAGGCAGAATCTGTACTCAATCCATCGCGCATCGCAGTCGGAGTTCTATAGCGGTAGGGCGTTGTTCGGGGGCGGAGACCTGATACCGTATCCGGATTTACCGGTATAAATTCCAAAGGGTAACGCTTGGAGTCTTCGCCCGTCCAGTACCCGGTGATGCGGCCTGTCTCATGCTGATAAAGCCCATGGTATTCGGAAAAATATTCTGCCAGCTTGAAGTATAGCGAGTCATGACGGAAGTAAATGGTATCTAGCGGAAATTGATTTGCCTTGAAGGTAGCATTGATAACTTCAGGCTGAGCGCCCTGCATCGTGAGGTATATATGGTACGTAATGTCCGGGAAACGGAGCAGACCCAGGTAGTCTTTGGCGGGGCGATCAGGCTGTTGGGCGTAACATACCGTTGCCGCCAGCAACATGACGATACTGAAACGATTCATATAACAGTAAGATAATCAATTTATGAATTGTCTCTATTCCATGTGAGTATATATCGTTCGAAGTGCTCCCGGGATTGAAGCTTGGCGTATTCGGAAAGAATACGGTACTGTTGGGAAACAAAAGGATATCGTTCGGAGAAAACATGTACGGGTATCGAAGAATTGTATGAGATTGACTAAGTAATATTTAACCCCGCACTTATGAACAATAGTAATTTAACCGAATCAATCGTACTGCTTGGTATTGTATTCGCTGTCGTATTGGGTATCTTTTTAATACTTCGTGCGCTCGCGCTTTGGTATTGGAAGATTGATGTGGTTGTGAGAAATCTGGAAATGCAGACCATGCTTCAGCGAAGTCAACGTGATGCGCTGGAAAAACTGTGTAAGCTGCAAGGTATAGAATCGATCACTTCCACTGATTCAAAAGAAGAAGTAGAACGAAAAGCAAAGTTGTTTGATGAATCTTTAAAGCGGTAGCGCTGCGTAGTATTCAGAGTGTATATATACCGTAAAAAATAAGGTGCTCGAAGCACCTTATTTTTTTGTTGTGATCTTTTATTGATTCTTGTCACGCTTGTTTTTCTCCTTCACAACATTGCCTTGCGCATCAAACTTTACTTTTTTGGTCTGACTTCCATTGCTAAGTTCAACGGCATAAAAGGTCTGGTTGTTCTTTTGTTTCCGATAAGCATTCTGAACAGTCCATCCGCTGTAATCCGATCCTTCCAATTGCTGACGGATATTCTGCGGAAGTTCAGATGCCGCGATCACGTCTTTGTCAGTCATGTTCCATTCTGCACTGGACTGCTGATCAGATGATCGATCTGTTTTCTGCCGGTCTCTGCTTCTTTGCGTAGAAGTAGTATCCTGTGCAAACACAAATGCTGTTGTTGCAAGCATGAGGGTGAAGGCAAACAATAATTTTTTCATAGTGTCTTGTTTTAAGTTTTAAATAAAAAATTATAGGACGCTTTGTGTGCCTTTATAATGTTGTGCCTGTTTTTAAACGATGCGCTGATATACTTTACCGTGCACAGAATAGAGTTCTGATAGAAGTAGTGTAAATATTGAATCACTTTATTCTACACTTCACGATGGTAATTGTAACTTGGCGGAACAAGTACATACTACGATGAATGTTTGAACGATCGGCTTCCCTGAATTACTTCGTGTGACTACAAGCAGTGTGCCTTTATCTTCAATGGAAGTTGTTTGATCAGGCTGCTATGTATATCTCTGACTTGTTCGATCTGCAAGGTTCCTCCAAGGATTATCATTTCTTTATGTTCGAATCGTTTCCCGAGCCGGTCATCAAGCATAACGTTTTGCATGCTCTGTGCTATACCAATCTCGGTTAAGAAGTCGTTGGGATGACCGGCCGTGCAAACTACAACGCCATACTTGACGGACTTCATCTTTTGCATGCTGTTGTTGTGTCCGTATGCATAGCCAACCGAATATACTCTGTCGAACCAGCCTTTCAACTTCGCGGGACAGTCGCTCCACCACACCGGGTATATAAATATGATGCAGTCCGCTTTCTCAATTTTCTGATGTTCCGAAATAATATCTTTCGCGATCGGTAATTCCATTCTGGCAAACCCTTCGCGTTCGTATTCCTGTTCGGTCATATCAGCCTGAAAATCCATTGCGTACAGGTCTGATATAGCTATATTCCAATTCTGCGTAACGAGTTCATCCTTCAACTGCTCGAGTACCTGGTATGTATACGACTTTTTACTGGGGTGTGAGTAGATGATGAGGATGTTCATGATTATCAAAGTATTTAAATCCAATATAAAACTATATTGTTGGAGTTTCCTCTAAATTTAGATAGGAAATGAAATTGCAATTTGATAACAAAGGCAAGGTTAATTCACGTGAGTCGGTGACGGAAAAGGATGTCATTGATATGGTTGAGATGTTACATCCTCTTGACTTGCCCTATCTTATTTTAGAGGATACAAGTGGAGATTATATTCAATGTATGGCTGGTGATATTGGCTTCGTTGTAGAGACGCGACTACACGATAACCCTCATACATTTAAGCATTTTGTAATTGGTAAAAAAGATGTGAATACTACTTGGTATAGTATAAATGGTACAGTTGGTCCGGTTAACGTATTGGGTAGCGAAGTTCTACAAGTAGGGGATGTAAAGAACTTATTTATATCATTTTTTTTTAAGAGGGATGTTCAGCAATCGTATAAAAAAAGAGACACGACAAAATTGTTTAGATAATTCATCGGTGACGATATTAATTAATAGAGATACACAAAATACGAAAGCCCCGATCAATGCAGTCGGGGCTTTTGCTTTTAAAGCGGAAATATCGTGGAGCCGCAGAGAATCGAACTCTGGTCCAGAGAAGATGAACTCGTACCTTCTACATGCTTAGTTGACTTTGATTGTCGAGTGCAGCAAGGCAGGCAACAGCCAAACTACACCTTAGTTACTGTGTCTTAACCGCGCTTAGCAACATCACGCGGAGCAGTTCTGCATTACGACACCGCTAACCAGCACCTGCAAAACGACAATGCTGAGCGATGATGGCTTTCCCGATCTTATCGGGACGAGGCTAATCTAGCGTATCGCTAAATTAAGCAGCCATGGCGTAGTTAGACTCGCCAAGTATGATTCAGGACTATCTTTCAAGGCTCTCATCCTATGAGCCTGCATGCTTACATACGACCTCAAACATCCTGTCAAAACCGGTCGGCCCCGATTTTTTTAAACAGGAAAACACTCAGGTGTGTAACGCTAAAATGTATTTCTTGTTTCAATGAACATTCCGGAATGCTCCGGCAAAAGGGAGACAAATATAAAACGAAAAAAGTTTCGCGCACGACTCGCCGATAAATTCAGTTCCACCAACGTAAACACGTACTCACGTACATACTTAAACACGTTTATCCGTTTGTCCATTGCTAATTGTTATTTCAATTTTATCTTGCGCCCTCGCATGGAAAACTTTGTTGTATCGGCACGTAAATATCGCCCTACGGGGTTTGACGAAGTGGTTGGACAAGAACACATTACCACTACGCTCAAAAATGCTATCGATAACAATAAACTTGCTCAGGCACTTTTGTTTTGCGGACCGCGCGGTGTGGGTAAAACAACCTGCGCGCGTATCGTGGCGCGCCTGATCAATGGTTTTGAAGAAAGAACTGAAAATAATTCACTTAATATTTTTGAACTCGATGCAGCTTCCAACAACTCGGTGGAAGACATTCGTAACCTGATCGACCAGGTTCGTTACCCGCCTCAGTTCGGAAAATTCAAAGTGTATATTATAGACGAGGTTCACATGCTCTCGAACGCGGCCTTCAACGCTTTTCTGAAGACGCTCGAGGAACCACCTTCATATGCAATTTTTATTCTGGCGACAACAGAGAAACACAAGGTAATTCCTACCATTCTTTCACGTTGTCAGATTTTTGATTTCAACCGGATACAGATCAGTGATATTGCCAATCACCTGAAAAAGATTGCGCAGCACGAAGGTATACCAACTGAAGACGAAGCACTTCACCTGATCAGTCAGAAAGCAGATGGTGCATTACGCGATGCACTTTCCATTTTTGATTTGATGGTAACATACTCCTCTGGTAAAGGAGTAATGTTCAAGAATGTGTTGAGCAATCTGCACATCCTGGATTACGATTATTACTTCCAGGTGATTGATGCATTGTTGTCACAGAATCATACACAGCCTTTGTTGTTACTCGATGAAATTCTGCGCAAAGGTTTTGACGGTCATAATTTTATTGTTGGCTTGAGCGAACATCTCCGTAACCTGCTGGTGTCTCAGGATGCGCGCACGGTACAACTCATGGAAGTTCCTGACAGCGTTAAAAAGAAATATGTACAGCAGGCTCAGGCTTGCCCGCCTTCGTTGTTGCTGACGTGGCTTAACATTGCCAACCAGTGTGATATCAATTACAAGGGAAGCAAGAATCAGCGTCTCTCGGTAGAGCTGGCGTTGATGAAGATGGCACACGTGGGTAGCGTATTGAAGGCCGATCAACTTGCATTAAACGGACTTGCTGAGGCAGGCTTAAAAAAAAAATTAGTGTAGAGTCTGAAGGTGAGGCTGAGCAGGCGGAAGAAACAACGCCTGAAGTGTCTGCACCGCCAGTTGCATCAACAACAGTTCCACCGGTAACAACTCCTCCGGTAACAAGTTCATCAACACCATCCATTCCATCAAAGCCTGCAGTTGAAACGCCTTCGGAAAATATACCGGAGACACCCGCAGGCCTTTCGATGAAGCCGAACTTTGCTGAGAAATCAAAATTCAAGGATGCTCCGAAAACAACGGTTAAGCTAACCGATCTTTTAAAGGTTGAACCTAAAAAAGAACAGACCGCTGCACAGGTTAAAGTTGAGCAGGATGAACCGTTTACTCCGGAGAAACTGCGTGCCGTGTGGGAAGAATTTGCAGAGTCGCGTAAAAAGTTTCAGGCCGAGTATCACTTGCTGACACAGCCGTATGATCTTAAAGACAATGTAGTAACAGTACATCTTCATAACACCGTGCAGGAGATGATGCTGAACGGCCTGCGTATAGAGCTCTCTACATTTGTTCGTGATAAACTGAAGAATAATTCCATTCAGATCTTTGGTGAGATGCGCATCATTGAAGACACGCGGAAAGTAATGTATACACCCCGCGAGAAATTTGAATACCTGATGGAAAAGAATCCGGCTCTCAAAGAATTGAAAGACCGCCTCGGACTCGACACAGATTATTAGTCCTGCCGGGAATCAATCAGTATATATTTACTTGCTGTTCTTTTGGAAGAAATCTTCATACGTAAGTACATCTCTGCTCTGAAGTTTACTCTTGAGTATACCCAGATGGAGCAACAACGCCAGTGCCGTCAGTAAAAAGATAACGAGATATCCTGTACTCAGAAATATATAGTTATAGTTGAATGCGGTGTTATAGGCTAGTATATCGTATCCGAAGATAATAACACCGGTAAGTATACTGCCCATCAGGAACCACGAGCCAACGTGTTCGGCAAGCAATGCGCGAACAATAAGATAGCCGCCATACAGAATAACAACTCCCGCCACCGCCAGGTATAGCGACAGCCACTGCGAAAACATGACCACCGGTGTTAATAAAGTATAGATAACAAACAGTGCATTCAACGTTACAATAATATAGGTAAGTGCTGCATGGCTTAACCGGTCAAGCAGGTGGTGCAGGAAAAGTATAGCCCACATCACGGCGAAATATAGCGTCAGGTATTCGGTCTTGACAAGAAACTGCCAATCGATATGGGGGAAGAATACAACTACCGGGTACAGGTTTGAGAATAAACATCGTATGGCCCACGTAAGACTGAGCAACGCGAAATATAGAATTACTCTTTTCTTTTTAGCGAAAAATATAGTCAGGAATATTATCCCCGCAAGGAAGAGAATGATTGCTTCAATAACATTGATCGTTACTTCTCTCGAAAGATGTTTCGCTATACCTTCCGCAGAACCCAGCAGGATAGGAGCTTTACTTCCGCCTTTATGATGATGAAAGTTAGCGATCTGCAAAACGACCACGAGTGTATCTTCAGCATGTGGAAATGTAACGGTTTGGTGTACCCACTTTGGCTGCGTTGTTTCCATCGTATTTCCAACTACACCGGTAGACGCCACCTTCATTCCATTTACCCAAAGTATATAACTGTTATATAGCTGCGGAATTTCGAGTCCTAATTTTTGAACAGAGTCTGGTAATAATACCTTCAGTACGTATGTGCCATACTCAATGCGCTGCTTGTCTTCCGAGCCTTCGTTCCAGATCGCGGGAAAAAATTGTGTTATGCCGCGAAGTGTATCCACTTGCTCAGGTAACAACAATTGTCCTTCATGAAAAGTCCAATATCCTGAAAGCGGTAAACGTTTTTGAAAGTTCCAATGACGTGCGTCCAGTATCCCAGACTCAGCACGAAAGGATTGCGATACACCGATCTTTACAAGACCGATAACGAGTACCAACGCAAAGGCAACACGATTAGCCCACACCATATATGTGTACAGACAGATTTAGTAAATAATAAATAAAGTGGAGCAACAAAAGACCGGAATTGGTCCTCTGCATACGTTGGTTTAATCAAAGCAAATGTATCTAAAGAATCTCTACGATTCTTTAAAATCCGGATAAATAATTATCGTGCAGTGTAGTGAGGTTCTGCCTGATAATTATACGTTTAAACGCTAAATGGACGTGAAAAATTTCATTGTGCCGTCAGAAAATTATAGGCTTCACCTTCAGCTTATAAAACGAGTTCTGTATACAAACGCGTCAACATTTCGGAAGCATCACGACACAAGCCGGGATGTACTTTTGAAGTTTGCACAATAGTACTGCGTGTGGCGGTAAGCCAACGGAAACGTTCGGCCAAAGCTAATTTTCCGATCGGGCCTCCCTGCGGACCTCCGGCACAGATGCGTTCAAATGAACGGATGTATTCTTTCAGCTCATCAAGATCAAGCGTGTTGCAAAAAGCGTGGATGCGTTCTTCGTTGAGTGTTATAGCGGTCTGTAAAAACTTTTGCTTCGAACAAAGCAGAATAACACCCACGTTGAGAAACTCTTCGCGCTCAACCCGGGGCACTACCCGGATAACAGCATATTCAAATAAGTGATTCTCTTGCATACTGCGCTTCTTTAACAAAAAAATCAGAGTTGGTAATTCTTGTCTCCAGGAATTTGATATAGGCTTCGCGATGCTGATCTATACTTTCGAAAGCAGGTTCATCGGCAAGCCACTCGTCCGGTATCAATGAGACAATTTCATGGATACGTTCGGATGTAAGTATAGCACGAAATGCTTCATCAACCGTTGCAAGTTCTGATGCCTGTGCGAGGAGTACATGATCTTTAATATTCGGAAAAGATCGCTGCGGTTTGTCCCAGTCATTCCAGGCGTGATGGAAATATAGCGCAGCACCATGATCGATCAGCCACAATTCTTTATGCCACCAAAGCATGTTGGTGTTGCGTGCTGTGCGGTCTACATTCAATAAAAAACTATCAAGCCACACGATCTGCGAAGCAAGCAAAGGATCAACTTTTGTTACCAGCGGATCAAATGAAATTGAGCCTGACAAATAATGCAATGCAAGGTTGAGTCCTACACTGGCCTTTAACAAATCCTGTATTTCTTCATCGCCTTCAATGCGACCGAAAGCACTGTCGAGATGAGCAAATACAATTTCAGGAACTCTCAGTCCGAGTGCCCGTGCAATTTCACCGCCGATCAGTTCAGCGATCAGCGCCTTGCGACCTTGTCCTGCACCGCGAAACTTCAGTACATATAAGAACTGATCGTCTGCTTCAGCAATAGCCGGCATGGATCCTCCTTCACGCAGCGGAGTAACGTAACGTGTTACGTTGACAGATCGGAGTTGAGGAATACTATGCGTCATACAAAAATGAGGTTCGAAAATAAGTATAAATCATGGTCGCTGGTAGCCTTCATGGTAAATATATATAGTTGTTCGGCTATATATAGTTTAGAGTCATCAGCCAATAGCTTCGAACAACCGTTCAACATCCTGTTCATCATTATACAGGTGCGGGGCTACACGCATCTTTTCTCCGCGGAAGCTCACATATACTTTTTGATCGGCAACGCGTTTGCTCAGCGTCTGTATCTGATCAAACGGAAAAGATATACCGATCAGGTGACTCGCACGCATCGAACGGGCAGGAACACCAAGTCCCTTCGCGCGTGCCTTGTCTTCTATGCTGGTCGTTAAGGAGGCCAGTGTTTCCTGTATATTTTCAACACCCCACTCCAGAATTTGCGTGAGTGCTGCAATGGCCATGGCTATATTATTGAAGTTGGGAAACTCGCCCGCGTCAAATCTTCGTGCACCGGTTTTATATTCATCCTGGTAATCAACCAGACGCGTAAAGTTTTCACTCTCTTTTTTATTGAGCCACGAATGTTCAAGCGGCTTACCGGATTGACAATATTCCGGAGCAGCATATAGATAGGCCAGTCCGTAAGGTCCCATTAACCATTTATACCCGACTGTAACGAGGAAGTCAGGTTGTATCTTTTGAATGTTTAGCGGATACGCTCCCAGCGACTGGCTCGCATCAATAACAAGTTTAGCATTCACAGCTTTGGTACGCTTGCTGATAACTTCGAGATCAATGAGGCAGCCATCCGTCCAGTGACAATTTGGTATAGCAACAAGTCCGGTATCTATACTGATGTGCTGAAGAATGGCGTCTGTCCACGATTCATCATCGCGTTTCGTTACCGTAATGATTCGTGATTTTGTTTCGCGTGCCAGCTCACGCCACGCATATACATTGGATGGATACTGCTGATCAAGCAGCACAATGCTCTGGTCTGAACGGAGCGCTATATTTCTGGCAGCTGTCGCCATGCCGTAACTCACAGAGGGTATCAGCGCAATACACTCTTTATTGGCTTGTATGATCTGAGCGAAAAGATTTCGCAGTGTTTCTCCGGGAGTAAACCAATCATCAATAACAATCTTCCAGGGATGAGAGCGTTTTTGCAAGGCCTCTATGCCGGCTTCATGCGCGCGTTTCAACAGCGGTGACATATAAGCACAGTTCAGAAAGGTGATGCCGGATGGCATGCTGAATAATGATTTCTGATTCGGTATAATCATGATTGTATGAACGCTTGGGCTATTTCACCAAAGCTAATCATAGTTACCAACGAATCATAACCACCTGTTTAAAAATAGGGAGGTTAAATCAGCTGAAATGCCGCGTGAGATTTTTTTTATGAAGTCTATATATACTGTTAAAGCACAATAGTATATTTTCAGGAATGGCGTGCGCTGATCCAATTCAGTTTTGAAAATAGTCTCTGTAGAAAAACAGAGAAGCTGTTGGCTGTTGTCTTCAGTTTCCCGGAACGATTGAATGCTTCGCCTGTTAATCGAGGATCGCTCAATCCGGCCATCGTATACAAGGATGTTTTTCGTACAAGGTTATCGCGAGTTGTCATGGATATTCGTGTTTAATTGAAAGCGTATGCCGTGCTACACTTCTTTTGTTTTGAATTCTGATGCAAGTTTACGCCAACAAATAACAACCGGACGGTTTATGTAATGAATACTGCATTTGAGACTTCTGCAATCCGTTTAAATGGTACATGACTGCAAACGTATGTGTGGCTCTATCTATAGCACATGCATATTTACAACGTACTGCATAGGCAACAAATGCTATTGCCGGGTAAGTGTATCGAGTGTTTTTAGTAACGTTGGGATTCGATAGGGGCCGTGCATGGAACGTATATAGTCACACGCTGTCTCAAGCGGTATACCGAGTGTTGTGATGTACAGCGGGCGTTTACTATCGCCGCGGTATACTTCACCTTTGTAAATAGTATTGTTTGCGAAATTTGTCTTGGCTACGCCGATCACCGGGATTTTCCTGTCCAATGCTTCATATAGGTGTCCGCCCAGGCCATGCTTACCTGTATCATCCAGCACAACATATCCATCAATGATGATCGACTCGATATTTTGAAGATCTGTCTTCTTCAGAATACTCAGAATGCACGGAAGCTCGCGCTTGTAGAAAGCACCGGGTTGATATTCTTCTACACGGTCAAGTACTTCCGTTACTACATCGGCAGGTTGTTCGTCAGTCCAATGACGGAAGCGAATACAAACTGTCTTTGCTGTGTTATTTTGATAATACGTATCGAGCGCCAATATCATCTTTACCTGCTCATATTTTTCGCGAAGTATATATACGTGAAGTGAGATCGTTTACCGATCGATTTTCATTTTTTACAAATTTACTTCACTTTTGTTCTTTGCCGGTAACAAACATAACGAATCCTATGCAAGTAAATCCTGTTTTTCCGTATGCAGCCATCGCAGGCCAGTCCGAATTTAAACTGGCTATAGAGTTACTGATGGTTGATACAAGTATAGGCGGTATACTGGTGCTGGGCGATAAAGGCACAGGCAAAACAACCACGGTACGTTCACTCAGTCAATTGATGCATGCGATCGATCCGCATTTTAACTTTATAAATCTCCCGGTAGGTGCATCCGAAGATCGGGTGCTTGGTTCGGTTGACCTGGAAATACTTATTAATGAGAAGCGACAGGTGTTGAAGAAAGGATTGCTGGCACAGGCGAACCACGGTATACTATATATTGATGAAGTAAATCTTCTGAATGATTACCTGACGGATATACTACTGGATGCGGCCGCTTCCGGTGGCTATTACCTGGAGCGCGAAGGACTATCGATGTGGCAAGACAGCAAGTTCTGTCTCATCGGAACCATGAACCCGGAGGAAGGAGAACTTCGTCCGCAATTGCTCGATCGTTTTGGTTTATGTGTTGAAGTGAGAACGCCACAGGATATAGCCATTCGGAAAATAATAACACAGCGCAGAATTGATTTTGACCTGGATGCCCAGGTGATGCTTGATAAATGGAAGTACGATCAGCAGGAGATACAGCAACGCTTGCTGCAAGCGTGTAGCCGGCTGCATGCTGTCGAAATTCCGGAAGCTGTGATCGGGCATGCATCTGCTGTCAGCGTACAACATCACACCGAGGGACTTCGTGCTGATATACTCCTGGTAAAAGCGGCCCGCGCGTATGCTGCGTTGCAAGGCGATGCATACGTTACTACTGCGCATGTTGATACCGTTGCTCCTTTCGTCTTAAGGCATCGTTCGAAGACATCATCGGATAATAATACCGGTGGAAAGAACTCCAATAGTAACAACGGAGGCGGAACTGGTAAATCCAGCCATACATCAGAATCAGAAAAAACGTTCGACCCGATTTCCGTCAGCGGTGCTTTAAAGTTTTTGAAAACAGAACATAACGCTGCCAGCAAAGGAAAAGCTATAGCCTCCATGGCTACACGGCACTATACCGGTTCAGGTAAAGCAACTGACCGAAAAATAGACGTGTTTAATACCGTGAAGAATTATACAGCTACTGGTAATTTTTCAATCTCCTATATACCGGATCGTTCCAAAGGAAAACTCGAAGTATATTACCTGATTGATTCATCCGGATCGATGGCGCACGAAGATCAGATACGCTATGCCAAAGGTGTTGTTGAACAAACACTCGAAAAACATAAAGGCCGCCAGGTAGCATTTGCCGGTATAGGTTTACGCAACGGACAGGCTGAAGTTTTTCATCACACCACAACACACGCGGATCAATTTGGAACAGCCTTACAACAACTTAAGACGGGTGGTAAAACAAACCTGACGGCTGGTTTCGAAAAAGTATATCAGCTGTTACATCGTTCGGCTCAATCGCGTCACGTGCAACATCATCTCTATATTTTTACCGATGGCCGAATCAACGCTGCTATAGATCACACCCACGACCCGCTTGCAGAAGCGGTTGGTTATTACAAGCGTTACCTGAAATCATTGTCCTATACACGGATATTGAATACTGAACATGGATTTGTAAAGCTGGACAATGCCCGTCTGCTGGCCGAAAAACTCCACGTACATTTCAGTGATATTCATCGCGAGACTCTTCTTTAATATAGCAGCCTTATGTCCTTTTTTTGAAAGGATAAACATGGCTCATTATTATTTGTCGGAATTTATTATACATTTGTCGCAGTTACGGTTGCAGTTATTGATACTGAATAACTGCATTAAAAGGGAATCCGGTGTAAGTCCGGAACAGTACCCGCTGCTGTAATCCTGCTGTTAAATTTCTTAACGGCTGTGTTCAGGTAACAAGGCCACTGTCGCCAGGTTGATATAATACATCAATCGGACGGGAAGGCACCTGAACCGGGAAAGTCAGAAGACCTGCCATAGCTATATAACAACTTAACGCTTTCGGGTGAAAAGCCACAGTAGCATGGAAAAACTATATCAGCACATCATTCCCGTATGGGCCGTATGCCACTTTGTGGATACGCGACCCTTGATTACATCACCTGCCGGTAACAGCGCTGTCTCGCAGATTGCGTGTAGCCATACCGTTAGTGTACCCGATCGCTTTCCGTACCGTTCGATATAATTGGTATGTTCGGGCGTACACGAGGTATAGCGCAGGAAGAACTGCAGCTACCCGCATTGACTTCGCGGGCGGTTTGGATTGCATGGATGGGACTTGCAGTATTGATATTGCTACTGCTCGATCTTGTGCTGGGTTCGGTATATATACCACTCCCGAATGTGATCGCTATATTAACAGGACAAGGTTCTGAAAATATAGCGTGGCTCAAGATCGTTCAGAATATACGCGTCCCCAAAGCGTTTACTGCTATACTTGCCGGAGCCGCACTTTCTGTCAGTGGTCTGCAAATGCAAACGCTCTTCCGAAATCCGTTGGCCGGTCCGTCAGTGTTGGGTATTACCTCCGGTGCGAGTCTAGGTGTAGCTATACTGATGCTCGGCAGCGGTCATG
>CBIHOZ010000116.1:0-21995 GCA_966211525.1 uncultured Chitinophaga sp. | reverse complement strand
ATTGAGATCTCACCGGAGAAAACAATTTCACTAGCCCGATGAATATAAATGCGAATCATAGTGTCCGGATCAATCGGATGTTCCGGTATATATATACATGGTCCGATGGCAGCCGCTCCATCGTAGCACTTTGCCTGCGGCAGATATAGTGGGTTTTCGCCTTCGATGTCTCGCGATGACATATCATTACCGATGGTATACCCCTCAATGGTACCGGCTGAACAAATGAACAACACAAGCTCCGGCTCGGGTACATTCCATTTGGAATCTTTCCGGATTCTTACCTTTCCGCCTGTGCCAACGGTTCGGTATGGTGCAGCCTTGAAGAATAATTCGGGACGCGGTGCTTCATAGACACGCGCATAAAAATCTCCACCACCGGCATCTTTTGATTCTTCCATTCGTGCTTCTCGGCTTCGCTGATACGTAACGCCCGAAGCCCATACTTCCTGTTTGGAAATGGGCGGAAGCAAGTTTGCCTCGGTTATACCGGCCAGCGAAGCATCTGCATCAAGCGATCGGATTTCTTCCAGCAACTGTGCGAACAGATTGGAACGATTGACAAATACATCCCAGTCTGTTTTTTTAGAAAGGAAGTACGCGCCTAAGTGTTCAATGATAATTCCTCGTGTTGTATTATATAGTTTCATAGTGGTGATTACGGGGTGGATATAGCTTTGGTCAATACATTGGAAGTCGTCTTCAGCGGTGCATCGGGTTGTCCTCCGCCAACGCTGATGTTCACAGGCTCTGCTATAGCGGCAAGCTTTACCTTGAACGTTACCTCGCGCGATTCCCCCGCTTTCAGATGAATGCGTTTGAATGCAACTAAAGATCGTATCGGTGTTTTTTTGCCAGCGGTATATTTTGATGATTCATATACCTGCACCACTTCGTCACCTTCACGGTTACCGGTGTTCGTTACTTTTGCTGTGATGCGAAGCGAATCTCCTGTAATTTTTTCGGTGGTTAAATTCGAATATTGAAATGTAGTATAGCTCAATCCATAACCAAACGGATAGAGAGGCGTGTCTGAAAAATAGCGATAGGTCTGGTTCGTAATGTGATAATCATCAAAGTCAGGAAGCTGATCGGTAGATTTGTAAAATGTTACAGGCAGTCTTCCACCGGGATTATAGTCACCGAACAATACATCAGCGATAGCACGACCTGCGGCTTGTCCCGGATACCACGCTTCCACAATGGCAGCAACATGATCGTTCTCCCAATTAACAGCGAGTGCACTGCCATTTAATAATACGAGTATAACAGGTTTACCAAGTGCGGTAACATCTTTGATCAATTCCTGTTGAGCGAGCGGAAGATCAATCCTCGTTCGGTCGCCACCGCGGAAACCGTCAATCTTTACATCCATTTCTTCGCCTTCCATGTTCGGTGTAAGTCCCATACACATGACCACTACATCTGCCTGTCGCGCTGCGTTGAGTGCATTTTGTTTGAGATTGGGTTTCGGTGCAGCCCACACGAGTTGAACCTGCGCATCAGCAAATGTTTCTATAGCTTCAACAACGATCCTATATTTTTTACCGGCCTCGAGTGTAATCGGAACTGACTTTCGAAGTCTCGGATCGCCATACTCATCACGGAAGTGATATACTGTTTTAGCAACAACGCTGTCATTCAAATATAGCCTGGTGTTACACGTAGCTATGATACCCAGCTGATACGTTCCCGATAGAGCAGGTCTTAGTTCACCCGTCCACCGAACACTGAAATTGTCATCGTTCATTCCTTCGCGTGGTGCTTTATCGAACCAGTTTGCATCGAGTGTAGGCACTATAGTAGAGAAGAGTGGTTTTCCTGAGAAGGTGATGTTGTTATAGAAATCTGCCTTTAGTCCAGGCTTATTCTCATGCGTGAAGAGTATATTTCCAGCGATCGGGTAAAACATCGGCATGCCCGTGGCCAGCTCCGATCCTTGCTCAAACAATACTTTTGTGTTTGCAGAGACTTTTTCTTTTATACCCTTCAATGGAGTTATAGCTTGTGAAGGTACACCGTTGTAATTTCCGAGTAGCATCAGCCATTGATCAGCGTTGGGGCCGATCACGGCAACCGATCGAACGTCTTTTTTCAAAGGAAGAACGTTGTCTTTATTCTTCAGCAACACGATTGATTTGCGTGCGGCTTCCAGTGCGAGTGCCTGGTGTTCTTTGCTATCAACAACGGAGTAGGGGATCTGTGCAAATTTTACTTTCTCTTTCGGATCGAACATCCCAAGTTTGAAACGCGCGGTAAAAAGTCTCTTCACCGCTATATCAATGTCTGCTTCACGGATCAGATTTTTACTGACGGCTTCTTTCAGGTTTTGATATACCTTTCCACATTCCAGATCGGTTCCTGCTTTTACTGCAATGCTGGCCGCTTCTTCTGGCGTAGGTACAATTTTATGGTATTTATATATATCGGTGATAGCTTCGCAGTCAGACACAATGAAACCGGTAAAGCCCCACTCGTTGCGCAGTATATCACTGAGTAATCGCGGGCTGCCACAACAGGCTTCTCCATTGTATCGGTTATAGGCACACATCACCGAATAAGGTTTTCCGTTTTTGATAGCCATCTCGAAATGCGGCAGGTATGTGTCGCGAAGATCGTGCTCGTTCGTCTCGGCATTGAAGGAGTGACGTTCCGGCTCGGGTCCGCTATGTACAGCGAAGTGTTTTACAGTTGCTATAGTCTTGAAATAAGTCGGGTCGTTGCCTTGCAAGCCTTTAATGAATTCCGTAGCGAGGGTGCCCGTGAGTAGCGGGTCTTCACCGTACGTTTCCTGACCACGACCCCAGCGCGGATCGCGAAACAGGTTAATGTTAGGACACCACAACGTGAGACCCTGGTATATATACCGTTTGTCTTTCTGAACAAAGTTATGATGCTTCGCCCGCGCTTCATCAGCGATGGAGGTTGAGACACGGTATATCAGCTTGTCATCCCAGGTTGCACCCAAACCTATAGCCTGTGGAAACACGGTAGCCAGGCCTGCGCGTGCAACACCGTGTAATCCTTCCGACCACCAGTTATACCGTGGTATACCAAGCCGGTCAATAGCCGGTGCATCGTTCATCATCTGCCCGATCTTCTCATCTAATGTCATGCGTGCTACCAGATCGTTGACGCGTTGTTCGATCGGCAGCCGGGTATCGAGGAATGGATATAGGTCTGCTGTTTTTTGCGACCGGCCATCCGTTGCGAATAAGCAGGACAAGACGAGAACGGTGACAAAGTATTTTATATATAGGCGACTCACAGGTTGACTGGCTTGTTTGTGCAAACTGTTCAGACCGTTGCCAGCAAACTTCCAAAAATCGCCACTGTTGAATTTTAAACACCGATTGCTGCAACAACATTATTTGTAAAATTTATACCGGATGTTGCTTGTTAAAAGCAATGTTTTTTTAAGATTTGTTGTGGAGCCTGTCATGAACTAAAGAAAAAATTCGATTTCTAACAGTCACTTTTAAATGAACCAGTTTTACTTGCATCACGGACAATCATTGGAGCTGGCTGGTTTCCCACACATCAGTGAAATCGGAATTCGAAAAATAACAAGCATTCAACTCGACTCCCTCGTCACCACGGCAACCTCTGGTATACGAATATACTATATCCTGGACGGCAAGTTTGAATGGAACATTAATAATCGTTGCTATGTACTTTACCCCGGTGATCTTGCCATTATACTTCCCGGACAAAAGTTCGGAGGAACAAAAGGTTTTATGGATATAGGCACAGTGTGCTGGCTTTGTCTCGAGGTTAACCAAACGGATCAGCATAAGAAAACGATCGTAGGCAACTGGAGTGGCTTGTCCAAAACAGAGCGACTTACCATCAGCAAAATTTTGCAGCTTAATAACACCTCCGTACTGGCAAGAGTAAAGGAAGCGTTTACGATTCTTCAAACGATCAAAGATGAGTTAAGCCAGCAGGAGGTGGCGTATACCACGCGTGTGAATCATCTCATCGATGAACTTCTCATACTGATTGTAAGGCAATCAACCTATCAGACAAATTTGAGACGCGACTTCCCGCAGACATTTACCAAGCTTGAGCAGACGTTACGCGAGGACCTGGCGCGCCAGTGGACCGTTGAAGAGATGGCTGCTTTGATTGGTTTAGGTACAACAGCGTTCTCGGAGAAAGTAAAGAACTATACCGGCTTTTCTCCTTTGAACTACCTGATCAACATTCGTATCTCCGAAGCCATCAAGTTGCTGAGGCGGCAGGAGATGACTATAACTACCATTGCACTGGAGACTGGTTTTTATTCATCACAACATTTTTCAACAACGTTCAAGAAGCTTACGGGCTATACACCTATAGAATTCAGAAAGAAGACATGACCACTATAAATCGATCGAACATGGAATGTATCATTACTATAGAGCTTGGAACAAATGCTGTTCGCGTGTTTGCATTTGATCTTTCCGGAAATGTAGTTGCATCGGCAAAAGGATCATACCCAACGTTTCACAGTCAGCCTGATTATAGCGAGCAGGACCCCGAGCAGATTTTCATTACCATGCTATATGTGCTGAAGAACCTGATCACGGAGAAATTGCATCCCCGTAAATATGATGTGCGTTCGATCTGCTTTTTGGCATCCATGCATAGTTTGCTTGCCATTGATAAACATGGTGTTCCACTTGGTAACCTGATTACGTGGGCCGACAACCGCGGCAAGAAAGAGGCGAATGATCTGAAGAAGTCTGATTTCGGTAAGCTGATTTACAATGCAACGGGCACACCCATTCACCCGATGTCCCCATTGGTAAAGATTGCGTGGTTAAAAAATCATGATCCCGAGCGATTCAACAAGGCCTATAAATTCCTGTCGATGAAGAGCTATATATTGCAGCAGCTCACAGGCGAATATGCAATTGACCATAGCCTCGCTTCTGCAACGGGATTGTTAAATATACATTCGAGCGCGTGGGAATCGCAGTCGCTTGATTTTGCGGGCATCACTTCGGATCGGTTGCCACAGCTCATGTCGGTGTTCAGCTCTCCCGGTAAACTTCGTAAGGAGTTTCAAACCTCTTTAGGATTGTCGCCCGATACGCGCATTATGATCGGCTCAAGTGACGGTTGTATGGCAACACTCGGAGCCGGTGTATGGCGTGAAGACAAAGCTACGGTAACGATCGAAGACAGCGGAGCGGTGCGCATTGTTGGCAAGGAAGTATTGAAAGATGAAAAGCAACGCTTCTTTAATTATCTCATTACAAACAACTGCTACGTTTCCGGTGGCCCGACCAATAACGGTGGCGTTGTATTCGAGTGGTTTGCAAAACAGTTTGGTGATTTCAGTGTGCCTTTCGATACGGAGCAAATTGTAGATGGTCTGATCCGCGATGCATCCAACGTAAGTGCGGGTTCCAACGGACTGCTATATTTACCGTATCTGCTCGGTGAACGCGCACCACTGTGGAATGCGAACGCTCGCGGTTCTTACTTCGGTATAAATATCAAACACGAACGATCGCACTTCATTCGCGCAACGATCGAAGGTATACTATATGAAATATATAGCATCGGCAAAATATTGCAGGAGCATCGCGAAATCAATAGCCTCTCCGTTAACGGGAGCTTTGCTACCATTCCGTTTTGTACACAGCTTATGGCCGATATTTTTAACAAGCCGGTACATACCGTGGCCAATTTCAGCAGTGCAGCAAGAGGAGCCTTTCTGTTGAATGCAATTGATATGGGAATCTATCCGACCCTGGAAGCTGCTGCAGATAGCACACCGTTCCAGGAAACGATCCATCCAAGACAACAGGATCACCCGGTATATGCCCGTTATTTTAAAATCTTTGAAAGGCTTAGTGTAAAGCTGGAAGAGGAATTTGAAGAGATCGCCAATCTGCAGCAAGGTGTTGAGTGAGTGGTTTATATAGGACTGCACTCTATATCCGCGCCTTATCTTTACCTTTCCCCGCGTTACAAGACGTCTCAATCCTATATATAAATCGTCTCACAGGTTATAAATGAGTCGGTAAAATATCAACACACAAGCCCTTAGGAAACGGATGTGCGTGTTGGCTGCATTCTGATGTCCGTATTATTACGGATACGCAAGTTCATTTCCACAATTTACCTTCGACCATAAATTTGTTCGTTGCCCTGACATTCTGTAATTGTATACATCATGGATGACAACAGTTTCGGAATGCTGTAAAAGATTCGGGCAACTACGAGGCTTTATATCAGAACACAAAACATGGTTGCGATTCGTGCGATGGGTATTGTACTGCTGTTGTTCTTTTGGACTCCGCAGGCTTTCACGCAGTCACCTGTAGAAAAAGTTAACTTCTTAAAAATAACGGTGTCATTGTCCAATCCTCATGTATCCTGTATACTGCAGGATTCGCGTGGCTTTCTATGGATCGGTACAGAAGACGGACTTAATCGATTTGACGGCTACGATGTCACTATATATAGGAACGATGCCCGTGATACAACCAGCCTTTTGAAAAATTCGATCCTCGGAATATTTGAGGATAGTCGTGGTGTGTTATGGGTAAGCACGAGCAACGGAGGTCTGCATATATATAACCGGCAGCAGGATAATTTCAGAAGACTGCCACAGTATTCATTCAACTGTGAAGTGGCCGGGTTTCATGAAGACAGCACAAGCGTTTGGATTTCAGGTGTACGCAACCACAAAGCTTTTGTGGAGCAGATAAACAAGAACAACAGTCGCGGGCGATACTATAATTTATTTGATTCCTGTCACCCGGTTCGTTCGCTCATTCCTATATCTGATCATGAATTCTGGGTAGGTATTCATGACGTTGGACTTTTTCGTTGGGATTTAAGAAAGAATGTTATTCGAAGACAAGGCTCACCATCCAAATTGCGCGAAGTCATACAAGGAGGGAAGCATGATTTGTGGATCGCTACGGATGCCGGGTTACAGAAGTACGATATAGCTGCCAATAACTATATAGTATATAATACGCAGTCCAATCCTGCATTACCGGTAGATTATATACTGCATCTTTGCAAAGATCGTAATTATCTCTGGATCGGCACTGAGAATAGCGGCTTGTGCAGATTGAATACCGTTACAAATGAATTGTTAACCTTTCAGATAAATAAGAACGATCCTGAATCGCTGGCTGATAATTCTATCCGTGCGTTGTATGCAGACCGGCAGGGACGCGTATGGATCGGAACCTATTCCAACGGTATAGCGGTGATGGACCGGTTGAACCAAACGTTTATGGGAATAGATATGCCGGTAGAGAATGATGTAGTAAATGCTCTTCTGCTGGATTCAAAAAAACGTCTGTGGGTTGGTACCGAAGATGGCCTTGTTGTAAAATCACCGCGTGGTATAAAACGTTACCGGCACACTGCTGCTTCCGGAAGCCTCGGGTCAGATGCGGTACTCGCGGTATATGAAGATAACCAGCACCATATATGGATCGGAACCTGGGGAGGCGGACTCAATCGGTATGATGAAGCGCGCGATACTTTCATTCGCTATATGCCCGATCCGAAACGTGAAGGTTCTCTTTCCAATCCAAATGTATTCTCCATATGTCAGTCCACTAAAACTCAGAAGCTGCTGGTAGCAACCTATGGCGGCTTGAATATACTCACGGATATAGAGGCCGGTACCTTTAAATATGCCCGTGAAAAACAGTTTAGTTTCAATGGATATATGCGGAAGGTATATGAAGATAAAAAGGGAAATATATGGGTGGGAACTATTGAAGAGTTGTTGCGATATGATCCTCTGCAAAATAAACTGATCCGGTTTGAGACAACAGCACATTACGATTCAATCCAGGTAAGCGGAGTGTGCCATAGCATACTGGAGGACAGACAGGGACGTCTTTGGGTAGGTACTCAGAAAGGTTTGCATCTTATTGCCGATGGAAAATTTCAACGGAGATATACAACGCAGAATGGATTGTCGGATAATATAGTCGAGAGTATGCTTGAAGATAAAGCCGGTAACCTCTGGCTGGCTACAATGGCCGGTATATCAAGGTTCAACACGGCAGGAGAAATTCGAAACTATGATCGGGCAGACGGGCTCCCGGAAAGTAATTTTAAACCGGGTGCTTGCTTTCGCGACAGTGTTGGAAACTTTTTCTTTGCCGGTAAAGGTGTCTGTGTCTTCAATCCGGATAGTGTGCACAAGAATTTATTTATACCGCCGGTATATATCACGGAATTGCGCATTCGCAATGAACCGGCAAGGCCCGGAGATTCAAAAGGTATATTGCAACAACAGATCAGCGAAACCGATATGATAACACTTCCTGCTGACTATAATTTCTTTTCACTGAAGTACGTGGCATTAAACTTTACGGCCACCGCTAAAAATCAGTATGCTTTTAAGTTGGAGGGTTTTCATAACGATTGGAATTATGTTGACAACCAACGGTCTGTTATGTTTACCAACCTTGATCCGGGTATATATACGTTCAGGGTGAAAGCCCGGAATAAAGATGGCATGCCCAACGAGCAAGGTGCTACCTTAACAATCCGTATACTTCCAGCGTGGTGGCGTACGTGGTGGGCTGCGCTCATCGGAATGGTAGTACTGAGCACAGCACTTTTGTCGTTGTATAAATTGCGGGTTCGAAGTATTGAAGAACGGAATACGGTGCTGGAACTTCAAGTGAAAAATAGAACCGAGGAACTTGAGCGCAGGAATAGAAGTCTTCTCGAAAGTCAGGAAGAACTTATACAGAGTCAGGAAGAGATCTCGGCACAACGCGATATCGTGTCGGCACAGATTGTTGAATTGGAAGAAGCCCGGCAGATCATTGAAAAACAGAATAAAGAAATAATTGTTCGCAATGAAACGCTGGAAGCCGAGGTAGAAGAACGCACGCGCGATATAGTTGAGTATAACCAGCAACTCGAGCAGTTTGCTTTTATTTCCGCTCACAATTTACGTGCACCGGTAGCGAGGATATTAGGTCTTGGTAATGTACTCGATATGTGTAAGAGTGATTTGCAGGAGACACTGTCGATTGCCGATAAGATTGTATTCACGGCACGTGAGTTGGATCGCGTGGTGAAAGATCTGAATACAGTACTGGAAATGCGCAGAAATTCTACATCCGTGATTGTCCCCGTTAATCTCCAGGAAGAACTGCGTCTTATAAAAGTAAATCTTGAAAGAGAGATCCAGGATACATGCACAACGTTCATAGAAAACTTTTCCAGCGGTGATACGATGCTGGCGGTTAAGCCGTACATCCATAGTATATTAATGAATTTGGTGAGCAATGCAATCAAGTATCGACATCCCAATAGAAAACCGGTGATCGCTATACATTCCGAAGTTCGGGATGGTTGGTTCAGCTTAACGATTCGCGACAACGGGCTTGGTATGGACCTGAATGTATACAAGGACAAACTGTTTATGCTATACAGCCGGTTTCATTCACATGTTGAGGGAAAAGGTATAGGACTCTTTTTGGTGAAGACGCAGGTTTCTTCCCTGGGTGGCAAGATTGATGTAGTGAGTAGGCCTGATGAAGGTACCTGTTTCTACCTTTCTTTTAAACATAGTTGAGATCAACAACCGCTGCATACGAAGATTTTCACCGGATTTATACGCTTACACCCGTTATTTTGGACTTTCAATACCCGTCAGGCAGAGTCGTGTAACATACATTGCGAGTTCGTGTTCGGTGAGCACGGAGGATGTTGAAGACTTTTAAACCCAGACATTATGCGCCTGATTTTTACAACCATCTTGAAAACTGTCCTGGCAATTTTACTTTTCGTAATTGCTCCGATAGCAGGAAGATCTCAAACCGAAAACTATATCTGGAAGAACGTACCGATTGGAGGTGGCGGATTTGTGACCGGAATCATCACCCATAAAACATCCGGTGATATGTATTGTCGAACCGATGTAGGCGGAGCTTACCGCTGGGATGCGGCCAACAACAAATGGGTTCAGCTGATGGATTGGCTCAACGAGTCAGAGAACGGATTTATTGGTGTTGAGGCTTTGGCACTCGATCCGCAGAATGCCAATACTATATATATGCTCTGCGGTACATCCTATATCAACAACGGAAGAACCGCTATATTAAAATCAACTGACAAAGGAAAGACATTCACCTATACAGACGTTCCGTCTAAATTTAAAGCGCATGGAAATGGAAGCGGCCGCGGCAACGGAGAACGTCTTGCTGTAGATCCGAAGAACAGTAATATACTATACTGCGGAACCCGGGCCAACGGATTGTGGAAGAGTACAGATGCCGGTGTTACCTGGAACCTCGCCTGGAGTGGCGTAACCACTACGCCAAATGAAAACGGAATATGCTTTGTTCTTTTTGATCCTTCCAGCAGCGTAGTAGGGGGTGCGACTCAAACTATATATATAGGTGTTTCCCGTACCGGAGGCGCGAATATTTACAAGAGCACAAACGGAGGCACGACATTTACTGATATTTCGGCAACCACGAGCTTCATGCCGCACCGGGTAGCGTTGCAGGGAACAACCATGTACGTTACCCATGCTGATGATGCAGGTCCTGCGTCCAGTGGCGGATTGGGCAAAGTATATAAACTCAATACCTCAACAGGTGTATGGACAAACGTTACGCCTGCTCATTGGCAGGATTATCCATACGGAGGTGTAAGTATAGATCCGAATAATGTTAATCGCGTGCTGGTCTCCACCTGCGGTATGTATTGGAACAACCAGTTTGGTACAGGCTGGGGAGATTTTATATTTCTCTCCACGGATGGCGGGTTAACCTGGACACTTAAAAACGGAACCAATGCCACATACGATGCTAACGGCATGGGGTGGACAACCGGAGGTGCAGTCAACTGGATGGACTGTATTGAGTTTGATCACACCGATCCGTTAAAAGTACGTGTGATAGGAGGTGGCGGAGTATATACCTGCTCCAATATTACAGCAACAAATCCATCGTGGAAATATGATGTGATCGGTATTGAAGAGACAGCCTTCATAGACGGGATAAGTATTCCCGGAGGTCCGCTTATTTCTTCTTTCGGAGATGTAACTGGTTTTGTGCATGAGCCTCTCACTTCTTATCCATCACAAAAACTTTCACCTTCAGATCCGAATAACCATAGCATCGCGTATGCTGTGGGCAACACAAACAAAGTTGTACGAGCGTCTAACGGAGGAAACGTTATATACTATTCGTCCGACAAAGGTTCTACATGGACTGGCTCTGCTACAAACATGGGTTCAGCTGGAAGGGTAGCGATCAGTGCCGATGGCGCTACTATACTACATTGTCCTGCGTGGTCATCCACGACATACTATACTACCAACAATGGAGGAAGCTGGTCAAGCTGTTCGGGTATATCACTGGGAGATGCTAACCCGGTGGCAGACCCGGTAAACGCCAATTACTTCTATATATATAATCCAACCAATGGTGAGATGCTTAAAAGCTCCAATAAAGGAGTTGCGTTCACGCTCGCAGGCACACCGGGTAGAACAACGGCGAACCATCCGTGGGAGCCCATCCTGATCCGCACGGTGCCAGGGTATGAAGGGCATGTGTGGGTGCCGCTTGGCTTCAATGGATTAAAATATTCCACCGATCATGGAGCGACTTATATAACTATATCGGATGTAACGTACTGCAAATCGATAGGTATAGGAAAGGCCATGTCGCCATCCAGCTATCCGACTATTTTTATCTGGGGAACGGTGTCTGGAGTGACAGGTCTTTTCAGATCAACAGATCAGGGTGCTACATGGCTCAGGATGAATGACGATGCAAATGAATTTGCAGGTGCACCCTTGCTGATCGGCGATATGAACATTGCCGGAAGACTATATATGAGCGCAGGCGGTGGAAGAGGTATAATTTACTGGGATGATGTAAATAACAAACCGGAACCAGAACCGGAAACTGTGACGGGCATTAACGATGAAAGTGCACAGGGTATATTGATGTATCCCAATCCGACAACATCAACGATCACCATTCCGAATGCAGGTGTGTTGCGTAGCGTTACACTTCTCAACGAGCGAGGTCAACAGATAGGCAGTGCTCGCATACAGGGAAACAATGTCATAGTATCCCTGAAGGATCTGCCTGCAGGAGTATATCTCATCGAGCTGGTTGATCATCAAGGTTCAAAGACGATCAGAAGAGCAGTTAAGAAATGATGCTTCGATGAAGGATTGAAAATATAGGCTGACAAGTAAATACTTCTGTAAAAGAAATGAAATGATTTTAAGAAATAGATTAATGAGATTCCGTATACAAATTCTGCTTTGGTTATTAATAGTGTTTTTTCTTCCGATATATACGCATGCGCAAATCACCTTGCCGAAAGTGTTTGGAGACGGTATGGTGTTGCAAAGAGGTATCAGAATTCCGGTGTGGGGAAATGCAACTCCGGGTGCACACATCATTGCTAAACTTGGAAATATACAGGCAACAACAACAGCCAACAAAGAAGGAAAATGGCAAATCAAGTTTCCGGTATTGAAAGCAGGCGGCCCCTATATACTTGAAGTTGCAGAGTCGGGTAAAAATGATTCTAAAATTAGTCTGAAAGAAATTCTCATTGGCGATGTGTGGCTCGCCTCGGGTCAGTCGAACATGGAGTGGCAGGTACAACAGGCAAAAGATGCAAAGTCAGAAATTGCAAAGGCTAACTTTCCGCAAATTCGCTTTTTAGTTGTTGAGCAGGATAAGCAATTAAAACCTCAATCCAACCTGCGTGGTGGTAAATGGAAAATTTGTGATTCAACCCATGTAAAAGAGTGGTCAGCGGTCGCTTACTATTTTGCCCGCAAGATTCATGTTGATCAGAACGTTCCGGTTGGAATTATTCAAAGTACCTGGGGCGGCACTCCAATAGAAGCCTGGACGAGTCGCGACATGTTGCTGACTTCACCAATTACCAAAGCGAAAACACTCAGTAACGATACACTCACGCTGGACCGCGAAGATCTGCTCGCGGATAGTTTGAACTGGGTTCGCATCTGGAATATAGTTTACAATCCTCAGAATAATACAGATAAAACTGTTTCGGCCACTGACTACAATGATGCTAACTGGGCAACCATTGAAATGCCGAAGGTGGTAAAAGATTTTGGAATTGGTAGTTATGAAGGAATGGTTTGGTTACGAAAGAAAGTGACACTACCTGAATCGTTCACAAAGAAAGATCTAACCATCAGTCTCGGACATCCGGAGATGAACTACTCCCTATATTTCAACGGACAAGAGATTTGTAAGAATATCTGGAATTCCAATGCTACCCATTCGTTTACCATACCGGCACATTTGGTACGACAAGGAGAGAATACGATAGCCGTAAGGATAGCCATGCTGTGGGGTGGTGGTGGTTTGAATCCGCCGGCCGAAGATATATATATAGCGGATGGTACTTCTAAATTTTCCCTGGCGGGTAACTGGTTGTATAAAAAAGATCTTGAGCCTGCCTTTCCGAAAATGCTCAACTATCAATATTATCCTACCGTGCTTTTTAATGCAATGATATACCCGCTGATCCCGTACGGCATCAAAGGATTTATCTGGTATCAGGGTGAATCAAATGCTCACGCAGCGCACGATTACAGGACTTTATTCCCGATGCTGATTACCGACTGGCGTCAGCGCTGGCAGCAGGGAAATCTTCCGTTCCTGTTTGTTCAGTTGGCAAACTATATGAAAACAAAACAGCTTCCATTGGAAAGTTCGTGGGCCGAATTAAGAGAAGCACAATCGCTCACACTTTCACAACCCAATACAGGTATGGCCTGCGCTATTGATATTGGAGAAGCTAATGATATCCACCCAAAAAATAAACAGGACGTGGGATATCGGCTGGCTTTAGTTGCCAACAAGATTGTCTATAAACAAGATGGTATAGCATGTGGTCCTATGTATAAGACTTACAGAAGGGAAGGCAATCGCATCCGCATTAGTTTTACAAATACAGGCTCAGGTCTTTCTGCAAAAGATGGAAAGGAAATAACAGGTTTTGCAATAGCCGGTAAAGACAAACAGTTCTATTGGGCAAACGCCATTGTTGAAGGGAATGAAGTTATAGTATATTCGGATAAAGTGGCCGACCCGGTAGCAGTGCGGTATGCCTGGGCGGACAACCCGGAATGCAATCTTATAAATTCAGAACATTTACCGGCAGTCCCGTTCCGAACAGATGAGTGGAAGGGAATTACTGAGCGATAAACTCCGTTTAATATCGTAACAATGCG
The DNA here is from genome assembly GCA_966211525.1 of uncultured Chitinophaga sp. Taxonomy (GTDB): domain Bacteria; phylum Bacteroidota; class Bacteroidia; order Cytophagales; family Cyclobacteriaceae; genus Ohtaekwangia. Next base: position 7,762 of record CBIHOZ010000116.1, on the reverse strand, counting down.
CATGGTTGTGTGAAGGTGTTTCACGCGACCATGCTGTAACTATATGATGGCTGTATATATTAAGAAGCTGACATACTATATTTTTATCCCCACCGTGCTTCCGTGGCTTTCTTATGATTATATAAACGACAGCCTGCGTAAAAAAAAATCATACTGCTTTAGCCTTATCCAACGCTAAATTCACGTATTCTATACTTTACAAGACATCTCAATCCTATATATAAATCGTCTCATCGTAAAAAATGATGCGTTAAAGTATCCGTGTGCGCAGCCGCAGGAGAGATGTCTGCGTGTTGGATGTATTCTTATATCAGTAGTATTACGGAGATTCAAGTTCATACCCACAAATTATCTTCGGCCGTAAAATTACTGCTGGCTATAGCCATCTATAGGTATACATCTCGCTGATAGCAAATTGGTTCGATGACTATATCAGGTTGCTATGGTGGCTGGTTTTTAAAAAACAGATAATCTTTAAATTTTAATTTATGGCTTTTTCTACTACATGTTCACAGTGGGGATCTATTGCTGTCAGCTGGAAACAGCGTGCGGCAATATTTCAGATGCGCGCTACGTTTCGGACGTTTGCTTTTTTTATACTGACAATTTTATCATGTCAGCTAAGTATAGCACAAAGTTCGCGATTGGTTTCCGGTATAGTTAAGGATACCGCGGGTGTTCCCTTGCCGGGTGTTGCTGTTGCTTCCAAAAGCAAACAAGCAGGAACGTATACTGACTCGGATGGTAAATTCTCGATGCAAGTTCGTAAAACGACCACGCATTTATCTTTTTCATTTATCGGTTTTGCTACCATCGAAGCTGCCATACCGGAGTCTGGTGATATGACTATAGTAATGGAGGAAGCGGCCGGTCAGCTCGATGAAGTTGTTATCTCCGTGGGAAGTCGTGCGTCTCAGCGTACAATAACGGATACGCCTCTGCCCATTGATAATATATCGGTTAAAGAGCTTGCCGGTACAGGACAGTTCACATTCGACAAAGCATTGCAATACAGAGTGCCTTCTTTCAATACGGTGCAAACACCTGTGAATGATGCCACCTCTTTGCTGGATCCTTACGAGATCAGAAACATGGGGCCGAGCCGAACGCTGATCCTTATCAACGGGAAGCGTAAAAATTCGAGTGCCTTGATATATACTCAAACATCTCCGGGCCGCGGAGAAAGCGGTGCCGATATTTCGGCTATACCTATAGATGCGATTAAACGCGTTGAAGTATTGCGTGACGGAGCTTCTGCACAATATGGATCGGATGCGATTGCCGGAGTCATGAATATAATTCTGAAAGATAACACCGATGGAGGTTCTGTTACGTTACGAACCGGAATAACATCCAAAGGTGATGGACAGACGGTGGGCATTAGTCTCAACAACGGCACAAGTTTCTCCAATAAAGGATATATCAACTATACAATCGATTTGTCAAAATCAGACTTGGCCAATCGCCCGGGAACAGTTGATGCAGAAGGCGAGGCATCTGACTTTGGAGCTGACATAAACGATGTACGCGCTTTTCTCGCCATTAAACCGGATGCCGGTAACATCAACGGTTCACCAGAAACTACAGCCTCTAAATTCCTGGTTAACGGGGGAAACGATCTTAATGAGCATACCGAGCTATACTATAACGCAGCCTATATCTATAAGAAAGTAAACAGCTTCGCGAATTACCGGACTCCGTATTGGCGCCCTACAGATTATGGGTTGTTAACGCCTGCCGGACAGCCGTATCAGGGCTATCGCCCTACATTTGATGGTGACCTGAATGACTATAATGGTACCATAGGTTTTAAAACAAACAGGAATGGATGGAACACCGATGTGAGTTTTACTACCGGTGGTAACAAACAATTATATACTATATCTAATTCTCTTAACAGGAATACCGCGGGGCGTACAGATTCAGAAGGAAATGTATTGTACCGGGAAAAGAGTCCGATTATTTTCAGGGCAGGTGGCTACAGCTTTTCGCATAACGTAGCGAATATAGATATATCAAGATCGATTTCTGAAAAAGTTAATATAGCGTTTGGTTCTGAATTCAGATCCGAGAATTTTGAAATCATAAAGGGCGATCTTGCATCGTATGATGCAGGCGGCGCGGATTCGTTTGCAGGCAACAGCGCAGAAAATTCTTTCAAGTCGAATCGATATAACTTTGGTGGCTACCTGGATGTTGGTGTTGACTTTACAGAAAATTTCCTGCTCAATGCCACCGGACGCTATGAGAATTATAGTGACTTCGGTGATGCGTTTGTATATAAGTTCAGCACGCGCTATAAATTACTCGATGACAAAATTACGCTTCGTGGTTCTGTCTCAACAGGCTTTCGCGCTCCATCGTTACACCAGATCAATGTTCAGAAAACACAATACGGTTTTGTGCCCGGGCAAGGTGTACAGGTTTCCGGTCTTGTTAATAACGTATCGCCGCAGGCAAAACTCGTTGGCGTTCCCAAGCTTGATGCAGAGCAGTCTACCAATTTTACAGTAGGCATAGGAGCGAAGCCAGGTGAGAATTTCAGCTTCACGGTTGATTATTACAATATAAAAGTAAATAACAGGATCGTACTCGGTAATGATATCGGGCCCAGCGGTAATCCGGATGCAAGTCTGGATAAGGTACTGGCCAGTAACAATATTGTAGGACTGAGCTTCTTTGCCAACTCCCTGGATACACGCACAGCCGGTATAGATGTGGTTGCAAGCTATAAGAATATTGCTATCGGCAGTGGTACACTGAAATTCAATCTCGCGGGTAATTATACTTTAGAGAATAAAAGAGAAGGCAACGTAAAGAATCCGGCCATCATTGCGGAAGCAGGACAAACCGTATTGAATGCTACACAAGAAGCGTTGATGTTTACATCACGTCCTAAGTACAAGGCTATACTTGGAGCAGACTATACCTTCGGTAAATTTAACGTTGCTTTGACGAATACAGTATTCGGGCCAACCCACTTCAGAAACGCAGGGATGAATAAAAATCTGCAAATCGAATTTTTAACAAAAGTGGTTACGGATCTGGGCATAAGTTATCAATTCACGGATGTTATTTCGGCTACGTTCAATGCCAATAACATTTTCAATGTTTTACCAGAATGGAAGTTTGTCGCGCTCAATGCTGAGGGTGATGCAATCCTGAATGACCCTGCAGCGATCAAGGTTCAGTCAAACCTTATTACTTTTAATCAGCGATATTCCCGAATGACTTACGATGGTTATCATTTTAGTCAGCTTGGTAGCATGTTTAACCTGGCGTTAAATGTGAAAATCTAAACGGTGCCTGCTGATCATATATATACTTGAAGAAGTAAGCCGTCTCGAATGTTGGGGCGGCTTCTTCTTTGCTATGGATCAGGTTTAAAGGTTCCGTAGAGGGCTTGAACTCATCTTTTGAATTGTAGTCCGGTCGCTAAAGTATACATAGCGTGTTAAAAGAACATCACTGACGATGTCCAGGTATAGCGATATTTTTTCTAAATTGTGAAGTGCCTTCTCGAATTTGTTCACTTCAATTGCTTGCGCTGCTACAGCTAATTGCGACTATATTCCCACATAAGGGGTATAGCCAAAAGCAATTAATCACACCGATTATTGCTTATAACCATGCTTTAACTACTGAAAATGGATTGTCTGAAAACAATGTCTCATGCGTAATCAAAGACGGTGATGGTTTTATGTGGATGGGCACGGGTAACGGTCTCAACCGATTTGATGGCTATTCCTATATACACTATGCTCATTCGGATAGTGACTCATCAAGCATTAGTAACAATGCCATTCGAAACTTGTTGCTCGACAGCAAGGGCAGACTGTGGATAGGAACATACGATGGGTTAAACTTGTACGACAGTCAAAGCGAAACATTTCGAAAATTTCTGTTTGAGCCGCGAGACAAAAACAACACGCGCCACAATACCATCCTTGATCTTTTAGAAGACAGTCGCCATCAGCTTTGGGTGGCCTCGTATGGAGATGTTTATAAAATTGATCTTGAAAATTTTGACATCAAACGATACGACCATCGAAACGACAGCACGGGATTGGACGCAATCAATGCTCTGTTTGAGGACAGGAAAGGGAACGTATGGGCTTCTACAAATAAAGGCGTTTGTGTTCTGGGCTCAACCGGAATAGAGAGAATTATATATCATAATGAACGTCCCGGTGGCTTACCTGCTGACCGTATTATCAGCATGGCTCAGGACCGCACAGGTGCAATGTATTTCGGCACCAATGGTCATGGAGTGCTTCGCCTGGATGACGAAAATGATCAGACATTCGAACGCTTCACTTCTCACACCGGCAAACCTTTCTTTGGAAGTGACATCATTGGCTCGCTCACGGTTGATAAAGATGGAAAGCTACTGGTAGGTACCGATGGTGCGGGTATATATAAGCAGGATGATAGCGGAAATTTCAAACAGATTCTCGGTAGTCAAAGCAGGCATCTTCATAATGGAAATATAGTAAACATCTTTGTAGACGAACAGAATATATATTGGCTCAGCATGTTTGGTGCCGGGGTGCAAGTGGTATATGCGGGCAGCAGGCGCTTCGAGCATTACCGGTACTTCGATCTTGATATGGAACGTATCGGAAAAAATTCGGTGTTGGCCATTGCTGAAGATCAGGATCAAAAAATATGGATCGGAACCGATGGAGCCGGGCTATATAAATTCGATCCTGAATCAAAATTATTTACAGCGTACCGCCATTCATCAACCCATAGGAACAGCCTGAGCTCCAACGTTGTAAAATCCCTGTTGGTTGACGACAAGAATAACATCTATGCGGGTACATTTGGAGGCGGACTTAATCACCTTGATACAAAGACAGGACGGTTCACGCACTATATACACCGCACGGGCGATAACACCAGTATAAGTACGAATCACGTATGGGCACTTCTGCAAGATAAAAACCATCAAATTTATGTAGGCCAGTTGGCAGGTCTCGATGAATTTTCTCCGGATAAGAAAGTGTTTACACCGCTTCGCGTAACAGGACCAAAATATACTCCTTCCATTTACGGTTTGCAGGAGGATAAGGCAGGGAATATCTGGATCGGAACTCCATTGGATGGAATATATCGCTATGATCCCCAAGCAAAGACATTCAGGTCCTTTTTAAATATACCGGGAGATTCCACGAGCATGCCCACCAATGAAATAGTGGAACTGGCAGAAAACGCCCGGGGAAAACTTTGGATAGGTACCGGCAGTAATGGATTGATTTTATTTGATACTGAAAAGTTCACCTTCAAGCGTGTTGCCGATCGTTTCAATGAAAAGGCAATAACCAATATACTCGAGGATGATTCATATAACGTCTGGTTTACCTCGGTTGATGGCGTGCACAGATTTGATCCGTCAACATCAAAAATTTATGACTACACGATAACGGACGGTGCACAGGGTGTACAATTTAATGAAGGTGCCCGACTGAAAAGTTCTGACGGTACATATTACCTCGGGGGCACTAATGGATTAAATGTTTTTCGTCCGGAGAAAATAACAGACGATACAACGAAAGCAAAGGTCGTGTTCACGCAACTCAGTCTTTTTAGTATACCTGTAAAGGTAAATGATAAATCAGGACTGTTAACGAAGAGTATTTCTAAAACGGAGTCTATAACGCTGCAGGCAGATCAAAACGTTTTCTCACTTGAATTTGCATGTCTTGAATTTAATTTCCCGAAGAAGAACAGGTATCGGTATTACCTCGAGAATTTTGATAAAGCATGGAACGATGCAAACACAAGCCGGACTGCTACCTATACCGATCTGCCACCGGGCGAGTATACTTTAAAAGTAAGTACTTCAAACCGAAGTGGGCAATGGAATGAGAATGCTGCCAGTATAAAAATTATAATTATACCACGCTGGTATGAAAGGCTGGAGGCTAAAGTTGCAGCCGCTATAGTTTTGATTGTACTCACGATATTTATCATACACTTCAGAACCAAGCTACTATTCAAACAGAAATTAAAACTCGAGCAGCTCGTTAAAGCGCGCACCAACCTGGTGGAGTCACAAAAACTGGAAATCAAGGATAAGAACACCAAGCTGGAACAGGCCTATGAAGAGGTACATTCTACCAATGAAGAACTGCAACGGATTAATTTGAATCTTGAAAAACTGGTTGAAGACCGAACTGCCGAGTTAACCCTTACGATTAAGAAACTTACCGAAACGGATCAGGGCCTCGATACATTTTTATACCGATCCAGTCACGATCTGAGAGGTCCGATTGCAACTATACTCGGCCTGGCTCGCCTGGGCAAAACGCAACAGAGCCCGGACGAGCTGAATATATACTTTAAGAATATAGAAAAGACTTCAACGCGCATGTTAAGACTTCTCAAGCGGCTCGATGAAACGAGCTCGCTGTTTCGGGCGCAACGTACGCTCGAGGTAATCCATGTTGATGACATGATTCAAAACATCAAAACTTCCATTGAAGAGTTGAATGTCAATAACGTTGTCAAGATTGAATTTGAAAATAATATAGGGGAGAACTTTACGGGAGATGCGGCTTTGCTAAAATGTATTATTGCCAATCTCATGGAAAACAGTATAGTATTCAGAGGCGATAGTCATCCGTATGCAAAGTGTATACTGAGTATTGAAAACAAACAGCTTACGATACATGTAATTGATAATGGAACGGGAATACCGGCATCCGCCATCGACCGGATATCCAATATGTTTTACAGGGGCTCCGAAAAATCCATTGGGAACGGGCTCGGACTTTTCATGGTTAAAAAAGCGTTGGAGATACTTGAGGGTACTATGGAAATTAACAGCGAGCCCGATGTGATGACGACTATTACGGTAAAAATACCTTATGAGCAGTAAAACAATAGCTAGCTTGCGCAGAGTCGGTTGATCTAAACAGATATAGTATACGTATTACCGGCATACTATATCTGCAGTGTATAGTGCTATATTTTGGCTTGTGCCAACTTCTTCGACTAATGCTGTACTTTTTCTTTCATTGTTTTTAGAGGAAGAAGTCATTCAATAGTATACTTTGATTATTATGATCTCGTTTTTATTTGAGACTTAGTTTTATAATAGTATCGGCAACATTCTTGTTTTCCGGCGGGCTGAGCAATTCAATGCCACTATCGGTTTGTTTAAACCTGATTCTTTCGTTGGTATGGAGTATGACTGCTGAAGCAATTTTTTTGTTAGTGGCAGGTATACTTATTTTTCCATCGGCCGGAGCTTTGAGTATATGTACATAAATGGCTTTGTCCGTAAGCGTGGTTCCTCCCCAGTTACCATCATAAATACCCCCCGTGGTACCATATATACTTTCACCATTCTTTTTCAAAAATGATCCGATCGCTTCAAGTCTTTGTATCTGTATGTCTTCGATCTCGCCAGTGGACATCGGACCGACATTGAGAAGAAGATTGCCGCCCATGCATACAACTTTCACCAGGAGCTGAGTCGCACTGTCGGCCGAGAGTACCTTTTGCTTTGCCTGCGGTGTCCAGCCCCACGCACTTCCCCCGAGATTTGTACAAAACTCCCACGGTCTGTTCGGCTTTTTACCGAAGGCGTTTTCTCGTGTTACGAAATCACCCATCCATCCGCTGCGTTCGCTGATAACAACTTTCGGTTGCAATTCCCTTACCATTGTATTTAGCTTCACAGGTTCCCAGCTGAAACTGCCGGTATATGGTTTATCAGATCGTCTTGACTTCCATTGTCCTCCTTCCCAAACAA
>CBIHOZ010000115.1:0-22148 GCA_966211525.1 uncultured Chitinophaga sp. | reverse complement strand
GGTAAGATCACTGCCGGAATACCATACACGGAGACCTTTCTCAATGAGCTTTTTGTAGAGTTCATTGGCGATGGGTTCTTTGTCTTCTACCGCATGCGATAAAAAAACATCATAGGTATAGTTCTTGGTTTTCATGGCTTCCGTTCATATAGTGCTATGAGATTCGGAAATATATACCCGTAACTCGCTGGTGATATATTACCGGATTATCTTTAAAAATCCCATCAGGTCATCACGATACTCCTTGCTCATTTGTATCTCGGTATCTCCAATCTTAATACTGTTTCCATCAAGCGAGGTAATCCGGCTTGCATTCACGATATAGGAGCGATGTACCTTCACAAAGTCTTCATGATTCAGCTGTTCATGGACATTGTTCATACTGGTAGATAATGTGAAGGTTCGTGTCGCGGTAATCACCTTGCAGTACGAACGGTCAGCTTCCAGGTATAGAACTTCCTGCAAGTCGAGCTTGATATATACCTGGCTCTCGGTTCTTACAAATACAGGCCGTGTCAATCGGCTGCCGCCCGCAGGTATAGTCCGTGCATTGCTAAAGGCGAAATCAATAGCACGCATCAGGTCTGCCTCTTGAAAGGGCTTTGTTAAATAATTGGCAGGTTGTGTTTTCTTGGCGCGATCCAGTGTCTTGGCGTCAGTATAATCGCTGAGGTAAATTATCGGGACATGCAGTTGTTGCGATATGATCTGTGCGGCTGATATACCATCCATGGCTCCTGATAACTCAATGTCCATCAGGATAAGATCCGGATTTTTGCTCTTTGCTTTTTCGATCGCTTCTTCTCCGCTGGAACATATCGCGACAACTTCCAGTGAATGGTTCTCCAAACGCTGTGCGATGTCTTCAGCAATCAGCAGCTTGTCTTCGACAATAAGTACTTTGATCTTTTCCATAGGTCAGGTAACAGGTATTTGTAACGTGAAAGTAGTTCCGGTATAAGATTGTACACTGATCTTGCCCTTCAATTCGCGGGTTAGTGTTTTTACCATGCGTAGGCCAAACGACTGTGGTGCTTCATGTTGATCAGCCTCAGGTATACCAGGACCGTTGTCGGTGATCTGCAACGTCAGTTCGTTGGACTGACTTGCTGATATACTTATTAACAGTGTTGGTGTTGGATGATCATTGTAAGCATACTTCAGGGCATTGCTTACAATCTCATTCAATATCAATCCGGTTGGTATAGCCTTGTCCACATCCAGGTATATATCAGTACTGTTCAGTGTAAATTCAAGTTTATGGGATAAGCCGTATGTATGCATCAGGTATGTTACCAGTTCCTGTATATATTCCTTCAGGTTAATGGTACGGTTGTCCTGGTCACTATATAATTTTTTATGAATGAGCGCCATGGTGTTTACACGGCTCTCGCTGCTCTTGATTACCTGTATAGCATTTTCGTCTGTAAGATGGCGCGACTGAAGACTTAATACACTTGAAAGCACCTGCAGGTTATTCTTTACGCGGTGATGCAGTTCCTTTAGCAGATTCTCCACTCTGTTTTTGTTACGCTGACTTTGCCGGTAACTATAGTATAGCAACGCAGCGATAACGGTGATGAGCGTAACAATAACAGTGAGACTCTGTATCCAGGTTTGTTTGGTTTTTAGTTCGGCATGCTGCAGTGCTTTGTCCTGTTCAAGCATGCTGATCTGTTGTTCTTTTTTTTCCGTTTCATATTGCGCTTGCATAGACGCCAGGCTTTCTACTTTCTCCTGATCGAGCAGGCTGTCTTTTACGATCATCAGTTCGTTGGCGAAGTGTAGCGCTTTCTTATAGTCGGAGCGGTTTCTGTAGAGTTGTACTTTTAGTTCGAGGTTTTTCCTCAATTCATCTAATGAGCCGGCTACGCGAATGTGATCTTCCGCCTCGTGTATGAAATTCTCGGCTTCCCGCAAATCATTCAATAGTAGTTTTACTTTGCCAAGATTGTTCAGGGCTATAGCCTGATTGAGTCGCTCTCCGAATTCTTTCTTTATTGAAAGCGATTCGCGGAAATACGGCTCGGCTTCTTTTGTTTTACTTTGAGACAGGTATGTTTCACCGATCAGGTTCAGTGTTGTGCCTACAGCATTCCGGTCGCCCGTACTCTTTTTAATGTCCACGGAACGAAACAGGTTTTTTAGGGCGCTGTCGTATTGTTGCAGACTGATATATACTTCGCCTATATTGTTGTAGGATTGTCCTATACCTTTTGTATAGTCGATCTGCTTCCGTATGGCGAGCGCTTTTCTATAGTATAACAGAGCATTAGTGTGGTCCTTTAATTTGGCATAGACAGCGCCAATGGTGTTATAGCAGGATGCCAGCGTACGGTCTGGCTTTTGGTGTTCTAATATAGTCAGTGCCCGAAAGGCATGCTCCAACGATCTTTCGTATAAGCCCAGGTTCTTGTACAGAAGTGAAAGGTTTGTCTCAATGATCACAACATGCGTAGTGTCCTTCGCTTCTGTATAGAGGGCGAGCGCTTTGTTGTAATAGAATAGCGTACTGTCAGAAAAGCCCTTGTTGTTATAGGCAACGCCCATGCACTCAAAGGTTGATGCCGTAAGCTCCGGCTTTTGCGTAGAATAACGGATGGATTGGTAGTAACACGACAGGGCGCTGTCATATTCGTGCGCTGTTAAGAAATCATAACCGATGTGTGAAAGGTGTGAAGCTGCTTTGTCGAAATCCTTCTCACGAAGGGCAGTTGCTAATAGTGCCCGGAGGCTGTCTGTTTTGGATTGAGCAGTACAGCACAACGGGATACATAGAGCAAGCGCGAGCAGGTATGCAAGCTTCATAGGTACAACTACAGGTATTGCTCACAAGATAAACAAAAAAACGGTGAAGTATAGCTTCACCGTTTTTAAATAACAACCGCTTAGGGACGGGTAGGAGGTGGGGGAATCGCGATCGGATCGTCCTCCGATTGAGTCGGTGTTACTGATTCTTCGGTGCAGCTTACGGCCGTGATGCCCGCTATAAATAGAAAGATGTATGCTAGTTTTTTCATTGTTTTAAATTTTTGAAGATTAGGTTTCGCCTTTGGCGTGCTGCGTGAGAGAAGGCATGGAAATCCCGGGTCAGGTCAATTGAATAACCTGATATTCATTTACAGCCATCTCCGCGGCTGCAGCCGCAGACATTTACTTTGTAAAATGTGGGAGGGTGTTGGGCCTATAGCTGGTACTTCCCCACGAAAGCAACCGGCTATAAGCGCCAGACTATAGTTTGATCGATCGCGCTAGCGTGATGTAAAGATGTATATATAGGACGGGAAAATGGGGCCGATATAATTCCTGTATTCTCCCGCTTTTTTACTCATTTTCCCGTTTTGTTCCCGGTTTTATTTTAACTTGTTTGCTATATGGGCAAAGTAAAGGTTGAACACCTGCAGAGACTGTTGCAGGCATTAAGCGATAAAACAGGACTGGAGATTAGTGTAAAGGATTTGAAGACGATATCAGTCGAGGTGGGCTATACGAACATTGATTATTTATATAAGAAGATATATATAAAAATTCAAAAGAAACGAAAGAATGAAACTATAGGATTGAATGCTTCGCTGCTGGATAAAGCGGCACAGTATTTAAAGTATAAAGACTTTCGAGGTTTTGTTGAGAGCGCTGATGCGGGCGATCCGCAGTTGATAAGTCTGGTCGGTAATTATTATTGTTACGTTCGCAGGAACTCCGAAAAGGATAGTTATATACTTCGTTCACCGGTAAAGATTGAACAACGCACGGATGGCAAGATAGAATTTCAATTGAAAGGACCATCCTATATATTTAAAGGTGAAATATATAGCCAGCGCGGCTGTATATTTATCCTGATGAAAGCTGATGAAGGAAAATTATTTCATCATATCTATAAAATAGGTGAGCGAAAAAGTCCTTTAGTATTGCAAGGTGTTTTTTCAGGAGTGTCGACTGCATTTGATCCGATCGGAGGAAGAACGGTGTTGGTGCGGACTGAAGAGCCCTATACTTCGTTGAAGAATGCAAGTCTTTCAGTTAGTACGCTTCGTAAATCAAAACTGCGGGCGGAGAAAAAACTGGCTGCATACTTTAAGGATTATACCAATAATAATATAGCACCCAAAAGATCTTCTACGTTTGATGTCGAAGACTTGTAGCGGGACATTGTCTCCATGTTGCAACGCTTCTTTTGTAACGGTTACCACGGAGTGGGTATACGTATTAGTTGTCTCAAATGTCTGTGTCATCGCTGCTCATAGCGATGAGTATTTCTCTCCACATCGCATATAGCACATAAGCGAAGTCAGAACTTATTTACCGGCACTACTTGCGTAAGTTTCATTCTTCTTTTTGAAAAATGTACCATTAGTGGTATATTATTTTTGTATTACAAAATGTACAGGATATAGAAGTATCAACATTGGTTTAGTACAGTTTCCCGTAAGCCTAAGAATTACCGTGTTGCTATTCGCCTCTTTCCATCTACTCTACCTTGGGCGAATGTTATTTGTACTGCGATGTCGGAATTGTCTTTAGCTGAAATTATAGTAAGGTAGTCGTATTCTGAACTTTTGAAAAAAACAACCCCCCAACTATGATCCGTTTATCAGGTGTAAAACTGGTATTGTCTGTTACGTTCCTAATTCTATCACTCTTTCCCGCAGCGGGAGTCTTTGCCCAATGTGTAGGCTTGCCTGCTGTCTCATCGCTCGGCAGTAATAAGTTCCCGGTAGGGCTATGCGCACCGGTTAATGCCAACGTTACGTACAACGTTTCATTTACCTCGCCCGTACCGGCAGGCACGTTGGAACTTATATATGACTGGAGCGATGGAAGTCCGCAGGAAGTAATTCCGCTACTAACCGGCAACACACAATATTCAGCTGCGCGAACACATACTTTTCCCGCTGAGAGTGATTGCGAATACGCAGTTGTTATTACCATGCGATACAACGGTGTACTCTGTACCAACACCAGACAATTGCAGAAGATCGCTTCATGGCGAACGGACAGATATAATGGAGCGGAGATCGGACTCGTTGTTCCGGGTACCGGACTAACCGAACACTTTGTATGTGAAGGAGAAAATATTGGTATATCATTCAAAGATGAAAGTAAATGGAATTGTAGTTCTCAATATATAGAGACACCTCCCAATCCTATAGAAACTCCCAATACGGAAGGCCGCTGGCAACAAATCATTTATAATACAGGCAGTGGTAACAAAATTCCAAATGTAAGTATCGATGGTATTCCTGTAACCGGCAGCGGTGGTGCTGATATTATTGCAAACTATAACGATCCGCGCGGTATAGCCTATATGGCGAGCCCGGTATATTATGAGGATGCACGCAGAAGATCTTCATTACTTATCTCGGCACCGGGTGGTTTTGGTGCAGGTTTCCCAAAAGCAGGCGATGCGTTTGCTATTACGTTACGCTATTGGAACTTTTGTAATCCGTATGATGATCCTGCTATACCAGGTCCTCCGGCTGATGCTGCCAATGGTGATCATCCTCCGGTTGTCCGAACATCCTATATCAGAATTGTAGCTCCGCCTGCCGCACCGGTGGCAACCAATCAATCGGTATGTAATGGCACAACTCCATCGGCTTTTACAGTTACCGGTGTGCCGACTGCTAATATAGTTCGCTGGTACGCGAACATTCCGAATCCGGATCGTCCGGGAAGTTTGATTGCTACGAGCAGGACACTTGCGATCACAGCACATCCGGAATGGGTAAACAATACAACAGCCGGTGCTATGAAAGTATGGGTAAGTCACCAGGCAACAACGGCCGGTGCCACCAATTGTGAAAGTCCTAAAACATTAGTGGTACGCGCTATACGCGAAACGCTTTCGGTACCGGATCCGGTCATCCCGCTTCAAACGGATGTTTGTAACCGAAGTACTGTAACGGTATCACTACCCGCACCCGCTGTTGAAGCGGTAGGCGGTGCTACATCCTATATTTGGACAGGTTCCAGTGGTGTAACGCTTACTTCGAGTTCTGCATCTTCGGCAACTTTCGCAACTAACATTACAAACTTTGGGACAGCACTATATGTAGATCGCACCATCACCGTCACACGTCAGTATACCGCAGCGCCTACCTGTGCCAAACAGCGCGTCTTTACCATTCGTATTTATAAACCTGCCGTTGCCGGTGTTGTAGCACCTGTTGGGGACGTCTGTGAAAATGTTGCTGTGAGCCCGATAACACTGAGCGGCTATACCGGTGATATAGCCCGCTGGGAAGTAAAGAAAGATGCAGGCAACTATGAACTATATACCGGTGGTGCTTCGGGTGCATCCATTACTCCCGGCATTTTAACACCGGGTGTTTATACCTTTCGCGCAGTCGTGAAGAACGGTGGATGTAATGAAGTATATAGTAATGAAGAAACCGTTGAAGTTTTTGCGCAGCCTGCAAAAGCAAGTGCCGGTCAGGATCAGTTCATTTGTACTTCGCTGAGTTCGGCTGCGCTTGATGGAAGCAGTCCGGCTCCGGGTACGGGTGTATGGACCTATGTGTCCAGTATACCTGCGGGCTTACCTGCGCCTGCTTTTTCCACCAACGCTAACGATCCGCATACCTCTATATCGGTGCAGGCAGCGTATGCAGGTGTATATAGAATGCGCTGGACAGTAACGAACGGACTTTGCTCAAGCTTTGATGATGTTATTATAGACTTCGGTACAAACCCTTCTGATCCTGATGCAGGACAAGACCGCGCTGTATGTGCGCAGATAGCGGACCTGCAAGGCAACGCTCCGGCTATTGGTTCCGGAACGTGGACCATTGTCAGCGGACCGGGTTGCAGTGGGGATGCCTGTCCCGTTACGATTGTTACACCGTCATCACCAACTTCCATGGTGGAGTTGAAAGGACCAACCTATACATATGGTAATTATACTTTCCGCTGGTCGATCAGCAGTGGTGGCAATAATTGTTTTTTGAAATCAGATGAAGTAACGATTCGTTTTGATGAACCGATTCGGGTAAGTGCTTCCAATGTACAGGATATATGCGTGGATATAGCGAAGCTTGATCCGATCAAAATAACGGGGACAGTAGAAGGTATATTTTCACAGGCATCCTGGCAACTTGTTTCAGGCACGGGTACGGTAACGGCCAGTACCATAAGCGGCTCGGGTATATATACTGTTGAAGCTACTTATATACCTACGGCCAGTGACTATACCAGTGGCGCACCGGTGCAGGTAAAACTGGTGGCACAACCCAATGCTTCAAGCTCCTGTAATTCGGTAGAACAGACCATCAATATTATTATGGATCGCAAACCGGTTGCTGATGCCGGAGTAAATATACCATTTGTTTGTAACGACTATGTGAAACTGAATGCAGCAGCGCCACTCTATGGTGCTATGGGTACATGGACGAGCACACAGCCGGGTGTCACGTTCGATAACCCGAATGATCCGCAGACAACCATACGAAACTTGCCGGCTGCACCACGCAGTGCCGTGGTAACGTGGACTGTGACCAGTGCCAGCGGTAAATGTATATCTGATCCATCGTCCATTACACTTACGCGTGTAAACCCTCCGTTGGTAAGCAATCAGAATCTCATGGAATGCGAAGTAAGCAACGGTACAACAAACGTGATGCTCACAAATTATGAGAATGCTGTCACTCCATTACCGGCAGGTCAGCGTGAAATAACATGGTATAAAGATGCTGCATCTCCCGGCGGTACACTGATCACCAACCCCGGCACAGCACAAATGAATGTTGCCAATGGACAAGTATATATAGCGCGCGTTCGTGAATTAAATACAAGTTGTACAAGTGATGCACGTGTAACGATCAACGTGCGGCCGCTGCCTAAAGTAATGAACGGACTGGTGACGCTTTGTGAAGAGACTCCCGGCAGTGGCACAGTCTCCGGAATAAACCTGATGGACACACGGTATATAAGTTCCATTACCAGTGAACCTAATGTGACCATTGCCTGGTATAATAGTGAAGCAGATGCTTTTAATAATGTTGCTCCGATCACACAGCCTGTTCTGGTTACCTATGCGAAAGAAGTTTACGCGCGCGTAACGTATCGTGATACTCCGGCATGCTATACCTTGGCAAAATTGAATATTGTTGTAAACTCCAGTCCTGCGATTACAACAATCTTTGGGCGGGAGTCGGTTTGTCAGGGTTCTATATTGTCCAATGTAGAGATATACCAGGTTACACCTATACCGGGCGCAAAATACTATTGGGATATACCGGCACAGTTCGTGGTGTTCGGTGGCGGAAAGGAAAATGATTTTTATGTGATGTTGCAGTTCCCGAATGTATATACCGGTACGATTCGGGTAAGAGCGGAGCTGAATGGCTGCAGCGGTCGTGTGATTGAGAAAACGGTAACCGTACTGTCGGCACCTGCGCGACCCGTGATTCGCGGTGCAGATGTAGTTTGTGAAGATAACACCGGTATAGCATTCAATGTATCGCCTAATAATTACCCGGCATCGGTATATAACTGGGAAATTCGCAGGGCATCTGATAACTCGATTGGCGGTGCAGATATTATTGAAGGACAGACCACCGGAAATATACTTGTAAACTTCCTGAAAGAAGATGTTATTATTTCCGTTCGTGAAAACAATGCGATCTGTGCAAGTCCGGAAGCAACGAAAGTAATTACCGTTACAGATGCCCCGCAGGCAACGCTTGCGATCGAAAAAGCTATAACGTGTTTCCTGCAAAAAGACGGTGCTATACGGACTACCGTTACGAGCGGAACAACACCCTATACCGAATATAAAATACTGCAGACTGGTGCAACCGATGTGAACCTCGATGGCGTATTTGAAAACTTAGGACAAGGCAGTTATAGTGTTCGTGTAAAAGATGCCAATGGTTGTGAAGCTACTACCAATACCGTTGTGCTTACGCAGCCTTCGCAGGTAACCATTACAGGCGTAAATGTACTGACGGATGCAAATGGTTTTCATGTTAGCTGTAAAGATGCCAGCGATGGTGCCATAACTGTTTCGTTCTCCGGTGGTGATAATACAGGCGACTATACCGCTACACTAAATCGTGCCGGTGATTTGAACGTTGTAAAATTAACGGGTAAAAATTCTGTGACATTTTCAAACCTGTTACCGGGAACCTATACGATTGTAGTAGAAGATGCAAAAGGTTGTACATCACAACCTGCCGTAGCCTTCCTCGTGAATCCGCCTGTCTTTTATGGCGGTCTTATTGGTACAAATCAAAGTATATGCTCTGGCGCAGATCCGGCACGCATAGAAGAATTGGCGCCTGCCTCCGGTGGTGTTGGCAATTATACATATGAGTGGCAAGAGTCTACAACCGGCGATGTGAACAATGATGCCGAGTGGACGACTATACCGGGCGCTACCGGAGTAGCATACGATCCGTCTGTATTAACAACGTTACGTCCGGAAGGAGAGCAGCGTCACTATAGAAGATTGACACGAAGTATATCTACGTTGCATGGTACACCCGTATCATGTGAAGTAAAAGGTAAGACAGAAAAAGTAACGATTACGATTAACCCGATTCCGCAGGTAACATTCCGCGCGAATGCAACAGAGGTTTGTTACGGTGATCCGCTGTCGCTGCTGCTGGATGTTACGGTCGGTACTGCGCCTATTGAATATGAATATAGCTCTGTTCTTACAGGGAGATCGCCAAAACGCCAGGGTGGAAAAAATACGATCATTGCTATACCTGATTTCAGAGCGAACGATACCTATACATTGCTGAGCGTTACCGATGCCAATGGATGTGCTGTTCAACCATTGCCACCACCGGTGTCTGTAAATGTTATCCTGGTAAACCCGGTATTTACTGTGTCAGGTTCCGGTACACAGTGTGATGGCAGCGAGTTTACTTTCAATTGGAATATTGAGAATGGTGTAGCTTACCGGTGGGAATGGTCGGATGGAACAATCACTGAAATTGCTGCAGGTACATTGCCGTTAGGCGCACAACAGATTATACACCGTTTCCCGATAGGCTCCAATCAGGAGTCCACGGTATATCCGGTGAAGCTGTTTGCCAAACATCCCGCCTGTATCGAGAAATTTACCACGCAGTCTGTAACTGTATTCCCGGCTATAGCGATCAATATAGGTGAACCGGATGCTTCAGTTTGCAGTGGTGAGACGGTAACGTTCAGAGATAATTCATCCGGTGTTGATCATGGTAAATGGTTCTATCGCGAGCTTGGCACAACGGCACGCCTGGACGAAAAGCCGGGTGCACAGCGGGCTGTGAGTTTCATATTAAATAATTATACTTCGAAAGACCCCATTATCTACGAGGTAGTATATGAAGCTTTCAATAATGAAGGTTGCAGAACAGAATATAAAAAGCCGATAACAGTTTATAGAGGAACGGTGGTAGATTTTTCTGTCGGGCCCGTGTCCATTGTGAAAGGTGAAGTGTCTCAAGTCACTATTACGAATACAAGTCCATCGATCGAACCTCAGAACTTCGAGTATATATGGGACTTCGGACAACACTCTGCTGTTTCCGAAGGCGATGGTATAACAAACGATGTCCAATATTTCTCTCCAGGACAGAAGAACGTTACGCTCACCGCAGTTAACCGAATGGCATCGCAGGCTGGTGAGTATTGTGTATCCATTGTAAGCAAGCAGATCAATATACCGGTGCAGGAACTGAAAGCTTCGTTTACCGCGACACCTACGGCAGCGTGTTACCCGGTAAGTATACAGGTGATGAACTCCACTACCGGTGCCGACACATTTTTATGGAAGGTATATAACCAAGGTGCTTTGGTTACAACCTCGAACCTGCGTAACCCGGTATTCAAGATCAGCAACCCGGGTATATATGATCTGCACATGGAGGCCAGTTACTCTGCTACAGGACAATCAGCGGAAGCTGAGTTTAAAGGTATACAGGTGTTCGATGTTCCGCAGGCATCATTTGCGGTACGTTCAGGTGTTATTTATGTGCCGGATACAGAACTTGATATAACCAACTTCTCCACCGGTGCAGATATATACCAGTGGCTCTTTGGCGATGGTAGTGCTTCGTCTGATTTCGAACCGAAATATACCTATCAGCAGGAAGGTACGTATGTGGTTACACTGCTGGCCGGAAGAGATTACGGTGACCAGGATCGAAATGGCGATGGTATATCCGATGGTGTGCTGGTATGTTACGATACGGCACAGCAGGAGATCGTTGCCGTTGCCGGTGGTTCGATTGTAATTCCAAATGCATTTACGCCAAGCGCTGCGGGTCCTTCCGGTGGGCGTCCTACGGCCGGCAGTATCAACGATGTGTTCATGCCGAAAGTGCGCGGTGTAACGGAATATACCATGCAGATCTTTAACCGCTGGGGTACACTCATTTTTGAAAGTCGCGACCCGGATATAGGATGGGACGGCTACGATCGTAACGGCAAGTTTATGCCGGCAGGTGTATATGTCTATAAGATAGCACTTACGCAGTCAGACGGGCAACGCATTACCCGCTTAGGTGATGTTACCCTTATTCGTTAATTGTAACTATATATACTTAAAAGACACTCTTTTCAGAATTAAAGAACATGAAGGCTATATTTTTAAAACTTGGTTTCATTCTGATCACCTGCGTAGCGCTGGCACAGGATCCGCAGTTTTCTCAATACTACCAGGCGCCCCTATATCTGAATCCCGGATTTACCGGTATCACACCGCGTCAACGGTTTGTGCTGAATCACCGGTTGCAGTGGCCGAGTCTGCCGCAGGCATTTTCAACCTACGCTGCTTCATACGACATCTTTATAAATCAGATTCGAAGTGGTGTAGGGGTTATGATCACATCCGATCGCATGGGTTCTGCGAATTGGAGAAGTACTACGGTAAGCGTGCTATATTCCTATAAGATAAAACTGAATGATCAAATCGTTTTCTCTCCCGGACTTTCTTTCGGATATGGAACCAATGGTATAGATCGCTCGAAGCTTCGCATGGGCGATGACCTCGAGTATAATGGAACATCGCTGGACCCTGCATTAAATCAGATACAAAGTCCTAATTATTTTGATTTTGGATCAGGCTTTTTGTTATACTCGAAGAAACTCTGGTTGGGTGCTTCCTTCATGCATATGAACAGACCCAATATATCGGTGCTGGGAGAAGAGAGTCGCTTGCCGGTTAAAACCGCTATACATGCCGGTATGAGACTGGAGTTGAACCAGGGTCTTCGTTCCGGAAGAGCCGCGTATCTCACGCCTTCATTTATATATCGCATGCAGGGATCTTCTTTTTCACAACTAGACGTTGGTGTTAATTTTCACATCGACCCGATATCGGTAGGGGTGTGGTATAGGGGAAAACCTTTTTCAAAGGATATAGTCAATTCCATAGAGCAGGATGCATTGATACTCTTTACCGGACTATATCTCAAGCGCATTACCGTAGGTTATAGCTATGATTTTACAATCTCGCAACTGGAAACATCTTCCGGCGGTGCACACGAGTTTTCACTAACGTATGAGCTTCCATCGAAGAATGATAAAACCCGCAAGAAAAATAAACTCATTCCATGCCCCGCCTTCTACAGCAAACCCGAGATCTGGTAATATAATTTTTTGATAGCCACCAAAAACAAAAACAGGACGATGTACCACATCGCCCTGTTTTTGTGTACTTCTTACTTCTTACTTCTTACTTCTTACTTCTAATTCTTAATCACCTTCACCTCAACCAAAGAAGCAGTATCCATACTTTGCACAATATATACCCCGGAAGCAAAGTGTTTCATATCGAAGGTTCCTGTCCAGTTGTTTCCATCGCGTTTAAGTTCGATAGTTCCTACCGGTTGTCCGACAGCATTGATCACGCGGAATACATTCAGGTTGTTATTAGAAGCCGGTACTTCAATGTGCAGTTCATTTACTACCGGGTTCGGATATACTGATACCGCTATAGCTTCGTGTTCAGTTCCCGCGATGATCATCTCGCGCGTTGCCGTTGTTGTACAGCCGTTGAAGGTAGCTTCCACGGTATATACACCCGACTTCGTTGCTGTTATAGCCTGGTCAGTCGCACCGGTTAACATACTTTGATTGAAGTACCACTGGTTGCCGTTGGTATAGTTACTTACCAGGGAATCGCCTTTCACTTCGATGGTAACATCTTTAGGTGCTACAATTTCTGCTGTCACAGCCTGGCGTGTTCCTTCACAACCCATTGCACTCACAGCGGCTACGTAGTAAGTTTTAGTTTGCTGCAATACCGGTGTAGTATATGATTTTTCCTTCTGACCAGCGATCGGTGCTGTTGCTTGCGCGGACTCATACCAGCGGTAAGAACCATTTGCAGGAGCACCACTTGCGTTCAATGTTACGGCACCGCTGTTACACAGTTTACCATTCTGTACAGATACTTCCGTAGATTTTTCAACCTGGATTGCCACGGTCTTTACAACGGACTGGCTACAGCTATTCATAGCAGCGGTAACAACAAGGGTATCGATACCTGCCGCCAAGCTTGTGTTCGGAATTTTAACCTGTATAGCATTGCCATTACCTGTAACCGGTGCTGATGCTATCGCTGAGTTTTTTACCTGCGCTGTATAGGTGATGTATGATTGTGAATTGCTGATCTGAACGACCGCATCAGAACCGGAGCAAATGTTTTGAGCCGTTACAGCAAAATCAGATTGAACGGTTGGCCATGCAAAGTTTACGGTGAAGCGATTGTTGCCGTAGCTCGCAGCCTGCGAGGTTACTGCGAAGCTATATGATTTAGCATCGCGTACGTTGATCGTGCTGTTGGTAAACTTATCGGTTAACGATATCTGCAATGCTGCCGGGAACGTTTCGTATTCTGAAAAGTTCAAGGTATAGTTACCAGCCGCTATATCCGATACATTCAATTTTATACTGTTGTTACACCCCAGTGCAGGGAGCGAGTTGATCGCCAGCGCCTGTCCGTCTGCCATTAAGCTTGACAGGTTAAATGTAGCGTTGGCAAGTTTTAGTGCATCCGCGTGTGAATCGAATTTTTCAGAAGCGTCATCACGGAAGTGTACTACTGCTTCATCGCGTGTAGTTGTATTCGCGAGTGTAATGCGGAGCAGATTTTCAGGCGTAGCTTTTCGGTAAAATGTAGTTTGCATTCCGGCAGCTTTCACATTTTCGTCAGCCCGCAGTACCGGTGTGCCGTTACCGTTGGCTTTCACCCAGAAGCCTTGTCCCATCGCGATGCGGCTAGACCCACCGTTGGTTCCTACAACGCCATTCCAGGCAGCAATTTGTGTGTTGGTCAAACCGTTGTCGCGTATATATATAGCGGCATCAACGTTTGTCTTCGTCCAGCCTTTTGCAGCGTCCCAGTCAATGGTTGACGGGAAAGGATTACCTACCAGGTTCCATCCGTCATTATCAATTTTACCGCTTGATGTAAAGGTCATCGGGAAAGTTACCGGTGTTACGTTACCCGCGTTGATCTCACCGCGAACGTCCCACAATGCGGTTGTCATTAGGTTACCACGAACAAACATCGCATAACCTTTTCCCGGGGCAAGTGTTTCTGTATTCGATGCTACCGGAAATCCTTCGTAACCGTCATCAGCATCTGCTATACCACTCTTGTTTAGGTCGGTAAGTATTTTTTCGTTGTAAGCAAACATCGATGCCGCGGTGGTACAGCCCGAACATTTGCTCGTTCCGGTAAACGTACCGGTAATTGAAATTTCTTTCTGTATATCTGCGATGGTAGCCGCCTGTAATGGAGAAGATATATACCGGTATATTCTGCCTTTGCTAGGTCCTTCAATCGCCATATAGCGTTGTACGGTGACACTACCGGATACTTTGGCGCCCGCAGGAAGTACTCCGATGGATGCATCGCGCGTAGGACTGTCGCCGGTAGAGAGTAACGTAAGTATAGCGGTGTTCGAGCTTCCGTCAGCATCAAAAATTACATTGCCACCCAGGGTAAGTACGCCTGCCAGGTTCTGACTGCTTTCTATACTTGCGCCTGTAGCAGCAGAAGTGTTGGTTACGGTTATATTGTTGAACGTGTTTACACTGTTGCTGGTAATGGTTTGTTTACCACTGGTGCCGGATAATTTCAGTGTACCGTTGTTATGTGTAAATGTACCTGCGGTAAGGCTGAAGTTGTTTTTAAGATCGAGTGTTGATGATGTGGCTGTAAACTTAGCGCCAGAGATAGTCAACGGTCCGGTTACGGCTACATCTGCTGAACCGCCCTGAAATATACCATCGCCAAAGTTTGCATTGCTTCCAACGCTCACCGGGTTGGCTCCCTGACTGATGGTGCCCGTATAGCCTGTCTGTATATTGAGACTATACATGGTGGCATTCATGTCGATTGTACAGTTTGTTACTTTGTTGCTTTCGAAATATACTGCATCAGCAGCTGTTGGTACACCGGCTCCGCCAGTACCACCGGCTACAGTAGACCAGTTGGCTGCGTTACTCCAAACGGAATTGGATGATGCCACCCAATGCATATTCGATCCGGGGTAAGCTACCATCCACCAGGGTTGTAAATTAGTTGCGTTGATTGATGGGATAGTGACTGTGTTGGCTGTTGCATTTACAATACCTCCGGAGATATAGTCAACCCAGCTTGATGTAGTAGTATTCCAGCGCTGCGCTGTTAATTTGCTTTCGAGACTAACTTCGTTGGGAGCATCATACTCACTGCCCACATACGACATTACGACATTGTTAAGTGTTGGCTTCGTGGTATAGCCTATAGCATTGATCTGCCAGAAGCGGTCTACTGCGAATGAAGATATATCAGCGCCTGTAGCACCATTCAGGTTTGTTACACCGGCAGGACGTACGCTGTTGTTGGATGTTGTATGATAGGTTGAGAATTTAAATCGACCGCTGCCTGTACCCGCTGTCTTGGTAAAGGTAAGTGGTATATAGTTGCTGCTGCCATAACCCCACGGTATAGTATAGGTACCGGCTGTGGTTCGCATATTCCATTGCACGATATTGTTCTCGCCTTCGCTGATGATGTGCCCGCTCGTGCGTGTGATCGCGTTGGTAGCAGGGTTATCAATAACAACAGTGGCACCATTTGCCAGGGTAACTTTTCCTCCGTTCAGGATAAGTCTTCCCTGTGCAGACACTGTGGAAGCGGTGAGGAGTAACATGGCAACCCCGGCCATGCACACAACGATATTTTTTATTTTCTGGGCCATGGTATAGCAGGTTAGAAGCGTTGTCTTATTGAATAACTGTTATGTCCAGCGTAACGTTACCGATCGAGCGTGCTGTAACATCCGAGTTGGTAAAGGCGATGGTAACACTGTTGTTTGCATCAACACGCGACCATGCTATACCGATACCGGTAGGCAGTGAAGTTCTCGGGTTGATGATTACGGTCGCATTGGGAGTTGCTCCTGTTACGGTTACTTTTACCTGGCGTGTACCCGTATAGTTGAATGATGTATTGTCGTTAAAGCTGACACTGGTCTTCATCATGTTCGTAAGCACTGTGCCTGCGCTTCCTAATTTATAGGTTCCGGCTACATCCAGTTTTGCGGCAGGGCTTGTTGTACCTATACCTATATTTCCGTTGCCATCGATGCGCATGCGCTCGTTAGAAGCTTGCGAGGTACCACCCGTCATGAAGATAACCGCCTTGGCTACTGTACCGGTACCGATCAACAAGTTCTGTCCTATATTGTATAAGTATGCATCGTTCGCTGCTCCCATCACACCACCGGTATAGCTTCCGCTGTTTATACCCATGTTTACATAGTTGGTGGTTTCGCTACCGTTGTTGGCAGTTGCTACAACATCCGAAGATGCATTGTTGCCGGAGGAGAGGTTCTGTATATTAAACTGCAGGTAATTGTTGATAGAGCCTTTCGAGTATAGCGCGTTAACCGATGTTGTTGTTCCTGCATCGATCAATACTTTTTCAGGATTGGTGCCATCGAAGGTAGCACTACCTACCGCCATTCTTCCGTTTTGCAAACGCATCATTTCCGTAGTAGCAGTCGTCTGAAAATTATAGCTGCTGAATACCATCGGTTCATCACCATCATCACCCACTATAAAATCAAGACCGCCATTGTTGTTAGTACCGCGCGCACCAAACTCGAAGAAGTCAGTGCCGGCAGAGCTGCCTTTCATGCGGAAGTTTCCGTTGGCATCTACATAAAATTTAGGTTTATAGAAGTTTGCTGCTGGTGCTTCGAACTGCATCGAAGAACGCACGTAGCTTATCTTTTCAGTACCATCGGTATAGTCAGTATAATTTTGAATCAGTCCTAAAGTTTCGCGAGTACCCATTTCCAGGTACGACTGATTATTGGACTTGAAGATGAATTGTTTGTTATCGGTAGTTCCGATAAAGTTGGTAGCTGCGTTTGTGCCGGCATTACCTTTCAATGACCAGCCTCCGTTGCCGGAAGAATTTTGTACCATAAACGGTATCCAGGCAGAACCACTCCAGTAGTAGAACCCAGGCACTACGTTGTTAGGCTCGGTGCCTGCTGTTGCTGTATTATATACCAGCAAGCTTACAGCCGGAGATGTTACAGGTCCGGCAGCATTCGTGGCAGTCAACGCGACACGTGGTATAAGAACTCCGGATGTAGTGGACGAAATATCCAGCATCGCAGAAGCGTCAGGTGTGGCACCCGTTGCATTAACGCCAACGTTCTGTGCTTGCAATGTGGAGAAAAATCCCAGGCTAAGTATACCTGTCAGCAGCACATAGATCGATACAAACTTTTTCATACTTCTCATTTCTTTTAACTCTTGGTTGGCATTTGACAAGAAGTCGACCAATGCACGCACGGTATATAAAGGCCATGAAAACAGATGTACTATATCTGCTGGTTACCAAGAAAAATGAATAGCGTTTTTTGAGGAATGGCCTAATGCAACATAATAACAGGCTTTTATAAGCGCGACCGCCCGCGTTCTGAAAATTATCAAAGCCATAAAATGTGATTAATTTATAATGAGACAACAGGAGAAAAATCCGTTAATAAGATTCATAAAATCAAATTGGGAATAATTCCATAATGGATTGATCCGCTTGGAACGCGTGGTGAGCTGTGATTTCTTTACCGCTGTTGATGAATTCAGATTTCCGGTAGCTTTATATCTCACTAGTTAATATGCATTGAACACTATTATATATAGAGTATCGGTGTGTTTTAATGGCATGGGTCCGGACGAAGTGAATGTCCTGATAAATTTTGAATCTGTTCGCTTTCTTACAATTCATGCTGCGACCTGCTTGCTTCCTTTGCTGAAGATTTCACCCGGGCGGAATCTTCAACTTGTAAAATCAACACATCATGAAAACAAATAACACTTTAACGGTGGTCAGTATAATCACCATCTCTTTCTTATTGTCTCAATGCAACACGAAACATCCGCAGGGCAATGCGAAACTTGAAGAAGCGAAAGCTGCTATCGCTGCCAGCAACAATATTTACTTTGAGGCGTTTGCAAAAGGCGACTCTTCCATCTTCATAAACCGCTATGCAAAAGACTGCTGTATTCTGGCGCCCAACGCACCGGCTATGTGCGGAGAGCAGGCTGCACTGAATTTTTTCAGAGTTGCTTATCACGATATTGGCTTACGAAATGGCAAATTCATTACGACCGCAGTATATGGCGATGGCGAAGACGTTCAGCAGCAACAAGAAGTAATATATAGTATATCGGCTGACAGGCTATTGAAACCTGTCAGCCGTTTCCGGTATATTTTATAGTCTTACGATGTTGAGTCGCTTGGCAAGCTGGTTCACGATCATACTTGCAACGCTGAACGCAAGCACTACCATCCAGTCGGATGTGCTGATGGGGAAGATGGAGAGCACTTTCTTAACAGGTTCGATCAGGTGTAAAACCGCTATAATGCCTATGCATATACCGAGCGCAAACCATACGTACCGGTTGCGCACAATCTCGGATTGGAAGAAATTACTGTCTGAAGCATGCATGTTGAATACGTGAAGGAGTTGCGACCCGATCATGGTAAAGAAAAGTATATTGTTCGCCCGGTTCGTGTCCCATTCAGCACCACTGTCCAGACTATAATGTCCGAAGAACACAGCTCCTATACTGGCTGCACTGATTATCATCGAATAGAAAATGATACCCTTCCAATGAGGTGTATCGATAATCGGTTCGCGCGGACTACGTGGCGGATGCTTCATCACCATCGCATTGCCGGGCGTAAGTCCTAATGCAATGGCAGGCAATACATCGGTGATCAGATTGATGAAAAGTATCTGCAACGGCAGCAGTATAAAATTCAAATTCAGCGTTGCTGATACAGCAATTGTAAATAGCTCGCTCAGGTTACATGACAACAGGAAGATCACAAACTTGCGGATGTTATCAAAGATGATGCGCCCCTGCTTGATGGCACGTACAATCGATGAGAATGAATCATCCTGCAAAATCATGTCTGCTACATCCTGCGCCACTTGTGTTCCACGTTGTCCCATCGCTATACCTATATCTGCCTTCTTCAGTGCCGGTGCATCGTTAACGCCATCGCCCGTCATGCCTACAATGTGTTCTTTCTCCTGGTATACCTGGATAAGATCTAGTTTGTGACCCGGTGTAACCCGCGCAAATACATGACTGTTCAGCCACTGCTCTTTATCCTGGTCCGTCAGCTGATTGTAATCTTTCATCGAAGCGCCAAGTATAGCATCTTCGTTGTCAGCAGATAATATACCCAACTGGCGGGCAATTTCGCGGGCCGTATGCGGATGATCTCCGGTGATCATCACTACTTTTATACCAGCCGTCTTACATTCGTGTATAGCCTGCGCAACGTCTGGCCGGGGTGGATCGATCAGTCCGATCATGCCCAGAAAAGTAAGACCTGAAGCTTCCAGCGTTTCACTGCTGTTTTCTTTCGAAGCCAACCCGATAACTTTATACCCCGATGCAGCTAATTTTTCACCTTCCCGCAAAAGATTTTCTTTCGAGTCGTCCGAAAGGACTTCACCATTGTGTTGCTGTGTTTGACAGATCTTCAGAATTTCTTCCAGCGCTCCTTTGGCATATAGTATATATCCTGATTCCTTCTTGTGTACCGTAAGCATGCGCTTGCTTTCCGAAGAGAATGGCTCTTCATTTACTTTCGGAAACCGGCCGCGTACATCTTCGATAGATATATACTTTTGTGCATACTGCAACAGCGCTATCTCCAGCGGATCGCCTATTTCTTTACCGTCTCCGTCTGCGGTTGCTGTATTGCAGAGAACACATGCTTCCAATATAGGCTGGGTTGTTTCTTTGTCTGCGTTAACGGGCGGAAAGATTTCTTTTACCGTCATCCGGTTTTCCGTAAGCGTGCCGGTTTTGTCGGTGCAGATAACCGTAGTGCCTCCCAGCGTTTCTACCGCAGATAATTTTTTTACAATCACTTTGTGGCGCGCCATGTTCAGCATACCACGTGCTAACCCGAGCGTAGCCACAATAGGAAGTCCTTCCGGTATAGCGGCTACTGCCAGCGCAATGGAAGTATTGAGTACCTGCATGAGGTCTTGTCCCATTTGCCAGCCTATAATAAAGATGATTACCACCAACACGACTGTGATCTGGATCAGTCGCTTGCTGAACACTTCAAGTTTCTTCTCCAACGGAGTGGCGGTTTGTTGTGCCGATTGTACCATGTTGGCAATTTTGCCGAGTTCGGTCTTCATGCCGGTAGCAGTAACTATACACCAGCCGTTGCCATTGGTAACAAATGTTCCTTTGAACAACATGTTGGTTTGTTCTGCCAGCGGAGTATCATCACCGAGTATATTGATAGTCTTTTCTGCCGGTACAGATTCACCGGTCAAAGCAGATTCATTTACCTGCAGACGGGAGAGTTTAAAAAGCCGGCCATCAGCAGGTACCATGTCACCGGCTTCCAGAAAGAGTATATCTCCAGGTACTATATCTGCGGCATCCATTTCGTTCAGCTTGCCATCGCGCATTACCTTCGCGCGTACGGTAGAAAGTTTTTGCAAAGCCTCCATCGAGCGGCTCGCCTGAAATTCCATATAGAAGCCGATGATTGAATTGACAAGGATGACAATCAATATAGCACCAGCATCCAGCCATTCCTGGAAATATAGCGACATACCGGCTGCGAATACCAGCAGGTATACAATGGGACTTTTAAACTGTCGCAGTAAAATCAGCCACCACGGTTGTTGTTTGCTTTGCGCAAGCGTATTGCGACCATATTGCTGCAGTCTTTCCTGCGCCAATGCCGCGGAAATACCGCGTTCAGTATTGCTTTGTAGCTGATTAACAATGGTGGTGATGTCTATACTATATTCCTTACGCATACAGTGAAAATTTATTGAACCGATGATCTGTTATACTGTTAAAACAACATGCCTGTAGCCTTCATACGTTGGGTAATCATACCAAAATATAGAGACCAGTAACAATTTGATAAGATTAAACATAGCCTGCCTCTGAATTTATATAAAGGTTAGCGTGTTTCGTGCAGAAGGTAAAGATCGATCGGGCGCAAATACAAGTTTAGTATGTAACCTTTCCGGGAACCTGATTTTTGTCAGGTTTTCATAGGCTGCCTCCTATACGCAAAAAGCTCCACAGAAAACAGGATGACTGCGTGCCGTGCTTAGACTTGCTAAGCGTAACACTTAGATTTAATTTCCTTTCTATAGGGGATAGACGGAATATGCAAGAGTTTTTATTTTGTATTGTGTTATGTGAGGCAGTTGTTGTAATTTCAACAATCGCGTTTAAGCTTCCTTGCTATGAACCTATAGATGTAAACAGGGAGCCAGCCATTTCCGAACTGCTATGAAAAAACTACGTTCAGCCTGGAAGAGAGGACTAAAGATCGGTTACCGGTCAACGGTGCCCGGCCTTTTGCGTGGACGCATCATGTTGTTAAACGGACTAGCTATAATCGTACTCATTTCCGTTGTCTCATTTTCGATAGTATATGCCGCTATAGGGTATACATATTTTTACGGTCCGCTATATATAGTTCCGGTGTTGATCGCTGTACTGTTGCTGAACCACCATGGTAAGTTTCGTGCTGCACAGAGTCTTTACCTAGTAGGATCACTGCTGGTGATAAGTTACTGGTGTTACGAAGGCCGTGGCAATGGTAATGAATATACCCTGATCGGGCTTGCTACTAC
>CBIHOZ010000114.1:0-22254 GCA_966211525.1 uncultured Chitinophaga sp. | reverse complement strand
CTCCGAAGGTTATCGAGAAATATATAGGGAGTTTGGCTTGTACCATGATGGCTGTTGCACCTCCGAGGTAAGCGGTCAGAAATATAGCACCAATAACTGCAGTGCGCGGTATAATATATAGTATGGTGCAGATGAGGAGCACAACACCGATTGGTATAACGGCACTGTCAGAGAACCCGAGTTGTGTGGTGCCTTCTACGGAGTGCGATTCACGAATTATCTTCATAATCGCATCGAAGAGTAAAAAGAGTATACATAGCCCGCTGATGACGCGGCCTGTCCAAAGTGCAGCTTTCGAAAATGTTTTTGGTTGTTGGATTGTTGCGGTTTCCATAGTCTATAATGTTTTAGTGTGACGTTTAAATGTTTCGTTGTTTGATGATGTAAAAGTACAGCAGTGCAGCATACTGCCGGTCATGCAAAAGCGACATTTAAACGGGGCGAATACGACAAAAAGATGTCATACAGAATTACCTCTCCATATAACTATATCTTCCTGCAACCCAACAATTTTTTTTTCTCTCATTCCGCGCAGCTGCCTTTCCCCTGCAACCGGCAGCCAGCAGCCAGCGGCCCTTCTCGCAGCTACTTCCCAATGTATAGCTCGCGCTGCCTCTTGCTCATATGTTCAATAGCATAGCGAAGTGCAACGCGCGGCATCGTGGCTGAATGTTTATCGAGGAAGGCAATGAGTTGTTCGGGGCTTTTACCTCCGGCAGCACGAAGCCAGCTTCCGGTTGCTTTGTGAATGAGGTCTTCCTTGTCTTTCAGTAAAATCTCGGCAATGCGAAATGTATCTTCAACATCGCCTTGTCGTATAAAGAAGTACGTGCTGACGATGGCCGTTCTGCGCTCCCACATATTTTTGGAACGAGCGAGTTTATAGAGTATATCGCGAGGCTTGTCGTATAAATAGCCACCCACTACATAGGGTGCCGAGCGATCCACGAGATCCCAGTTGTTAATGCGATCGTGACGTTTTATATAGAGATCGAACAACGCTTTCCGTTTCTCCTCCGGTAATTTTTTCTGACGCGCCTGAAAGTCTAATATACTAACGCCACCCACGCGTACTTCATGCATAGCATTCTCCAGTAGTTTTTCTACTTCAGTCAACTCCATATCCATAAACTCCTTTGCCAAAGCAAACACCTGTCCCATACGGACACCTATAAATTTATCCCCCTTACTATGTTCATCTTCCGATTTAAAGTACTTCAGTATTTTCCTCAACTCGTCATCCGACTGATATTCCTTTAATCGTTGAATAAACTCTTTAGCAGTAAGCGCAGTTTTTTTAGGAGTAACTTTTTTTGCAGTCTTGGCCATAGGCGTGGGGTTGGAGAGTAAATATACGTGAAGAAGAGAGGAGTAGGAAGTCAGAAGTAAGGAGTAAGAAGTAAGAAGAGTCCGAAAGTAGAAAAAGTCCGGAAGTCGGGAAGTCCGAAAGTCAGGAAACAGTGAAGATAGTGGAGCGCTTTAGAGGTATATAGTGTGGCTGTACTCTTCTCCAGCAGCCAGCAGCCAGGAGCCTCTCAACGCTCGCAGCTAATTTTGTTCTGTCGATTTTTTTTCGTAACTACAATATACATTTCCTACCTCGCCATGCGCATAATAGATTTAAAAACCTCTGCTTATTTCTCGGGCATGATCATGATTGCAGGTGCAGCCCTGGTGCTGATGTCAGTTATTGTATTTTTTGTGAAGTTGTGGCTTGCGCTATTTCTGTTTGTGTGTGGTGTCGTAATTTTTACAACGCACTACCGGCTACGTGTAGATCTTGATAAAAAAGTATTCTTCGATTATGTATGGATACTCGGTATGAAAAGTGGTGAACGTGGAACGTTCGATAGCATAGAGTATATCTTTATCAAGAAAAGTAATGTAAGTCAAACGATGAACCACCGGGCCGGATCGACTGTACTTCGTAAAGAAGTGTTTGATGGCTACCTCAAATTCTCAGATGTAAACAAAATACACCTCGCTTCCCGCGACAGCAAGAAAGACCTTGTAAAACAACTCCAGCCACTCGCCATGCAACTCAACGTCCGCATGATCGACCACACGGAGGGACAGCCGTTTGAGATACGGATGGTGTGAGGAGATAGCTGTGAGCTTTGAGGTGCGAGCTGCGAGAGAAGAGCCGCTGGCTGCAAGCTGCTGGTTGCTGGAAAAGAGTGTAGCTACGCTATATATACCTCTAAACGTAACATTAACTTGACCGCTTCCCGACTTCCTAACTTCCCGACTTTCGGACTTCCCGACTTCCGGACTCTTCCTACTTCTTACTCCTTACTTCTTACTTCCTACCCTCCCCATTCTCCCTCACCCGCTCCTTCACAATCTTCTTTACCAGTGCTGCGGGTATTAGTTTCTCTGGAGTGAAGTGAATTGTTCGGCCGGAGCTTTTGAACGGAGCTAATTCTTTGGCAAAGGTTTCGGCTATAGATTTACTTACTACTACCAGCGACAAATGATTTTTAAAGGCAGCAAAATGTACCAGCGGACCATTCAATTTATAGGTTGGTATCTGGTAGCTGATTACTTCTTCGGCTTTGGGTGCTGCTGACTTTATAGCCTGACGGATTTTTTCAAGTGCTTCCTGCTGATCTTCCGGAAGCGCCATCAGATATTCGTCAACTGTTTTTGGTATAGCCACTACGGTGTCTTTTTTCATAGACGGAATCAGGTTATATCAAATCATATAGTTCACTTACTGCAAGTATATATATACTTATCCGTTGTATGCATCCTGCATGGTTTTTATATCGAGCTTTACCATTTTCATAACGGCATCCATTACGCGTTTTGCGCGGGCAGGCTCTTTGGCATCAAGGAGTTTTTCGAGGTTGGCAGGAACAACTTGCCATGAGACACCATATTTATCTTTCAGCCAGCCGCATTGTTGTATCGTACCACCGGCAGAAAGTTTATCCCACATGGTGTCGAGTTCAGCCTGGTCATCGCATTGTACTAGGAAAGATATAGCTTCGGTAATTTTAAAATGCGGACCGCCATTCAGTGCGGTAAATTCCTGACCGTTTATTTCGAAGGCTACGGTCATTACTGTGCCGGCCGGTTGCATGCCGCCTTCGGGATAGTAGGTGATGCTATTGATCTTCGAGTTCTTGAAGATCGAAGTATAATAACGTGCTGCTTCTTCAGCCTCGCTGTTGAACCAGAGGAAGGGGATTATCTTTTGCATGTCGTTATGATTTAGCTTGTGAGTTTCGAGCTTCGAGTTGCGAGACAAAGTTACTGGCCTCAAGCTGCCGGCTTCCGGACTTCTCCGACTTCCGGACTCTTATTCTGCTTGTAGTACAGTATATATACTTTTATGAACCTCCGTGTCTTCTCTGTGCTCTTGGCGTCACTGGATTTTATTTACACGAAGATACAGCAGCCCTCCCGAACCCAGCAGGTGCAATAACGACATACTAACGGGTGAAGTACGACAAATCAGAAACGTATACCGGCATTGACACCGGCTACAACCTGGAACGAACGAATGGCCTCCTGACTAACATAGCCGCCTTTAACAGACGTCTCTACATATACACCGCCAAGGAAACAGTCAATGGTAATTTTATCGGCAATTACCCATTGGTATCCACCGTGCAGGCCACCGCCTAACTGATCGATGTGAGCGCCAATCATTTGATTGTTGTCGTATACTTTGTAATCGGAGTAGATCAGAAACGGTTCAGCATAAAGTCCGGCAGGAGGTACGCGTTTCTTTAATATATAGTAGCGTAGTGCCGGCATGAATGATATACCCTTGAAGTCGAATTCTTCATATTTAAAATTAGCATACTCAATAGTACCGAGTATACTGCGCGGAGCGGTGCGGGCGAGTCGTTCGAAAGTAACATTGTAGTAGCCCGCCATAAATCCGAGTAGATCAGTTTTCACAACATTACGTTTACGCTCAACGTTAAGGCTATCCGCCTCACGAAGTTTGGCTTTATATTTATCTACGCGAGGACGTTCTCGTTGCTGGTCTTGTGCATTGGCATTAAACAAGGCAAAGCCGGTAAACATAAGAACAACAAGCATTGCACGAAGCAGCGCAACGGAAACATAACGTTGAAGAACAGGCATAAGCAGGGGTAGTAGTTATAAGCTGTAGTGTGCAATATAGTGAAATAGCTGCGAGCTTTGAGGTGCGGGCTGTGAGAAAAGCTGCTGGCTTCAGGCCGCTGGCTACAGGAAAAGAGCACAGGCAAGTCATACACCCCACGAAACAAAGCTACCAACTCCACTACTTCCCGACCTCCCAACTTCCCGACTTCCCCAACTTTCGGACTTCCCGACTTCCCGTCTTTCGGACTTTCTTACTTCTTACTTCTTACTCCTACTACGTTCCCAATATATACCCCCTAACCAGCCACTGAATACAATAACTTTTTGAGATTTTTAATAACGAACCATACTTAAACGTATGGGGGATGCCTGATGTAGCACATAGCACGTCAGGCATCAGTATTTATATAGCCCAGCAATTGCCTAGCGGGCTGCGCTTCTTTTCAGTGCGATGTAATGATCGGGTATACGCAGCAGATCACTTTTTTCGACAATCAGCGTTTCTATCGCTAAATCAAACTGACGCGCGTAAGCATTGGTTTTTGTTTCGGCCAGTAAGATGTTGTCTTCAAGAGCTTCGTTGTCGTCATCAATCTCGGCCCACACTAAAATAGTTGTTGGCGTATGCGCGAACGCAAGTCTGTCGGGTAATGCATTTCGTTCTATGACTTCGTGCAGAAATTTCAGGATAACATTTTTTACCAATACCTGCGTGGCTTCTCTTCGAATGTTCGTGAAGAAGGTGCTATCGTCATCGGCAATGATATGTTGATAGAGTGCCTTGGTGTGTTCATCTTCCATTACCGATCGAAACGGTAGCTGATCTGTTTTTATTCCGTAGATCAGATTTTCAAACCACGCTTCCTGCGTTGCAGGTAGCAGGCTTCTGAATGTCTTTTCAATCATTTTATGCATGCACAGTACTTTCTTCGTTTTCCCTTACATCATTGGTCCAGGTAATTATCTTCTTTTGAAGAATGACTCGGACCAGTAGCGATGCAGTTGTGTTTTTCTCGATGAACAAGTATACACCTAATTTCCGCGGACGAACCCGTGCTGTATTATTTTTGGCAAGGTTACAGTTTTATACGGCAGCAGTATAATCATAGCGATCGGGGTATGTCTCAACCTATAATTTTCGATCACAATGTTGCCGGAGTAGTAATCGCTGCAAACACATCAATAATCATACATCGTAAGGAGAGGCCGTTGGGCGTTACCGAAAATGTTAGAAACTTGCACCCGATTCTAATCTACCTATGAGACGCTATCTGGCAGTTGTCCTTGTGGCAGCATGTTGTGTACTAACCAACGCACAGGACTTCAATCACTACAAAACCTTGCTTCCGCAGGGACTCGTTCCCAAAGACTTTACCGAACTATCGGCAAGCAAGTTTGCAACAGAAGTTACCAACATGTCGGCCGCCAAGAATAGGCGCGACCGCAAGAACAAAAAGAAATTCTACCTCGAGAGTACATTCAGTCTCGATGAGTTTCTTACCAGCGGTAACGTGTTGTTCAATGATGACATAACACTATATATAGCCGATGTACTCGCAGAGATACTAAAGCCCTACCCGGAGCTGCAGGGAAAGATTCGCGTATATACAGTAAAGTCTGCTATACCAAACGCCTTTACCACCAACAACGGAATTATATTCGTAAACCTCGGTTTGCTCGCGCGACTGGAAAGTGAAGCACAACTTGCTTTTGTACTGGCACACGAAGTAGTGCACTACCAAAAGAAGCACGTTATTAACCGTTACGTTACCAACATCGACATCGATCGTTCGAAAGATTATCGTAAGCTGTCGCGCGAAGCCAAGATGTTTGCTAAGAGCTCGTTCTCCAAAGAACTTGAAATGGAAGCCGACCTGGAAGGAGCAGAGATCTATAACAAATCAGTATATACCAAAGATTCTATCCAGAATGTATTCAATGTATTAAAGTATGCCGACCTGCCCTTAAGCTGGGTATATTTCAATAAGCGTTATTATGAATCAGGCAAGTATATATTTCCCGATATACTTGTTGTGCGCAAGGTAGACCCGATAAAGGCTGTTGAAGATTACAACGATACACTCTATTCGCACCCCAACATCCGCAAACGCAGAGAAGCTATAGCCGTAAAGTTCCACAATGCCAAAGGCGGTAAGCATTTCCGACTGGCCAAGACTATATTTGATAAAAATCGTAAGCTTGCCCGTTTTGAACTCTGCCGTATATACCTGCTGGAACATCGCCACATCGATGCCATATTACTGGCCACCAGTTTGCAGGAAGAAGATCCGAAATCGGCATACCTGAAACAGACAGTAGCCAAAGCGTTGTATGGTCTGTCGAAAGATGTACTCAACGATCATTTCGAATTTAAGAAACAGGAATGGTCAGGCGACCCGCAGCGACTCGGTATATTCTTCGAGCGTCAGTCACCGTATGAGATTAGTGTGCTTGCCATACGTCATCTCTATAAATGCCTGGAAGAAGAACCTGAGAACCGGGAGATTGCTGTTATGCTGAACGATGCAATTCGTTCATTTGCCAAAGAGGAATATGATCTCGAAAAGAAATTTCTGCGCAATGCATCCGATAAAGAAATAGCAGATTTACGGTACCCCTACACGCAGCACGCCTTTACAGGATTTAAAAACAACGCAGCCTTTTTCGAGATCTTCGATAAGCAACTGGCCCTTGCTAAAAAAGACAGTGATGGCAATTCATTCCGCAAGAAAAAGAAGAGAAAAGAGAAGAAACTCCTCAACGTAGATAAGGTTGTAGTAGTAAACCCGATGTATAAAAAGATAGATACGCGTAAGCGCCAGAAGATGCGCCATATTGAATCGGAGGAAGTGCTCACGCAGATCGATCAGAAAATATGGGATGCTGCCGGCCGACTAAACATGAAAGCCGACATCATAAACCCGAACAACCTTTCATCAGCGAGAGTAAACGTGATGCAAAGCAACAGCATCCTCAACGACTGGATCGATGAACAAATGCGTTTCGAAGATGCCCGCGTAAGCCCTATATATAACGAGATCATCGCGCTGGCCGACACCTATAAAACAGACCACTTCGTATGGATGGGCGAATTTACCATGACGCGCAAGCGCGGAGGAAAATTCTTTCTCGTAGCAGGTTCTGTTATTACACCGGCAATCGCCCCGTTGTTGGGCACCATGGCATTTACACCAAAGGGCTCAACATTATATTTCGCACTGGCCTTTAACGTACGCACACAGGCACTGGAACTTGTAGATGTACGCGCTATGAAAATGCGCGATACACATTCGTTGCTGCAATCCAATATATACTATACATTATTTCAATTGAAAAAAGTAAAGCAATGAGAATTATATATACGCTTTTGCTTGTGGTAAACGTGTTTGCAGCGGCAGCACAGGTGCCCGGCTATATGGGTAAACGCTTTACCATTTTTGCAGATGCAAACCCGACTCCGGCATTTATGGTTATGAACATGAACAATGCTGTGATGGTTAATTTATCAGGCGATGACAGACGCACAACGAAAGTAAACCGTTTTGCTTTTAACGTTCGTCCTCAGATTACGCTGGAGTATCTCATCCATCGAAGCGCCAGTCTCGGTATATCGTATGGTATGCCCATCGTAGGTACGAATCGCGCATACTATAGCAGCCCAATGGACGAGGTCGATGGTACACGCTATAAAACAGATGAACTGGATGTAGTACGTGGGCAAGCACTCGGCCTGCACCTGAAGTTGTACGACTTTCGCGGGTCTGCATCGGTGCCTCCGATTGGTTACTACAGAACCATCAACGTGTTCTTAACACGAACCAATACATACGACACGAAGACATCAAAGGCCAAACAATTTCGCGATGATTTTATATACCCAGCCGTATCGTTTGGTATAGGTCGGCAAAATATGCTTACTAAAAATCTGCTGCTAAAAACCGGAGTAGAATTCGGCTGGGCTTTTGTACCCATGAACCACCTCGAGGAAGTGGATGGGAGCTGGACCGTGCAGGAATATTCAGGCTATAGCGTACACCAGAGTTTATTCGGCTATTACCTGTTCAACATCAATATAGGTTTAGGATATGTACTCTTTTAATAATGACTTGCTACGCATGAAGCGAAATATACTCTATACTATTTTTATAACATGGTTGCTCGCATCCTGTGTGGCAGAGCAGGACAATCCGCTTATTGTTGCCACCTGCACAGACGGCATACGCAACGGTAATGAAACAGACATCGACTGCGGTGGCCACTGCCAGGCATGCGAAGGCAAGGCATCGGCAACTGCACCATGTGCTTCGGCACTTGTAAAAAATACAATTACGTTTAACAATACTATTACTAAGTTTGCTAACGGTCCATATAGCTGTGAAGAGGGAGACGGATACTTTGAAATGCGTTTCCTGCAAGGCAACCTGGATATGCTAGTAGAGCTTAACGGCAAACGCCCTGCCACTAACACAATATATAAAGTTGATGGCGCGTTGGCAACCGACACAAATAATCAAGCGGTACTATTGCTAAGTGGTAATCGAAATTATGTCGGTGAGAGTGGCTATCTCTATGTTACAATTGTAGACAACCAGGTCGTAGTTGAATTCTGCTCCATACAACTCCGCGACACCTATTCCGGCAATACGGATAAGATAATTACAGGCAAAGTTGTCTGCGAATAAGTTTTAACGTGTTTAGGTGTGTTGGTGTTTACGTGTGTTGGTTTTGTGTTGAAGTGTTTACATTTTGTGTTGAAGTGTTGGCGTGTTAATGTGTTGATGTTATAGGAATTTTATCTTCTGTATTTATCTGCGTCCATCTGCGAAATCTGCGGGCCTATATTTCTCGCGTAAGCAACACATCAACACCTCAACACTTCAACACATAAAAAACTCTCACCCCCAGTAACGTAGCCTTCCCCCTAATACTCCCCGGAAAATCCTTC
Source organism: uncultured Chitinophaga sp. (assembly GCA_966211525.1). Lineage (GTDB taxonomy): Bacteria > Bacteroidota > Bacteroidia > Cytophagales > Cyclobacteriaceae > Ohtaekwangia. The sequence continues at coordinate 13,226 of CBIHOZ010000114.1, read as the reverse complement.
CGTACAATAGACACCCGCGGTTCAACCCCCACACGCCTGAAATATACACCACTGATTATATCAATAGAATTAAACTGCAGCCGCAGCAATCTGTCAGCACCATTATCATCATAGCGCAGCGACTTGCCGATATTATAAAACGTATACCCGCCCCCAATATATACTATATCACCAAACGTTTTCGTAACAAATACCGACTGATCCACATAAAACGTATGGTCACGCGTATTGTCTGAGTTGAACCGATATACATCATACCGCAGCGTAGTGCCTGCATGCAGTCGCACCGATTTCACGACTTCTATACCCGGAGTAACCTGAACCCCCGTACCATTTACACACGCGCGATAATCAAACGGAGCATTCGCATGCAGCAGAGTCGGATAGCGCTCTTCATTATGACGATAAAATATAGTGGTGCGCGCAGTTGCCCCGACTTCTATAAAGAAGCGACCCCTCGTTTCCTGTGCCTGTACAAGACTATGCGCACACAACACTATATAAACAAACAACACGTGTTTCAAATGACTATATATTTATTCGGTACTGAATTGTGCTTCAAAACAAGTGTTCTGAATACGATACCCGCACGGATGCCGCTGATTATTACAGGGCGTTCCATCGCAGCCATCCGTTGAATCCATAACACCCGATGCCAGCTCCGTTTGTGCCGACCGGTATAGAATCGTTAACTTCGTATCGATCATGCCCCAGCTGCCATCGCTGCGCACACCATACTCTGTATATACTACATCTTTCGACTTTAACTTTGCAGGCCAGTTGTCGAACTCGAAGAATACAAAGAACGCGAGGTTGCCGCGCTTGCCCTGGTGGTTCGGTGGATTGGTGCCAGCCGTACGCCACTCTTCAAAAAACATCTTGTTGAAATCAGCATAACAATATCCTGCATTTGCTTTCTTGAGCAAACGATGATCGCTGTTGCCAATCCACTGCGCATCAACGCGCGAACCATTAAACGGATTGATCCTCCGCGGAAATGTGCAATATGAATTATCGGCTATATCGTTGCTGCCCGAGAATATATTATCGTAATCACAATGGAGACGGAAGTTGCGCATCTTGCCATGCTCCCAGTTTTTGTTGGATGCCTGGCAATAATCAGGCGCCAGACAAACCGACCGCAGTGCATCATCACCCAACGGCTCCTGCTCCACCGGAAGATATACTATATCGCCACCGTGATAACTTTCGCTCAGCGATACCACCCACACCTCGTGCGAACGAATATAGTCTGCATCAACCCGCACCGTTTCAGGTTTACCGATAGCGTTGAGGCGTACGCCATCGCGCCACGGGAGGGTTTCATCTCCGTTGTATGGTACCAATGTAGGGTTACTGTTTAGCAGTCCTTTCACTTTAAGTTGGGTATAGTTTGGTATATATAGCTGCGGGTATAGATTTACTTCGCCACTGCTATCGGGTATACCGGTAAATGCTTCTAATGAAACGTTAAACGCATCAGCATTCGTATAGGGCGATGCAGATAATTGTTTATAGAGGCCCGGTATTTTTTCGTTCAGTACGTTGAGCAGCGTGTTATAGTCGCCATCGAAACGTTTTTCTATTTGCTGGTATAGCTGCGTGCGAAAGGTGCGATCGTCTGTTACACCGAGTATACCGTTTACCAGTATATTCAGGTGACCGTTCAGGTATGCATACTGCTCGGCCATGGTTATATGCTGCAGATTTTGCTTATTAACGAGCAGTGCCCGTTGCAGTGTGTTGTGCATGAGTTCATCTTTACAGGCGCAGATAAAGATCAATAGCGTGCAGGCCAGCGTGCACGCGCCCTTGCGAGTAAATTCCATGACGTAAAAGGTTTAGTTGGTTTGGTAATAAAAAGGTCATGGAGGGTTTTTAAGGCGAGGGACTTTTTTTGGCTTGGTTTAGGTATATAGGTATAGATTACGATGCCTCTGCATGCCACGGGTCGGCATGCTTGCCCGATGTTTCTAATAGTATAAATAGGTTGTATAGATCTTCGAGTGTAGCGTTGAAGTTCTCCGGTAAGTCATCATGCCGGGCGATCAGGTACTCGAAGAGAATGCCTGTTAAATGTTGCCGCAGTTCGCTCGGGTTGGTTGTATCCAGAAATTGCAGAAATGCTTCTTCCAGCGCGGGTGGCAGGTGTTGAGGTGATTCGGTTTTTGTTTGCATATAACATGTATAGGTTTATTTGATGGCTAATCTTTTAAGAGGAAGTCATTTTTTATTGTGAGATGAGATAGTAGAGTATATATAGCCTTGATGTTTTCCAATTCGTGACTGGTACAATCTTCGAGATGCACTTTAGCTAGTAACTCTATAATTCCCTTCTGATAATTATTCAGTTCTTGTAAATCCATGACAGGTATAGTTATAGTATACAACGGTTCTTTTCTAGCGCTTCTATCAGTCATTTGTCAAGATATTATTGACAAATGTAAATAATGTATTTACATAAGTGATGTTTTGTCAAGAAAATATTTACAATTGTTAGTAATATCTTTATAATTACCCCTCAATTGAGGATATGACAAAGCTTGGTGAATACCTGGAAAGAAGAGCTGTGAATAAATCGCATGTTGGAAGAAGAACCGGCATAAGCAAACAGCGTATGAGCGAGATATCAACGAAGGACACAGCCCGATTGCAGGCAGACGAAGTATATTTGATTGCGATGGCTATAGGAGTAAATCCATGTGAGTTACTTGAATATGTTTGTAGTGATGTGAAGTTATTAGAGGAGTAGAATGCGCAGTCAGCGATGTGCTGCTCTCAAATGTTTATTCTATAGCATGGTTTTGGTAGATGTTAATATCCAAAATAATTCAGGAACAGATAAAAAACTGGATCACTTTTAAGTTTTGATCTAAAAAAAAACTATATTCGAATTGTAGAGCCCATCTCTCCTTGCTATTTGCTTGGGAAGATGGGCTTTTGCGTTTGAAGTAACCTATAAATGCTATGTCTATGCCACCACCTAATGTAGCGACCAAGAGTGTTAATTTGGAATCTGTCATTTTGAGATTGTCGGCATTAATTAGTGCTCTTCTCGTTGTTTTCGGTGCTATTTATTCTTTTATTAAAATAGTTACTAATGAGACAAACCACTTTCATGCGGAGCATCTTAGAGTATATCTTGTTTTTTTTAACTTTATAGTATTGGTTGCATTTTGCTTTTTCTCCACGAGAGTTCCCGCAATAGCTTTTATAGACGATACTGAATCGTTAAAGAAAAAATTCAGTGATACTTTTTCCGTTCGGGCGACCTTTAGTAATAATAGGGTAAATATTTTGGTGAGGCAACTTCATAATCATATTCTCCTCTATGCATTTTTCTTAATACTGGTTTATTTGTTGTACTTAGTGGAGAAGGTATATTCTATTCATCATCCGGGGGATCAAAGCTATATCTCTTATTTTAAGATTGGGCAGGATGTATTTAATTTTTTCAGCTCAGTTTTTGTTTATTTAGGATTCAAAGTATTATATAATCAAACTTTAGACGAACGCAACAAACCTATTGTGTACTATCTTGATGCGGTGTTTTTTATTCTTCTATATCTAACAGTATATATACTTGTGGTTGCTGGCGGTCTTCAATTTTCTATTGACGCAAAAAATCATCTCATTAACTTATTTGGTCTTGTATCAGGTGTATTTAATGGCCTAGCAATGGCTTTGTTATTTGGTAGATTTGTATCAATGGAGCACGTGCTAATGAATATGCAAAAGGTTAATACGAACAGTATGCTTGCCTTAGGAGCCCTTTTTATATTGCCTACTTATGCGATCGTGCAGCCTTTGTTCGGGTCTTTTAAAATTGATGCTTTTGGAGATCCTGAGATGTTTGCCAATTTTGTATTTTTTGTGTGTTTAATAGGGAAGGGATTTTTTTTATTCCTTTACACTTATTATTTGCGAAGGAAATATTTGCATTTATACCTCCATTTGATCATATCAAGGCGCGGTTTGTCTCGGGAGCTTGCCGGTTTCTTTAAATTAAAAGATTAGTATATAATTAAAGTTGCTAAAGGCCAATTTTTGAGGCTTACTATCTATGTTTTGATTTCACGTCAACACCTAGTCGAGAGGCTCCAGCAAATCTATTTTCTTTAGGAAATAATCTAAGTTCAAATCACCTTCGCCCCGTCCGTTGTTAATGCTGACTAAGTAGGATAGAAATTCATCTTCATTGTTAGTAATAACTGACTTGATGAGTGCTTTATTTTTTCCGATTGTGCTATCATATTCCATTATTTTTTGAGGGCTAGAATGAGGATGAAGATACCTCGCATAGGCGTTTGCCAAATAAGCCTCAAGTAATATCAAGCCTCGTTGTAAATCGTCATTTCTATTGGTTCCAACTAGAGACAGAATTCCTTTTTGAAGCTCTTGGATACTTAATTGTTTGTGCTTCAATTTATAGTATAACTCATGGTGTGTTATCTTGATAAAGATAAGAAACAAATAGATGAATGGAACCAAATAATAATTGGATTTGAATCCCTTTAAGGCAAGTCTTGCTAAGACAAATATTTTTTCCTGCTGCCTTAGTGTTATAGGGTTGCTGTTGAATAATATTTCGCAGATCGCTAAGAAGCTAGATTTGTCTGAGTGCAATGAAGGGTAATTTCTCCGCTCCTTGGATGATAGAAAGGTATCAAACTGAAAATAATTATAAAGATACTTATAAAATATGCCAGGTTCCGGTTCCGGTATAGTATATTCTATGTCAATGAATCGTTTCAGGTATTCATCTGCGTCAATTCGATCGCTTCCATAAAATCCTCTCACCGCATTTCCTAACTGTATTTTATCTATTGATAGCACAAAAATTATATTGTGAACCGAAAAAAAGTGTTTTATCTGTTCTAAGATTGATACGGCATAGTTGGGACGACAACGATCTAATTCGTCTATGATGAATATTATGGGCCGATTGTCATTGATTTTTTCAATGAAATCAGATAGATTTTTTCGGAAATCTTCTATTCCCTTCTTTTTTGTGGCATACTCATTTACATTTTTTTCAAAAATATCTGTTACTCCTTCGCTAAGTTTTGTTAGTGCATCTTTTAGTGTGTCTGAATCTATATATTTATCAACTACTGCCTTTGCCATAGCAGGGGCTATGTGTTTAGCGAGGGTTGCAGCGCTTTTGAGTGCTGTTTTGAATTCTCGGTCTGTAGCTTTTCTCGTCAAAGTTTTTAATTCACCCATTATTGCTATCAATGCATTATCTTCAAAATCATTTTCCCATGCATTGAAATAAACAGTTTTATGACCTGAATCTTTTAAACTTTGTTCCCACATTTTTACAAATGTGGTTTTTCCTGTACCCCATTTATTATTGATCGCCAATACAAAGCCGCTGGGATGAGAATTAACAATGCTATTTAGGACATCTGCATACTTTTCTCTTCCAAGTTGGCAATTGGCAAAGGGTTTCCCCTGTTGGATATATATATCGTTGTGTCTCAGAATCATTGTATATACTTTTAGTGTCATTTATTGTTCCCACTGCCCCATATCAATCCTATATTATACCCAAAGCCAAATCCCCACCACCATTTATCGTGGTAGTCCCATTTACGAGCGGTGCTACCGATAGCTAGGTCATTTCCTAAAAAAACACCAAACCTAAAATTGTAAATGGAAGTCATTAAACCAAGCCCAGGTGATACTGTAGCTATAGCCTTTTTCTTTTTCAAAGGTTCTTCTGCAGATAGCGTAGTTGCAGAATCTATTTCAGCTCTCGATACGCTAAGGAATGGGCCGACAGAGATGAGCCATTTTTGTGGTTCCTTCTCTTCATTCTTCCTATACATATATCTGATCTTCCCGAATGAATAGCCTAGGTATGCGCCAACGTTTAGGTCTGCTGTAAAGTCATCTTGTATATCAACGTTATTCTTTGTGAATTTGGGTCTATACTTGAAAGGTATAGTAAGTGCGCCACCTTCTATACAATTGAACCAGAAGCTTGCGTATTGCCTGTTTTGAAGTTTGAGATAGTATTTTCCGTTTCGATCATAGCTATCTCCTAGCCAGTAGTTAATATGTAGTTTTGATTTGTCATCTTTATCAACAGCTATAGTTGCCCAGCCCGGTAGTTCTTTTTGAGTAGGAATATCTTTGGACGCATAGACAATGGTATTTCGCGTAATGGTGTCTCTTATATCTGCGGTATATTCCGTATCTCCAACTTTAAACTTTCGCTGGGAACTGACAATTGTACCTGCTCTTAATATAACAGTATCTCCTGCATCATTTTTTTTATCTTGAATTACCATGTGCTTCTTCTGTATATATACACGGTAACGGAATTGAGTTGATTGCGAATAGCACAATGAAGCCATAGTAATGGCAATAGCCAGCAGGACAGGTCTTTTCATAGCGTATATTTATAGATTAGGATTTTCCTATTTTGATCACCCTTCAGCAACCACAGATTTCGGACGACTCAATACATACGAATCAATAACCTCTAACCGAATCTTAGTTGAAGATATAAAAAAATAAATACAAATATACTATCTCCAGTTTTTTCGCTACTTGGTCTTCGGAAAAGAAAGTGGTCCTTTGGGAAAGAAATTTGTACCATTGGGAAATTAAATTTAGTGATCTAAGTGCATGTTGCTAAAATTAAATTTTCGGATAGTGTTAAATAGTATATATGGAATTATATCAAAACCTAGGATTTACGGATAACCCTTTCTCAACATTTTCGGCGGAAGAGGAAAAGACGTTCCTTAATAAGATTTACATCAAGCCGCTATTTTACGAAACACTACGATCAGATTTAGCAAAGGGGCATAGTCGTTTTATATTAGGCGCAAGAGGAATTGGTAAGACCGCCTTACTGTTACAGTTGAAGAATGCATTACATAGCGACAATGTTTTCACAATTATCATTGATGATTTTGATGGCGTTCCTACCAAAAACAATGAGAAGGAACTAATGCATCTAATTATAGAAAGTGTTGTTACAAATTATTGTATCCAAGTGGGCAAATCTCCTAACCGGTTAAAGAAGTTGGATACGCACCAAAAGGAAAAGCTTTCATTTATCATTAAAGGTTTTTTTAAAACGTTAAGTAACAAACAGTACGAAAGTATCTATAATAAAACCGATAATATTAAAATCAGGAACTTCTTCAGACAGATTTGGAATAACCTTTTTAACCGACCAATTAATTTTATTATATCTGGTGGCGTTGAAATAGTTGCAGAGACAGTTAGGAAATCAATGGGATTGCCAATGACAGACGGTGTTAACTTTTACAAAAATTATGTTCCAGAGTTGACGTTGGAAGAAATTGTTCGAGAAAGGCATCCAGAGAAATTCTTATTGGACTTAAAAGTCCTTAAAGATATTCTTAATGATATGGCTGAAATAATTCAGACCTCAGGATACAAAACAACTGTCATTTTTTTTGACAAAATAGATGAGTATACAAAACTTAATGGAAGCATCTCTGCAGTTGCTGATTTCTTAGAGAATTTCTTGAAGGACACAACCATACTCATGAACAAGTCTTATTCATTGGTATTTAGCTTATGGGATGTATTGAAACAAGAGCTTACTAATAGCGGAGTTCGTTTTGATAAGATTAAGCCCATAGACATAACTTGGCAAACGGATAATCTTAAAGAAATATTGAATACCAGAACGAAATACTTTAGTAGTGGGAAGAAGTCGATTTCTAATATTATTCTATCTGATACCAAGATTAATGATGTAATTGCTTTATCTAACTACTCTCCTCGATATTTATTTAGGCAGCTTTCCTATATCTATGATCAACAGGCTGAATTAAATAGTACCTCGAAAGTCCTTAGTGAGGATGCAATAGACAGAGGGCAATTAGTTTACTCGAAGGGTTTTGAATACTATGCAATTTATCCTACTAAGCGCGGGTCAAAAGAAGATATACTAACGAATATTAATAGACTTCTTAAGATTGGGAAGAATGTCATTGTAACAAAGGATTTTGTTGAAGTCTATAAAATTAGTACTCCTACAGCGATCTCTTATATTAGAATACTCCAAGAATATAACTTAGTGAAGGAGCTCACTGAAAAAACGGTGGAGAGTGCTAAAATGTATGAAATCAATGATCCTGTAATTAAGCATTTGATTAAATTTGGAATTACGGAATTGAAAAAATAGGTATACCATAATTTCAACTTAACTGTAACTTGGCTACCAGCGAGTGGTATAAGTCTTTATTTATATGCAGCTTGCGAGGTATAGATTGCTAACCCAAAGCCAGCATGTTCAACCTGTTCAAAAAGAAGAAGTATATTCAGTCTTGGGAATATGAACTTCTTCACGGAGTAGTAAGTGCTCTGCCAAATAAATATTCTTATCTAACAAAGCAAGTCGCTCCGGAGTCTCTGATAGACGTAGTAGATCATGCTGCCCGGAAGAACGGCTGGAAGAAGACAAAGTATAATACAGCTACATACCAGCAATACCTTAATGAGTCTCCGAAATTAAATGGTCTTCTTGTGGGCATCAAAGTTTTTGATTTAACCGATCAAGACTATAAGGAGGTGGAACTTGATCTTTATGATGGCGTATTGCTAGGCTGCAGATATCCGGCCGGTAAATATGATCTCACCAACATTGATGTTAGCGGTCTTCGCTTTAAACCATATCAATCAGAAGATAAGATCAAGTATAAAGCTGCATTGAAAGATTTGAAATGCACTCACCTCGATTTGGACAATGGATTTGAAATAGAGCTGTCAGGAAAAACATACTATACCATTAAAGACCTCGAAGACGGAAATTATCTTGCTATAAATACAAAGGGTAATGTATATGGCTTGTTTCACGATCCATTTATTGTCGAGCAAATCAGTAGCGATCTGGCAACATTTATAGCACAAGTTGATAACGGCTCGTTCTCGATAGAAGAATATTACAATTCGAAGTTTGTGTAGTAACTTTGAAAGAAGTTAAAGTGTTAAAAAGGTTTATGCGGGGAGTGTTAAGTTTTGTATTGGTCATACTGTTGCTTAGCTGCAAGCAGCCCGTTGAAAAGGTTGTTGAAAGGTTTGAAGATGGCAGCCCCATGATCATTCTCACATATGAGGATAAGAACGATACGTTGAACTATCAGAAGAAAGTACTATATAACTCTGGCAAACTTGACTACCTGGGTCAGTTCGTTGACGGGGAGAAAAGCGGAACGTGGATCTGGTGGTATGAAAACGGAAACAAGAAAGATCAGTGTAAGTATGCCAAAGGACTATATATAGACACTGTATATCACTGGTACGAAAGTGGGCAGCCGAAGCAAATCGAAATTCCATCAGAAGTGCATGATAGTAGTACTTGCAATCCGTGCAATGGCACCGTAATACAATATTTTGAAAATGGTAAAATCAAGGCAAAACTGATCAGAGACAACTTTACCGATAATGGTTTATCTATAAGTCGGAAGACCGTCTTTGATGAAAATGGAGGATGGAGTATAGCGACTTATAGGAACGACTCTCTGAATGGCGAAACGTTAGAGCATAATGTAGATTCTACCGGTAAAGTTATAATAGTTGTAGGGCAATATAAAGACAACAAAGAAACCGGACTCTGGCAATGGTTTAACCAAGACAGCGTTTTATATCAATCTGTATACTATGAAGACGGTATCACCTCCGGACTCCATAAAACATATTACCCAAACGGAAAAGTTGAATCGGAAGGATCACTAAAAAATGGCAAGTATCAAGGCCTAGTAATCTACTATGATGAGCAAGGTAAAATAGTAGATAAGGAATATCACTAGGAGAAAAATCGAAGAATACTTTACGGCTACAGGTTATCTCATTTGGGATCGGGGTTTCTCGCGGCAAGATCGCATGCTATAGCAAATTCAGCTCGCTCGAAATGACGATCATAGCTTTACCTATATCTGAAATGGCAATGAAACTAACGTCACTTCGAGCGTGCATGTTATGATCTGGCGATACTCTCACTGCGAGAAGCCCCGAAGCCAGGGAAAAAAGATCGAGGTATTGCTTTGTTGCTGGAAGAGGCTCGCATCGTTGGTGGTTTCTCGCGGCAAGAGCGCATGCTATAGCGAATTCAGCTCGCTCGAAATGACGATCGTAGCTTACCTATATCTGAAATGGCAATGAAATTAACGTCACTTCGAGGGTGCATGTTATGATCTGGCGATACTCTCACTGCGAGAAGCCCCGAAGCCACGGATAAAAGATCGCGGTATTACTTTGTTGCTGGAAGAGGCTCGCATCGTTGGGGGTTTCTCGCGGCAAGAGCGCATGCTATAGCAAATTCAGCTCGCTCGAAATGACGATCATAGCTTTACCTATATCTGAAATGGCAATGAAACTAACGTCACTTCGAGCGTGCATGTTATGATCTGGCGATACTCTCACTGCGAGAAGCCCCGAAGTCAAGGGAGAAGAATCGAAGATTACTTAACTGCTACATGTTGTCTCATTTGGATGGGGGTTTCTCGCGGCAAGATCGCATGCTATAGCATGTTGCAGCTCGCTCGAAATGACGTTGTGTTGACGTATAAATAGTGATAACTTTATGCCACAGGATTTCGCTCCTGCAAATCGCTTAACCTACACTGCCATCTACAACGATGAACGAATTTACCGAACGGTATAAAAAGACGAGTACGTCAGACCTGCTCAAGATCATCAGTACTCCATCCGAGTATCAACCCCTGGCGTTGGAAGCTGCTACGGCAGAGATTGCCAACCGGCAACTTACCCCTGAACAACTGCGTGAAGCACAGGCAGCGCTGGAGGCTGATCAACTCCGCATAGAGCAAGGTCGCGCTACACAGCGCGCCATCGAGGAGAAGGTAACGGCATGGAGCGCTACGGTAGCGGATGCCGTAAATCCCTATCAAACCGGCCCCATAACTGTCGACCGACAGATACAGGCTATCAGTATATTCTTCCTCGTGTTGGCGTTATACTATATCTATAACGCCTATGCGTTTGTTGGATTCCTGTTGTTTGATGATGCTGCCGAGTTTGATCCTTCGCTGGTGCTATATTTCCTGCCGTTGGTTATTACCCCATTGGCTGCATTCTTCTTCTGGAAAAGAAAGAAAATCGGTTGGATACTGGTAACGATATACCTCACATACGTATCGGCCTCTGAAGTACTTTTGTTTGTGCAGGCACTGAATATGCGCGAGTATACAGGTGATTTACTGTTTCCAGCGATTCCACTGATACAATATATAGGAGCTGCTATTATATATATGTGGTGCTTGTGGGTTGTTTGCAAGGCAAGTATTCGGGAGCATTATGCTGTTGGCAAAGAGACCATGCTGAAAATAATAATCTTTACAACTACAGCCGTTGTGTTTTTAATGATCGGCATGATATGGTAAATTTTGGAAATTGAAAGATTACAACATTACGCAAACTCATTGTTAAGAGGGCACCGCTATTGGTTTGCTTTCCAACAATGATGCGACTACAGCGAGCAGTATAAATCCAGCTACGGTTACTATTAAATAGTATTTGGTTTTCTTTTTGGTTATCGTAACAAAACTCTCAAATTCCTTTTTAGCATAAAGTACCGGGTAGCTCTCTCTGTCAGGGAATGACTCATAAAGACGAGTTATACCGGAATATCTATTTACCAACTGTCTATAATCCTTCTCTCCAAGATTCGTTCTTTCCTTTTCAAAGAAGTCAAGCAATGATCTTAACGTGCTGAAGCGAAGTTTCATCAGTAATGAAGCATAAACAAATTGTACTATTGCTAAACCCAGCGTAGCAATGATAATAATGACTTCCATAGTCTTTGCCTTGATGTCGTGAATCCTTTGCTTTCTTTACTCAATGTACTTAGCCAGTTTCTCCAGCGTTGATATAGTGCCGGCTTCATTGTCTTCAGGCTTAATACCCTTGGGTATATTCTTAAAATGAAACGTTACTTCAGTTCCGTCTGTATGCGGAGTAAAAGTTACTTCCATAATCATTTCTCCTGCAAAGTTAGCATCATCTGATTCAAAGTTTACAGCTTCTGTAATTTTCTTGTTTGGTATAATCTCTATATACCTTGATGTGAAGCGATCTTCTTTATCAGCAGTCTTTCCTTTAAAGTTTACTTCAGTCTCCGGATAAAACAAGGACATGGTATATCCGCCACCCGCGCGGAAATCAAAGTTGTGTACTTTGCCAACCATGTTGCTGGGTGCCAGCCAGGTTTCCAACGCTTTCGCATTTGAGAATGCTTCGAATACTTTTTCTACGGTGGTGTGAATTACTCTGGAGTTTGTTGTTTGTGACATGGTGATGCTTTTCTGTTGTACTAGATAAAAAAGTATACCGGATGAAATGGTGGTGTGGCAAGTAAAAAATATTTTCAGTTTAATGGCGTGTGCGGTGCATCGGAAGGGCGATGAGTATACCGGATTTGTGATGACGATGCCATGACGTCACTTCGAGCGCGCTATTTTTGATCTGGAGATGCTTTCACTGCGAGAAGCCCCGATCAGGAAGAATGATAGCGTAGTATACAGATTAAACGATTTTGGTTTTCTACTTCGGGGTTTCTCGCGGCTGGTGTGCATGCTATAGCTTATCGTAGCTCGCTCGAAATGACGGTATAGTGACGTCATTCCAGAATAACATCATCCCCATCAGAGGTCACCGGCCTCCGGGACTCTGATGCTCCGTGGCGCTACCCACAATTAACAAAGAATCTATTTATTTATATATGTTTGTAGACTTTACAACCCCGATGAAAGTATAAATGTACGGCACTTTCCTAACATATAATCTTAACGTTAACGAAACCTGTTTCGACTACCTTACAGACATCTACAAAATCAACAGCTCCGACTTGCTAGCTAAATACGCATACGATCTGCTAAAACATACACCGCATCAGCGACTGACATTCATTGCGGAAGAAATACTGAAAAGCAATGGTGATATATTGGTGGGTTCTGCAGGTTATAGCTATTACGACTTCATGTATATTCATACCATGCTGCGGAAGAGCAATCGCGCAGTCACCACCATTTTTGTTCCTTCGCATACCAGACTTGAAGCCGAATTAAAAGAAGGACAGGAGATATACCGTCAACACAACCGCTGGCTGGACTTTCCTCCAGGACACATTGAAGATGTACACGAAGCGCGTCTGAAGACGATCAGCGAGATAAAAAGTAGATTTGTTCGTACAGGTGTTCAGGTTGTTGCGAAAT
>CBIHOZ010000113.1:0-22526 GCA_966211525.1 uncultured Chitinophaga sp. | reverse complement strand
CGAAGCTATTTCACTGGGGCTGGTGCCAAACTTTCTCTTAAAGGCTGTCGAAAAGTGATTGGGATTTTTATAGCCTACGGCACTGGACACTTCGTTAACGTATTTCTTTTGATCGCGCAAAAGATATTGTGCATGGTTCATCCTGCATTCGTATATATAGTCGAATACGGTTGATTGGAACATATCTTTGAAACCCTTCTTTAGTTTGAATTCGTTCAGTCCAAACATACGTGATAATGCATGGAGTGAAAGGTCTTCTGCAAAATGTTGATCGAGGTATTTGCGAAGATCGTGAAAGGTATCGATGTCGCTCCGTTTGAGTTTTGTACAATCAACCTGAGTTTTATCAGATGCTATAAATTGTCCTATCTGTAAAGCAACAAGCTCCAGCAACTTCGCTTCAATTAACAGTTTGCGCAGTGTTCCTCCCAGTGGGTTGTTGCAGATCGCTGCGATTACATGTTGCATTTCTTTATCGACCGTTGCATCGCCATGCATGACCAGTTCCTGTTTCAGCAATTTTTCTTTGAGCTGTGCTGTCCATCGCGTTTGATCACACAGGAGGTTTGCATAGTACTCACGCTCAATCGCCACATGTATACCGTGAATGTTTTTATTCACAACAAGATCGTACTCCTGCTCGTCTGAATACAGCGAGTGATGACGCAGCCCGGTCAATGCAGCAGACAGTCCGCTTTCTTTCAGTTTTACTTCTACCATTCCCTGCAGCGCTATACATATATTCATGCAGTGCGGCAGTTGTTCTTCGTGATACCGGATGTTAAAATGAGACGCAGGACTTGCACTATATTCCATGAAGCGATAGTGCGGACTGGTGAATACCTTTTCTTCAAATGCACCCCAGCGTTGTTGTCCGGTGGCACGATGTGTAAATCCGGAAGCATCTTCCGATGCCGGTTTAAAATGAGCTTGAACTTCAGGGTAAGAGAGGGTCAGGGATTTCATGATTCTTTCAAACGAAAGTGCTTCGTTTAACGGGCTCATGTCCGTAAAGTTTGGGTTGCTCCATCATCATGGGGGAACGGATTCTTTTGCGTGAGGTGATCTCTTTACCAGACAACAAAGACAGCCACCAGAATCAATAGTATATATCGCATAACTCAAAACTCAATCACGCGACCATTACTTTCAAACTTCGTGTCTTTCACCGCGCCCACACCATTAAAGCGATACTGCACACCAACTATACCGGTAGGTGTATTGGGAAATGTGAGCGAGTAAGCTTTCTCATCATTTACATAAATCGTAGCATGCCTGTTTACCGTTTCAATGCGAAGCTTCGTCCATTGTGTGAGGTCGGCACCAAACTTTGAAAGATCAGCCTCTTTGCTTGTAACAAAATTACCGCAGAACGCGAGGAACAAATCACCAACGCAAGGCTTGGTCGAGAAGGGTATAATGATAATATCATCTTTACATTGAATGAGCACTTGCACCGGCTGGCATACATTCGTCCCCTGGTTGAAATCACTTTTGATCGTTGTCTCAAAAGCAAAATTATCACTCATCAGATCGCCGAGATCGCCTTGGTTAAAAATACGAATGCGTGGTGCCTTCGGATGAAGTGACAGATTATACTTCTTTAAAATTGTTTCATTCACGTCTACACCATTACTCGTGGTACATTCCTCTTTTTTAAAATATAGCGGCACAGGTTCATCCTCAGCCAAACATAACCATCCACCGGAAGTGATCCACAGATCATGAGTTTTTACAATCGTACTGTCTATGATCAGCTTGGCGCGGAAATAACCGGGATAATAGTAAATAGTTGAATGCTCGCTTTTATTCCTCTGCACGAGCTTCTTCCGGGTAATGTCCCACGTCTGCGCTATATATATGGAATCACTAGGCGATGCCTGCGCATCGTAATGGAACACCACCGAATTCGGAACTCCCTCGGTTATCATTTTATCTGCGCGAAACGAAAAGCGAGTACTATCAATGGTGTACAATGCCGCATGTTTTCCGGCAGGTGGGATCAGCGCATAGCCCAGCAGACCAAACGGAATCAGCAGCAACAACCAATAATACCGGGTACTGCGTTTTACAACGGTAGGGCCAGACGCAACTGCAGGCTCTGCAACATCCGCGGTAACTTCCGAAGCATCGTCACCATTTTGTTTGAATGTCCTCCAGTCGCTATAACCGGCAAATTGTGCAAGTGCGTTCAAGGTCGTAAGTGTAGGTGCACTGTCGTACTTCAGCCTTCCCCAGATACGCTTCAAGGTGGTGACACTCAAACGAACACCGGTACTTTCATGCAAGGCATCGCTCAGCTTTTCAAAATCATAATTTACCCATTGTTCACTCGGCCCCCAGGCCAATCGGGTTTCGATCAGCGACAGGCATCGTGCAACGTCAGCTTCTTCAGCAATTTTGGTCATAACAAAGCAATGATACTGGCTTGTACGAATTTGGCGCAAACTTGAACAACAAAAAAGAGTCCTTCCACATGAATTTAGCGTATGTTCAAGTAATCCATAAACCAAACACACCAAGGACGTATGAAATATTTGTTATCCCTTATTCTTTTTACAGTCACCTGCATCGCGAGTGCACAAACCTTCCGCCCCGACCTGCACAATCTTCAGGCATGGGAAATCTCCAACCGGAAGGTCGAGACATTTCAGGATGTAGAAAAGAAAGCTGTACAGTTCAGTCAGAAAATCGGACAAGGATTTATGATCCTGAAAGATTACGAATTCTCGAACGGCACGATCGAATTTGATGTAAAAGGAAAGAATATCCCACAGCAAAGTTTTGTTGGTATAGCCTTTCATGTGCAGGACACCAACCGGTGTGAAGTGGTATACTTCCGACCGTTCAACTTCATGAACCCCGACACTACCCGAAGGCCACGGTCGGTTCAATATGTTTCGCATCCCGACTATACGTGGGACAAACTGCGCGCTGAACATCCCGGTAAATATGAGAATAAAGTGAAGCCGGTTCCAAATCCTGAAGACTGGTTTCATGCCAAGATTACGGTGAACGGAAAATCCATCAAGGTATATGTAAACTACTCATCGAAGCCAAGCCTGGAAGTCGAGGGCCTGGGAAATCTAAGCACGGGTAAAATTGCACTTTGGACAGGTATGATGTCGGGAGGATCATTTGCTAATCTTGAAATTACTCCGGCAAAAGGATCTATACCGTATGGCAATAATCCCAAGGCTGGAAAGTATATATCGGTGGGTGATGCGAAACTATATTATGAAATCTATGGACAAGGCGAACCCATTGTATTATTGCACGGAGGTGTGTATGGATATATAGATGAGTTCGCACCCTTCATTGAACGCCTTTCTAAGGATCACCAGGTAATTTGCATCGCCACACGTGGTCATGGTAAATCTGAGATCGGTAAAGCACCGTTTACATGGCAACAACGATCTGATGATGCCTATAAAGTTATCCGCTCTATAACTCGCGACAGTGTAACGGTATTGGGATTCAGCGATGGCGGATATGCAGGGTATAAACTTGCAGCCACCCATCCGGAGTTGGTCAAAAAGCTGATCGCGATCGGTTCAGGTGACCGTCCTAAAAATCAAAAGACCGAAAAAGCAAATTATACTCCCGAGATGCTGCTTGGCCAGGCTAAAGAATATTTTGAAAGCCGGTTAGCCTTGATGCCGGAGCCCAAACGATGGGGAGAGTGCCTGGGCAAACTTAATAAACTATATAATGAAGATGTGCTGAGTAAAGAGACATTTGAGAAAATAAAATGTCCGGTACTGATTATAGGAGGTGATCGCGATGACGGCCATCCGGTGGAAGCACTCACAGCTGTATACGGGTATATTCCCGGCAGCAAGTTAAATATAGTACCCGGCTGTCACCACGTTGTATTCTTCTGTAACTTTCCTGTAGTGTGGGAAAGTATAGTTCCATTTATCTATTAAAATATACTGGCGCAAGTCTTCCAGACTTGTGCCAGCGCTGTCTGAAGTCTCCAGACTTCAGGTAATTTTTATCTCGTTACATTAATACAAAGACTCACCATTCGAGTCAGTTGTAAGCAACTCACTCATATAGTCAAAGAAAGGACGAATCGCTTTAAGCGTTGTATTTACGTTACTCAGAAAATCGTCAGCCAACACTTCGCGATCCGTAAATTTACGCTCGAACCAGAACTGTTTATACCGAAGCAACTCTATAGCAGGATCACTGCTTGAAAAACCTTTCGGAGTAGTTTTCACTTGCTCACCCTGCATTTGTCCAAAATTCTGAACGATCGATTTTGTTTTCAGCAACTTCTTCCAGTCCGTATAATTAGCTGCTATATCTTCGCGAATGCGCTTCAGATCATCTGCATTCGGAAACATAAAACCACACGCCACCCGCGACTCCCCTGGCCGGATGCGTATATAGTATCCACCGCGCAACAACGGCTTGCTCCGTTTCAGGTGCGCAGCAAAACGAGGATTATACGGTGCCTTGCTCTTGGCGAAACGTACATCATTATAAATGCGAAAAAGACTTTTCTTACCCGAGGGTGTTTCCAACCGATCATGCGCGCTCATCTTAGCAATAAGCGCATCCATAAAAGCTTCAGCGTTACCCCTCGCTTTTTCGTATTGATCTTTGTGTTCGTTAAACCAATCACGATCGTTATGGGATGCAAGCTTCTTCAGAAAATCGAGTGTCGTTTTTTGAATTATATATTCGCGCACAGTATTTCAATTTGTCACGAAAGTAGACAAAAGATCAGCAGAAAAAATTCCCGAGGTTTACCCCGCGATTTGAAAATTGTACAACAAAAGGAGGTTGATCGCAAAGGCTCGCGATCAGGTTATTTGCAAATTAAATTCAATCACCAATATCCGGATTAAAATAGTTATAGTAAACTTAAAAATCATATGAAACATAATACAAAATTATAGCAGTCTGGAGACTGTATGCATGGGCTGGCACAAGTCGGGAGACTTGCGCCAGTATATATATCAAATCAAGACACTCTCAAGACCTTTCTTTACGGCTGTCTCCATGACACCGGCCATACCGGAACCTTCTATTCTATACGTTGTAATATCGGTCATACCCATAAAGCCAAGTATAAATCGCATGTATGGTTCTGCATGATCCATTGGTTTCATCGGTCCATCGGAATATACACCGTTGGAAGCAATGGCCAGATATACTTTACTGCCGGTAACCAAACCCTCTGGTCTGCCAGTCTGGCAGCTAAATGTTTTTCCTCCACGCACTACATGATCCACCCAACCTTTCAGTACAGCCGGTATATTAAAATTATAGAGCGGTATACTGATAACAACAATATCTGCCTGCAGCAATTGTGCTACGGCTTCATCAGAATCCTGCAAGGCTTTCCGTTGTTCCGGTGTATGACTTTCATCGGGCAGTTTATAGGCTTTAACATGAACGGGTTGTAGCGGCTGATAATTCTTGTCCACTACATTGTTCGTTACGACAGTGCTTCCTGGATGTTGCGACAGGATTTTTTCAATAATACTTTTTCCGAGCAATGTGCTGTTAGACTCTTCACCCCGTGGGCTGGAAATAATGTGCAATATTTTTTTCATGTGTGTTCTTACTGTTTGCTTTCGAAAGACACACGTGTGCATGAGTCATAGCGCTGCCTTTCGAAACGATGTTACGTATCGATTTAGATTTTATTCTGCGCGTCATGACAGCGACTTTGGTATCACAAAAATAAATACCTTTGCTATGCATTTGTTAGTAGTATACAGAAGGTTAGTACTAACCTTTACATCACTTTAACTATTGATTTAAACATGAAGGCACTCGGACAAAATATCACACCGCAAGAATGCACAGGGCATTTACAGAGCGTAGGCGATGCACTATATGTTATCGGTGGCAAATGGAAACTACGCATCATCATTTCGCTTTCGGAAGGAGGAAAGAGATTCAATGAACTGCAACGCAGTGTAGCCAGTATATCGGCACGGGTGCTGTCGAACGAGCTGAAAGAACTGGAGATGAACGGTTTCGTTCGAAGAAATGTACATGCCGATGCAACGCCCGTTATTGTTGAATATGAAAGGACCGATTATGCAGATTCACTCGGGGATGTACTCGGTGCCTTATCTGCGTGGGGAAAGATGCATCGTAGCAAAATTAAAAAAGAGGCCGCGCTCGATCATGCAAAATCTTCCAACACACTTGTAACACAAGACTAAACTGGTGCAGTCTCCGACTTGTACCACCCCCATGTCCGCAGTCTCCAAACTGCCTTAAAAAATTTTATACTCGAAACTATATATCCAGCCGCACAACAACATGCAGGCATACGCACAACTACACGGAGCAGAACCACGGATCGAACTTTTGCCGGAAAAGAAACTGGTCGGCAAAAGACTTACCATGACACTCACCAACAACCGCACAGCCGAGCTATGGGGAAGTTTTATGCCCAGGCGAAAGGAGGTCAGAAATACTGTCTCATCCGATCTATATAGCATGCAGGTATATGATCCTTCGCTTGACTTTAAAAATTTCAACCCGGATACTGTTTTTGAAAAGTGGGCTACTGTCGAAGTCAGTGACTTTACAGATATACCGGAGGGCATGGAAAGCTATATTTTAAAAGGAGGTTTATACGCTGTGTTCATTCACAAAGGTGCACCCAGTGCTTTTCTTAAAACGTTTCAGTTTATATTCGGCTACTGGATCCCGCAGTCAGGATACGAAGTAGACAACCGTGAGCACTTCGAACTGCTGGGAGAAAAATACAAAAACAACCAGCCCGACTCCGAAGAAGAAGTATGGGTACCGATACGAAAAGTCAACTAAAAAAACGTAGTCTAAAATTTTAATCCATCGAACATCCTAAAATACTATATCGTCATTTTTAAAAGTATATAAAGCTGAGCAATTCATTGAAGCATGAGTTAACCAGTCGGATCATATTTAAAACGTTTCAGAAAGGAGCACTCGTGCACGATGCGGACATAATCCCCACGAAAAGTCACTTCATACAAAAAGGACGCTAACCGATGTCGTGTAGTTTTCAACAATACGATGTATCATTGCAACATGGTACATCGCATATATTCCTTCATTATTCTTCTTATGTGCTATACTGGTATAGCATGGTCGCAAACAGCTTTCCAGGTAATTCCTTTAGGTGTTAAGGGAGGAAGTGATGAAAGTAATTTATCCGCATATCTCGTAGCGGCAAAAGGTACAAGTAACTACGTTTGCCTCGATGCAGGCACGGTGCACGCTGGACTACAAAAAGCTGTTGAGGGCGGAACCATAAAAGGAACAGCAGCCGATGCTCAAAAGAACCTGGTAAAGGGCTATCTGATTTCGCATCCGCACCTCGATCATGTTGCAGGACTGATCATTACTTCTCCGGAAGATTCTCCCAAACCTATATATGGACTTCCGTTTTGCCTCGATGTATTGAAGGAAAAATATTTCAGCTGGAAGAGCTGGGCAAATTTTGGTAACGAAGGAGAAAAACCCACGCTGAACAAATACCGCTATACACCACTTTCAACTGCAAGTGAAATTTCATTGGAGCAAACATCCATGCAGGTAAAAGCGTTTGATCTCAGTCATTCTACACCGGGACAAAGCACTGCATTTTTACTGCGTGACAATAAAAATTATATACTATATCTGGGCGACACCGGTGCTGATACCATCGAACATAGTCAGAAACTACGCCAGCTCTGGCAACATGTTGGTCCGCTCGTTAAAGCGAAACAACTGCGCGCTATCTTTATTGAAGTATCTTTTCCGAATGAACAACCCGACAAATCTTTATTCGGGCACCTTACTCCGCGCTTGCTCATGAATGAACTGGCTGTGCTTGATGGCTACAGCAATCATACATTGAAAGGGTTAACCATTGTGATCACACACATCAAACCTTCAGGCGACAATGAAGCGAAGATTAAAAAGCAACTGCAAGACTTGAATTCGCTGCAGGTAAAACTGGTTTATCCGGAGCAGGGTAAAATGATGGAGTTTTGAACCGGCGAATGGTATAGCATGAATTTGAAAGCGCATTACGAAGAACTCTATGCACAATCGATCGCCAAAATAAAATCTGGAAACATTCAGACTGATGCTCTGATCGATTCTGCCGATGACAACCGCTACGGTATAACCCTGCGCTTACGGCCAGATACTGTCCTCACCAAAAGTATTGTTGATTTTCTTGAACCACTACGCCAGGTCGATGCCGATCAATACTACTATCGCGAGTCCGATATACACGTAACGGTTATGTCCATCATTTCCTGCTATACCGGCTTCGATCTGCAACGTATAGCTATACCTGACTACGTGCGTGTTATTGAGCAAAGTATAGCAGGCAACAACATAGCAATACGATTTACCGGAGTTACCGCATCGCCTTCCTGCATTATGCTTCAGGGCTTTCCCGAAGATGATACACTGAACACCATACGCAACAACCTGCGCACCAACTTTAAAAGTTCAACGCTTGAGCAAAGTATAGATAAACGCTACTCGATTCAAACGGCTCACACAACCGTAATACGTTTTCGAAAACCCATCGCTCACTTAGATGAATACTTAAAAATACTGGAAATATACCGCGACCATGATTTCGGCACGCTCCGTACTAACACCCTTGAGCTGGTACACAACGATTGGTACCACCGGACCGAGCGCATAAAACAACTCCATACATTCAGCCTCTAGCAACTCGAAGCTCACAACTGGAAACTATTCAAGCTATTTCTCAAAGTCTGCCTTCAAAGCCCACTTCTCTAGAATGGATACAAGTATTTCAAGCTTTACCGGCTTACTGATATAGTCATCCATACCGGCACGTATACATTCTTCACGGTCGCCTTGCATGGCGTTGGCAGTCATGGCAATAATAGCAGGTCTGTCGCCAGTCATGGCGCGCAGGTTACGCGTAGCTTCCAGTCCATCCATTTCCGGCATCTGTACATCCATGAGTATAACATCGTAAAAGCTTGCTGAAAATTTCTCGAGTGCTTCCAATCCGTTTACCGCTATATCTACATCTTTATATCCTAATTTGCTAAGTACACGCGTAGCAAGCTTTTGATTCACCGGGTTATCTTCTGCGATCAAAATGCGCAACGGGTATTTTGAAGCAAACTCTTCCGATAATGTATGTTTCGGTTTATGAGCCTCCACCGTTACCAGTGTTCCTTCCGGTCGCAGTGCAGAATGTATAACTCTGCATAACTGTTGTTGCTTTACCGGCTTGTTCAGCACAGCGTTGAACAGCTCCGGATATTTTTTCTTTGTCTCATCGCCTACAGAGCTTAAGAGTATAATAGGCAATCGTGGTTGCTTTGCTTTTATACGTTGTGAAAACTGCGTGCCGTCCATGTCCGGCATTTGCATATCGGTAATAACGAGATCAAATTTACCGGCATGTGCCGAAAGTATTTCCAACGCCTGGAAACCGGAGATCGCCAATGTAGGGGTAAGGTTCCATTGTTCAAGTTGTGTCTTTAAAATGATCAGGTTCGTAGCATTATCATCTACGATCAATACCTTTTTACCTTCGTTGCCAACCGTATTGCAATGCACATACTGGCGAATGGATTCCTGGCTTACACTACATCTTACCGTAAAGCTAAATGTAGTGCCCACTTCGGGTTCACTCTCCACCGTAATAGTACCGCCCATCAACTCCACCAGTCGCTGACTGATGATAAGTCCTAAACCGGTGCCGCCATATCTTCTGGTAGTAGAAGAATCTACCTGCGAGAAAGCTTTGAATAAACGCGATATCTTATCGGCCGGTATACCTATACCTGTGTCGCGCACGTGGAAGGCAAGCTCGAGTTGATCATCTTCCAATGACAAAAGATCTATACTCAAAAACACTTCACCCTGGCTGGTAAACTTCATAGCGTTGTTAACCAGGTTGATCAATATCTGTCTCAACCGGTGACTATCACCAATGATCTGTGCCGGTACCTGGTAATCGATCTGGTAAACAAGATCCAACCCTTTCTGCGAGGCACGTGTAGAGAATACATCCATCACCTCCTCCACGCATTGTCTCAAATCAAAACTATGGCAATCGAGCTCAAGATTACCCGACTCTATTTTAGAGAAATCAAGTATATCATTGATTACCGTTAACAATGCATCGCCACTTGTGCGAATTGTTTCGGTATACTCCTGCTGCTCGGCTGTAAGCTGAGTCTCTGCGAGTAAGGATGCCATGCCGAGAACACCGTTCATAGGCGTTCGTATCTCGTGACTCATTGTAGCCAGAAATATACTCTTGGCCTGGTTGGCACGTTCGGCATCTTTTCGTGCACGTTCAGCCTCTTCAGTCGCTTTCTCTGCTTCTTCACGCTTTGCTATATTCTCTTCTTTCTGATAGTTTAGTTCGGCATTGATGGACTCTAATATTTCAGTCTGGTCCTGCAGCCTTTCATTCAGCTCTTTAAGATCATTCGCCTGTAATGCCAGTGCTTCATTCTGTTTTACAACTTGCGCTGTTTGTTTCTGCACTTCTTCTTCCAGGCGCACTTTCTGACGCTTGATAGAATTGATGCGCACTCTGATAAATGCAAAAATGATAGCCGTGGCACCAAGCCCGATCAGCGTTCTAAACCACCATGTACTCCAGTAGGGAGGTGTTACTATAATTTTTACAGAAGTACCTTCTTCATTCCAGACACCATCGTTGTTGGAGGCCTTTACACGAAGTATATATTCTCCCGGGTTCAGGTTGGTATACATGGCCGTTCGCTTGGTGCCTATATATAGCCATTCCTTGTCGAACCCTTCCAGCATGTATGCGTACTGATTTTTTTCAGGCTGCTGATAGTTTAACGCTGAGAATTCAAACGACACCATGTTCTGCTGATAGGTGAGCTGAATCTCGCGCGCAAGAATTATATTCTTCTTTAAAACTTCGGTTGCTCCTACACTAACAGGCCGGTTAAAAAGTTTGAAATCGGTAATAAATACCGGGGGCTTGTATGTGTTGTCTTTTATACTGTCAGGATGAAACAGATTAAAACCATTCGGACCACCAAACAGAAATTCACCGGTAGATAATTTAGCAAACGCCCAGCGATTGAACTGATCGCTTTGCAGTCCGTCTTTCTCTCCGTAATTCTTTACAGTATGTTTATCCGGATCAAAACAACTCAACCCTGTATTTGTGCTCAACCACAAGCGATAGTGTGCATCTTCCAGTATACCAATGATAGCATCGTTGGGCAGTCCGTCTTTTTTACGGAAAGCTTTAAATGTTTTCGTCTTGCGATCAAAAAGATTTAGGCCACCTCCGTGCGTACCTACCCAAAGGCGCTTTTGAGAATCTTCATATATACAAGGTACATTGCTGTTGGATAAACTTCCCGGCTTTGTAGTGGTTCGATAGTGTGTAAAAACATTGGTCTCCGGATCGTACATATCCAGGCCTTGCTGCTCCAGTGCAATCCATAGTTTACCATTCGAGTCTTCAAACAAATACTCTATACCTGAAGCACTGACAGACGTTGTGTCACGCGGATCATGTGTAAACCTTGTGAAATCATCCGTAGCCGGATTATACCTGCTTATGCCGTTGCCCCAGGTAGCAACCCATATATACCCTTTGCGATCGCATAGAATATGAAACACATTATTGTCGCTAAGACTTTTCGGATTGGCAGGATCGTGTTTATAGCTTTTTACTTTTTTAGTTATTGGATCATAGTAATTCAAACCACCATCCCACATTCCAACCCATAAACCTCCCCGTTTGTCTTTCTCAATAGCGAGTGTTTTCTTGTTGGTAAAGATATCGAGCGCAGTAAAGGTGTGCGTCTTCCGATCGTAGTAGTTCAATCCGCCACCATCTGTACCCACCCAGAAATTTCCGTCCTTGTCTTCTTCAAACGATGAAACATTGTTATTGCTGAGACTATGCTTATCGAATACATTATACCGGAAATGAATAAACTCATATTTATTCTTGTCATATATATTTACTCCTCCGAATCGTGTTGCTACCCACATCCTTCCGTTTACATCTACCATTACACACGTTACTGTAGAACCGAGTATACTGGCATCATCGCCCTGCACCGGCATGAAGTGCGCGAAGGTATGCTCCTTTTTATTGAGTCTGCTCAGCACACCATCGCATGCAACCCACAGGTTACCGGCCGCATCGTTTGCCAGGTCGATCACATAACCGTTTACCAGACCGCCTTTACCGCCTGCACCTTGTTCGTAATGAACAAAGCGGCCTTGCTCCGAGATCATTTTATCAAGGCCTTTATCAAACGTGCCGACCCATAGTGTATGATCGGCATCTTCCAGCAACGCGGTAACTTTATTACTGCTGAGACTCAACGGATCATTGGGGTTGTGATGGTAGTTGGTAAATGTTTTTCCATCGGGATTGAGAAGACTTAGTCCGCCTAATGTAGCGATCCATATTCGCTGGCGACTATCCAGCAACACAGCTTTAACAGAATTGGAGGGTAACGAACGTGGATCATTCGCCACATGATAGAAGTTCTCAAATGTCTTCGTGTGCAGATCAAATTTATTCAAGCCGCGTTCAGTGCCCACCCACAGGTTACTATCTGCATCAAAAGTCAGAGATATTACATCATCACTGCTGATACTGTTGGGTATATTTTTATTAACCGAGAAATGTTCGAAGCGATTGCTGGCCCGATCGTATACATTTAGTCCACCCTGTGTACCCAACCATATATTTCCGGCAGCATCTTCTGCAATACAATGAATAAAGTTATTACTGATGCTGAGGGAGTCGGTGGGTTCGTTTCTGAAAATAGTAAAGGAGTAACCATCGTAGCGATTCAATCCGTCTTCTGTTCCGATCCAGATAAACCCGAGACGGTCCTGGTGAATGTCCCATACGTTGCCATGCGAAAGACCTTCCCTGACAGAAAGATGGTCAAACTTTATTTTCTCGGTCTGCGCGTGCGCAGTGATCAAGAGTATAGGAAGTAACAGAACGGAAATAAAACAACTTAATCTCATAGCAAATACCCGGGGTGATAACGACAAACGTATGGCGATATATGTCCAGCTTAATATAGCGGGCCGGCTTACTTGTAACTACGCATGCTCAAGCGATCTGCAGAACATTCTTACATCGTTGCTCTTCCTGAAGTTACTATTACGAAATCATGTTTCCGCGCTTTCTGAAACCAAAATAGTGTTCCTTTATTTCCACAACCTAACTAAATCTAAAGTCCTTGTGTGTTGCGTTACAGGCCTTTTGAAAAGCTCCGTTTAACGAAGATCAAACTCCGTATTGCGTAGGCTTTCCGGTATAGCACATCCGTATTCAAGTGCTAAACATCTGACAGAAAAATTTATGGTAAAGAAGATCCTTAAAGTTACCGGAATTGTATTGGGAATTATTGTAGTGCTGGCGGCCGGCTTTTTCATGAAGGCCTATATCAGCGTAGAGAGCAGAAGAAGCACGCACTATAATGTTGTTACGCAACCTATCACCATCAACCATGATTCTGCAACGCTTGCCCTGGGCGCACGCCTGGTAAAAGCAAAAGGTTGCACGGAATGCCATGGCAATGACCTGGGCGGAAAAATATTCATTGATGATGGTGCACTCGCTCACCTCATTGCACCCAACCTTACTAAAGGTAAAGGTGGTCTCGCTCCCGACTATAATGTTGAAGACTGGTTACTGGCATTAAAACATGGTATACGCAAAGATGAAAAGCCGCTGCTGTTCATGCCTTCACAGGAATTTACTTTTTTGAGTGAACAGGACATGGGTGCAATCATTGCCTACTGCGTAAGTCTTCCGAACGTAGACCGCGAATTTCCAGAGGGAAATACTTTAGGACCGCTGAGCTATATATTAACCGATATGGATAAACTTCCATTATTTCCCGCAGAGATGATCGATCATAACCGGAAGCTTGTAAAAGAAGTGAAGGCAGAGGTTTCGATCGAGTATGGAAAATATCTGTCCACATCATGCCAGGGATGTCACCGCGAGAATATGAAAGGCGGAGAGCCTGTTGCGCCCGGCTTCCCCGTTGTAGCCGATATTTCTTCTACGGGTAATGCCGGCAAGTGGACCGATGAACAATTCATTGAGACACTGCGCACTGGTAAAACTCCGGAAGGTAAAGTTTTAAAGCCGCAGGAAATGCCGTGGACAATGGCGAAAGAGTTTAACGATACGGAGTTGAAAGCGCTGCATTTATACCTGAACAGTCTTTAATCGTTGTCGGTTAATCGTTATCCGTAAAATATTGATATATACTGAGCATATATAGTTAAAAGGTGGGTTTCCTTTATTGTGTGCATGAGTGAAGCAAAATCCGGTTGCCGGGGTATCTGAAGATTGGTTAGGTTTAATTAAGCTTTTTCGTTAACCTTCTTTCTGATCTTCGTGCTTCTGGATTTTTGCCTTCACGATTCAACTCTATTACAGATTACATTCATGCCTGTATATCCTCGCAGGTAATTTAGTCAACCGGCGGTGAGATAAATTTCAGTTGCACCTTTGTCTTTAAAGCACTGGATACTTTTTATAAGATTATTCAGGTCTTCCAGTATCTGTCCTTCTTCAAAGTAACCTTTCCATGGATTCGGATTTTCCTCCTGCTGCTTTCGTTCTTCCTTCATCATTTCCATCAGCGGAGCTGCTGCTATCTCTCCTAACGAATGGATCAGGCTTTGCATATCCTGCTCCGACAAGTTTAAAGATTTCTCATATGTGGTATAGTTTATCTTATCACAAACGGAACGATCTTCCAAAATTCTGTCACGAAAAGTGGAGACCAGGTTTAACAGGTCCTCTGTTGATTGAATATTTTCGCGGATATAGTCTTGCGTTACCTCATCCCACGTATATACCAGTTTCAACAATGGCGACAAAGCAACTCCATAGTATCTACCGGATTGACTCAGAAGGCGTTGCTCCCCCTACACCACACCACTGCTTACAAAGTCGTAAAATGTACGATCCAAAAACTGGCGGCAGTCAAAGCTGTTGGGTATCTGCTCTGAATGTACTCCTATATTAAATCCCATAGTAAAACGGCTAAGCACGAATGTAAGAAGAAATGACTATCCATACTGCTTCTTCCTCCACATACACCAGCCACGAATAACAATTAACCTGTAACGGATAACGGCCTTGAATAACTTTCCTCCCGCCTGTAATTTTCTTTGCCTATCTTCGACCCATTCATCAAAGTTATTCCAGTCAACTTGGCGAACGGAGAAGAACAAAACTTCATTAACCTTATTAACGAGCACCAGGGGCTTATTCATAAAATCTGTTTTATGTATGAGCACGACCCCGATGCCCGCAATGATTTATTTCAGGAAATCGTACTGCAACTCTGGCGTTCGTTCCCGTCTTTCCGGGGCGAAGCCAAGATCACCACGTGGATGTATCGCATTGCATTGAACACCGCTATATCTGGTTTCCGGAAACAAACAAGGTTGGTGAAAACTGAAGATCTGCAGGAAGTACACATGAACATTTCAGACGCGTGGGGTGACGATCGCGAAGAAGATTTCCAAAAACTCCAGTGGGCCGTACGGCAGTTGCCGGAGATTGAACGCGCCATGATCATGATGGCACTGGAAGAAGTTCCGTACGATGAAATTGCCGAGACCATTGGAATAACTCAAAACAATGTGCGCGTGCGCATGAACCGCATTCGCGAAAAACTACGAAAACTTATGTGCCCGTAAGCATGGAACTGGAAGAATTAAAAAGCATATGGAAAAGCAGTGATCCCGGCTTCAGTCCGAAAAACGAAGCGGAGATCGCACAAATGCTGAAAGGCAACAGCCAGTCAATCGTTGATAAACTGAAACGAAGTGTATGGTTTGAACTCGTCTTTACACTGGTAGCAGGTATAGCGCTGCTGGTATACGCGCTTACATTACCAAGTGGTGCGTTGAAATGGACTTCCGTATCTATACTGGTATTGTTTGTAGGATATTCATTTTACTACATCAAGAAACTTACACTGCTCGTAAAGTATAATCCTGCTGCTGAGAATATACGGGCATCGCTGGAGCGCCTCACGGATAACTTGTCCAGCTACCTGCGGTTTTACAAGCGAAGCTATACCTTGCTATATCCGATCTATTTTGTTTTGGGATTACTCTTTGTGGCGATGGAACGAGGGATGGATAAGTTTCTGGCAAACCTCTCGCAGCCGCGCACCATTATATACCTGCTGGTAATCGGACTGGTATTTTTCTTCTGCAGCACGTGGCTCACCAACTGGTATTTGAAAAAGCTATACGGCAATCATCTCGAAAAACTGAAAGGTCTGCTACATGACATCAAACAATAAAACTATATATACCCGCGTACTGCTCTTTGTACTTGCCGTTACGTTTACGCAGCATGCCATTGCGCAGAAGAAAAAGGCTGTTGAGAATTCTGTATTCTGGGAAGTAACCGGTAAGGGACTATCACAACCTTCGTATCTCTTTGGTACATTTCACTTGCTGAGCCACCGGTATGTAGACAGCCTGACAAATGTTACCCGTAAATTTACTGCAGCCAAGACAATCGTCAGTGAATTGCTGATCGATAGCACGATGACCATGAAGATGATGGCTTCTGCACAAATGAAAGGCACTACGCTGGATAAATTACTGACACCCGAGCAATTCAAACAAACTAACGACTGGCTTCGCGAACTTTCCGGCTATGACCTCACGATGTTCAATAGCATGAATCCGATGACGATCGAAATACTGCTCATGACCATGTTGCAGCAAAAGTATTTCCCGCTTGATCCAACCCGGGATGTTGTGATGGATCTATACTTTCAGCAGCGCGGTGCCCGTGAGAACAAGCAGATTATCGGGCTCGAAACTTTTGATGAACAAACACATGCCATCTTCGGACAGTTTACTTATGAACGCCAGGCTCAATTACTCGCCACTGCGGTAAACAAACGCGGTACCGCTGAAGGAGAACTTCGAAACATGAACAAGTTCTATCGCGAAGGGAACCTTGCTAAACTCGAGGCACTGATGTATGATGAAATGTATACCGCTGCAGAAACAGCCGTCATGCTCGACAATCGTAACAAGAAATGGATGCAACAGTTACCGGGTTTATTCAAACAGCAACCTACCTTTGTAGCGGTGGGTGCCATGCACCTGGCAGGCGAAAACGGACTGGTTACACTGTTACGTAAAGAAGGCTATACAGTAAAACCGGTGCAGACAAAGTAGCCGGTAAAGCTATAGCTATACCTCCGCTAAGGTTATGCGGGTAGGATTGCTGAGTTTATAATCACTTTTGCTATTGTTGATTTTGTATCGGGTGTTTACATACCCCTTGCGATATTCCTTTACCCGCGCGTCAAACTCAAGTAATATACCTTCTGTCAGTTCTACCTTCTCAAAACCTTTGGTATAGCTGAACCAGACGTGGTCGGTAACAACTTTTCCGGTTTCTATATCCACCACGTGTTGAAGCAATACTGTTTCTTCCGAATAGCCTTTGAAATTTACCTTCTTGCCGAACCGGCTAAACGTTGCCCTGAATCGTTTTCGTTGTCCCGCCTCTTTTGCCAGTTCTTTTCGCATCTTGTCTCAAAATCAGGTACAATTTTAAAGAACCACGCTATATACTGCAACTTCCATTTTGTATTTTGCTTGTCTGTAAAATATTCAGTCTTCGTATGTTAATGCACCCTCGTTATTCACAACCCACTGCCACCCGCTTACACACTATACTGATCATTTTAACACTAAGCCTGCTGGGAGCAATCCATGCTCCGGCACAACACGTAGCGATCGATGACGACATCGAAAAGAAGACCTTTACTTTTGCTACACGTGATTCCTCCACGTTGCAGCTGGATGTATACCGCTATAGCGGAACACCAGCGAACAGTCCTTGTATCATATTTGTGTTTGGTGGCGGCTTTGTGCGTGGCAGTCGTGATGCACGGATCTACAATCGTTACTTCAATACACTGGTTAAAAATAAGTATATAGTTATCTCTATTTCATATCGGCTTGGTATGCAGGGAGCAAAACGCATTACACCTTTCCGCGTAAAGCCGCTACGCACAGCTATTGCAATGGCTGTTGAAGATCTCTACGATGCTACCAACTGGACGTTGAAGAATGCGCATACCCTGGGCGTTGATCCCGCCAAAATTATTCTCTCGGGTTCCAGTGCCGGTGCCATTACCATATTGCAGGCTGACTATGAAAAATGTAACCATCACGACATTGCGAAAGTACTCCCGGAAAATTTCCGCTATGCAGGCGTTATTGCTTTTGCCGGTGGTATACTGAGCTACAACGGTGCTCTAAAATACAGGCATGACGCTCCGGCTCCCACGATGCTCTTTCACGGTACCAAAGACAACCTGGTGATCTATAAAAAGATCAGGTTCCTGCATAAAGGGTTCTACGGATCAAGTCACATTGCAAAAATCTTCAAGAAGAAAAAATATCCATACTATATCTATCGCGAAGTGGGTATGGGACATGAGTCCTCCTACACACCAATGAACAACAAGCAGCAGGAGATACTCTGGTTTATCGAACAATATATACTCAATAAGAAGCCTTACCTGATGGATATATCATTTGATGATTTGCAAAAAGTTCGCACGATGCATATTACGCGTGATGCGCTTTATGAGCGATAGTCGTTATCAGTTATAAGTTATCCGTTAATAGTAATACAACGGGATAAAAAAGTCAATTGCACAAAGGACAAGAAGGAGACACCGAGGTACACAAAGTATATATACCGACATATTACGGATAACGAATAACTTATAACGATTAACGGATAAAGGACGACAACATGAACGCAGACAGAATGTGGCTGACAATGGTTTTAATCGCGGGCGTCACAACGATGCAAGCGCAGCCTAAGAACCTGGTGTTTGAAGGCGCGGGTATACGGGGTGTGGCGTATGTGGGCGCGATCCGGGAACTCGAAAAGCAAAATATACTTGCTGACATCGAACGTGTGGGCGGAACATCCGCCGGGGCAATAGCGGCACTTACGGTTGCCCTGAGATATACCAGCACTGAAATCGAAAAGATCATTTACGATACCAAGCTTCAGAAATTCAATGATGGCAAATTCTTTTTTATTGGCGGTATATCGCGTATCAACCGAAACTTTGGATGGTACCGCGGAACTGCATTTACCAAATGGCTGGAACGCATCATTGCTAAAAAGACTGGCAATGCAGACATTACGTTTCGCGAGCTGCATGCAAAACATTTTCCGGACCTATATATTACCGGCACAAGTCTTAACCGGCAGCAACTTATAGTATTCTCGCATGAGCAATATCCGGATATGAAGATAAAAGATGCTGTTCGAATCAGCATGTCTATTCCTCTATACTTCGAAGCGGTATGCATTGATTCTTCCGGACATGTATTGAAAAACCGAAAAAAGGAAAGGGCGTTTGACATTATGGTCGATGGCGGCTTTACCGGTAACTTTCCTATTTTCATGTTTGATGACGTTCGCACCGAACAGAATAAAACGGTACGCACCAGTAATCCTCACACCATCGGACTACGCATCGATACACCCGGGCAAATCGGCTATGATAGTTTAAACAGAGGCCTTGCCCCCGTTGAGATCAGTCGCTTTCGAAATTATATTGGTGCATTCTATAGTTATGTGATTGAGAACCTGAATCGGGCAACACTCACTCCGGAGGACTGGCAAAGAACTGTCTCAATCAGCTCCGGAAGTATAGGTCCAAAAATACGAAAGCTTTCACTGGCCGAAAAAGATTTACTCATTCGCAATGGTCAGGAGGCCATGAAACGCTACCTGACGACTACCACGCCATAATATGGCTCCGCCATACGGATATAGCACCCTATATATACTATAAGAATAACGACCTATATATATAGTATGTTACAACTTCTATTCAGCATCACATAATAGTGGTATACGGCCAAATTAGCGGCTTTCTTTTTACCGCGATTGATTTCCGTTGACTAATTTCGTTCCCCGTTTAAATCAAAGTGTCAATGAAGTAAATCTTTAATCTTAAAATCACCCATGAAAAAGACCCTAAAAACCCCGGCCTTATTGGTCGTTCTCCTCTCATGCCTGATGCTCAGCTGCGTTCTTTTTATCGGTTGCGATGATCATCCGGATGTATGCGTAAAATGTTCTGCCACGTATGCTAAAGAAAGAAAAGTGAAACAGATCGTATACTACGATGCGGAAGGAAGTCTCAAAGAGAAGTATAGATTCTACTATACCAACTTCCTTGTGGACAGCATTACCAAGGTATCGTATGGTAGTGCAAGCGCCAAAGTTGCGGCTACCGATAGTGTTATCACCCGCCTGAAAGTACAGTATGCTTCCGGTGAATGTATTCCCTCAGCTTACACAGCAAAAACATATATACCCGCTAATCCTGTAAGCGTTGAGAAAGCATTCTTTTCTATTTCCGGTGATGAAATCACGAATAAACATCTTGCATTCTACCCGGATGAAGACTTCCTCGCAGTAGATAAGACTGCTGATATCGACTATTCGTATGATGGCAGCGGAAGAGTATCTATCCGCAACGGTACAGACTATGGTATACTGGTATGGCCAAATCTGTATGGCAACGAAAATTACTATACCTATACCGGCAACAACATTACGCATATTGTAGCGCAGAAAGAACAAGCGGGCTATACCCTGGACAATACATTTGATCCCCGCAACAGTCCGTTCAATATACAGGGAGGCGTATTATACTACCTGAACCTCATCTCCTACCCTGACCAGGAGTATTTTGAGACACTGGCGCTGGATCGTAACAATCCAACCAAAATGGTATATAAAGGAACCGATACATCCAACAGTCATGTTACCATCACATTCACACTTACCTATAGCTATGATGGATTGAGCTACCCAACCAAAGTAAATATCCACGAAGCAAAACAAGATGAAATATATGGCGATAGCCAGACTAACCATGGCACATACTTGTTTTCGTACTATTAGTATATAAGCCTATAGCAAAACCAAGAGAGGCCTCCCCCGCGGGAGGCCTCTTCCATTTATAGCGTTGCCGAAATGTATACCGGTAAATTCAACTTGACAGGCCGTTGAACCTTCACTGCACCAAACTTGTTTTACTCATGTTGGGCAGCGTTTTCCGCAGCCGGCACTTCAGCCGGTATGTTGTCTCAGCATGTTTCTCAATTTATATACTAAAACATTGGGCTTGTCAATATACTTGTGTACCTTCCTTGGTCGTTTATAGGTAGTCGTATATAAAATTCGAAAACTATGTACGTACGATTCATTTTACTGCTGTTTGTCTTGTTGACCGCTTGCCAGTCGGGCCGAATTTCCTGTCCGGAGCCGAAGTATGCCAAGCTGAAAAAATCCACTCCGCACCGAAGCTACTATTCGCCACAGTTCACCGCAGCGAATGAAGCCGAAGAAGAAAACCGGCAAACCAAAGGTACCCGAAGCAATTCAAAAATGATCACGCATGTTTCGGTTGAGGAATGGGACTGTCCGCAGCCCGGCAAGAAAAAGTATATGCCGAAAGAAGTGAAACAAAACATCCGCAAAAACATGAAACGGATTTCTTCCGATAAACAGAACGAAGCGGATTCTGTGCAGACCCGATCAAACAGGCGTTAATCGCTTCGTCTTATCAACAGGTTCCTATACCTTATCATCGAATCAATTCGTACTTTTCGGAAAGAATTTTTTCCACCGTATGAATTGGTCTGAGAAAATGAAAACTCCATTTCCTTTTTACCTGGATGATGATCGGAAGAATATCATTTTCATCCTGGTGATCAGCCTTTTTGTTGTGGGGTTTCTCATGGTTTTCCAACCGAGCTTCTCGCATCACGGACCGCTTACTGTGCCTCAGAAATTTCTATTCGGTGGTGTTACTTTCGCAGTTCTATTTTTAGACATCATCATCCTTCCGAAGCTCTTTCCAAAAGCATTCGACAATTTTACACTTGGTAAATATATACTAATCACCATACTGCACCTTGTGCTGATTGGTATTATCAGCACCATCATTGATGAGCTTCTGATTTTTCCGCAGCAAACCTTGTGGGAAAATATAAAGGGAGCAAACCTGCAAGTAGCGCTAACAGGCTTTATGCCGGTGACTATCATATTTCTTTTTCTGAAGAACAAGATGTTGCAGCAAAATCTGCAAAGTGCGCTGGCCGCCAATCAACAGCTTGAAAAGATCAAGACCTTAAAGAAAGAAGTAACGGTTAATCCGAATGCCACCAGTCCCATCGTGTTGCACTCCGATACAAGTGAGACACTCAGTCTTCATCTTCCGGATCTGTTATTTATTGAGGCTGATGACAACTACGCTACCGTTGTATGGAAAAACGGGCAAGGCATTCAAAAGAAATTATTGCGGGTAAATCTCAAGAACCTTGAGACACAGATCAACAACTCGTTTGCTATTCGTTGTCATCGCTCGTACATCGTTAATGTCCATGCGATCAGCAACATTACCGGCAACACGAACGGCTATAAGCTTCAGATA
>CBIHOZ010000112.1:0-22598 GCA_966211525.1 uncultured Chitinophaga sp. | reverse complement strand
TACGATCGCTTCCGGCTTTTTCGCGAGAAGGGATACGAGTATCAATACATCCGCAATGTGCTGCAGTTGAACAACGGCAATAATTCATTTAGTGATATTGGATATTTAGCGGGTATATATGCAACCGACTGGAGCTGGAGTAGTTTGTTTGCTGATTTTGATAACGATGGTTACCGCGATCTGTTTGTAGGAAACGGTTATCGCAAAGATGTTACCGACCAGGATTTTATAGCATACGGTAGAGAGCTTGCTATGTTCACTACGGACAGAAACCGGATGAAACACATTCGCGAAGAAGTGGAAAAGTTACCCGGTGTGCGAAAGCCTAATTTTCTCTTTCGCAACAATGGCGATCTGACATTTACCGATAAAGCTAAAGAATGGGGACTCGATCAACCATCGTATTCCAATGGCGCTGCTTATGCTGACCTGGATAATGATGGCGATCTCGACCTCGTTAGCAACAACATCAACGATGAAGCATTTATATACCGGAATGACATCATCACGGATGAGACAATAAGTGATCACCAGTATCTCAGGATCAAACTACAGGGGGAGAAGGGCAATCTTGCAGGCTACGGAACAACGGTAACCCTATACGCAGCCGGGCAGGTACATTATGCCGAACACCAGACTGTACGTGGGTATAAATCTACAGTAGAGAACATCGAACACGTAGGGCTTGGTAAAGTACCTTCCGGTAAAGTTGATTCCATTAAAATCGTGTGGGCAGGAGGGAAGAGTCAGATCTTGCGAGATGTTGCTGTGAATCAAGTCATCACCATAAAGCAGAGCGATGCCGTTGCAACCCGCGAGCAGCCTGCTCCTTCGGCTACTATTTTAACAGAATCTCATAGGGCAATTGGTATAGACTATCAACACCAGGAAAATGAATTTGTTGATTTTCTGGAAGGACAGTTTTTGTTGCCGCACAAACATTCACAGGGCGGGCCTGGCATTACGGTAGGAGATGTTGACGGTGATGGACTTGATGATTTTATACTCGGTGGCTCGGCGGGCAAACGTGCCAAAGTATATAGACGGCAGGCAAATGGTTCATTCAAAACAGATTCTCTTCCGGTAAAGATAGCTGAGGACATGGGTATACTTCTCTTTGATGCTGACAATGACGGAGATCAGGATTTATACTGTGTTAGCGGAAGCTCTGAATTTAAACATGACAAGGTAAACTACCAGGATCGGTTCTATCGAAATTCTGGGAAAGGTAATTTTATACATGACGCGAATGCATTACCGGAACTCACCAGCAGTGGAAGTTGTGTCGTAGCAAATGATTTTGATCATGATGGCGATCTCGATCTGTTTGTAGGAGGAAGAGTTGTCCCAATGCGTTATCCTGAAACTCCGCAGAGTTATCTTCTTGTCAATGCAGGTGATGGAAAATTCGAAAACAGAACATCCTCCTTCTCTTCTGAACTCGGCAATGTGGGTATGGTAACTTCGGCAATCTGGTCTGATGTAAACAATGACAATTGGACGGACTTGATCGTGGTGGGAGAGTGGATGCCGATAACATTCTTTATAAATGAAAAAGGAAAATCATTTACACCCGTAACACTGGAAAACTCTGCCGGATGGTGGAACAGTATCTCCGGTGGCGACTTTGATAACGATGGAGATATAGACTATATAGCAGGCAACCTCGGACGTAATTCAATCTACAAAGCTTCCGTTGAAGAACCGGTAACAGTATATGCGAAAGATTTTGATAATAACGGATCCGTTGATCCGATTCTTTGCCGGTATATCCAGGGCAAGGAACACCCCGTTCATCCGCGTGAAGCACTTACCGGACAAATACCAAGTCTGCGGGGTGTAGCAACGCGCTATTCGCTGTATGGCGGCATGGGTATACGCGATTTGTTTTCGAATGAGAAACTTCAGAATTCCATGGTGTTGAAAAGTACGATGTTGTCATCGGTATATATTCAAAACAACGGCAACAATAAATTCGAAGTAAAACAACTTCCAACAGAAGCGCAGTTCGCACCGATGTTCGGTACACTGGTAACTGACCTGAATGAAGATGGGAACCTTGATATACTCGCCGTTGGC
The DNA here is from genome assembly GCA_966211525.1 of uncultured Chitinophaga sp. Classification (GTDB taxonomy): domain Bacteria; phylum Bacteroidota; class Bacteroidia; order Cytophagales; family Cyclobacteriaceae; genus Ohtaekwangia. The sequence goes on along the minus strand of CBIHOZ010000112.1, from coordinate 20,519 downwards.
AACTCGTATGCATGCGAAGTCCTATCCGGTTATTATGACGCTGGTATAGGCAACTATCTTCAAGGCGATGGTACCGGAAATTTTAAAACAGTTCCGGTTACACAATCCGGTTTCTTTGTTGATGGCGATGCGAAAGCGCTGGCGAGGTTGATCTCGAAGGAAGGAAGAGAGTTATTCCTTGTTACTCAGAACAGAGACAGCCTGAAAGTATTTATGAAGCCTACCGGAATAACAAATGCAGGCGAGTCCGTTGTTCGATTGAAACGCAGTGATGACTATGCTGTTGTTGATCTTACCGATGGAAAAAAACGGAAAGAGGAACTATATATAGGCAGCGGGTATCTTTCATCTTCGAGCAGGGCAATAATCAAGAACAGAGCTGTCTCAAAGGTTACAACTTTCGGAACGGCAAGTGGAAAACGTTGATTCATTAAACGAGCAATGATTATCGCATGAGAAAAATTACAGGCATCGGATATATACTTCTCCTCTGCCTGATTATTTCCTGCGGAAAGGAAAACGCTTCTCATGAAGAGATGCTGAGTATCCTGAAGCAGTTACAGGCAAACTATAGCCGCGTTGATAATTACTATGCTTCGGAAGCGCATGTTCGTTACTACGATTCGTTAATCAACGCGTCAGGCAGCGCACAGGACATAATGTTCTTTACGCACAGCAAAGCGAAAGCATTGATTGCATTGGGACGCGAAGATGAGGCTGTGCAGCTATTAGAGCCGCAGGTGCAAAAGATCAACGCTGAAAATATTCAGGGGATGGATCGCATGAAAGTACTGCTGGCGCTGGCGTATCTGCGCGGTGGAGAAAGAATGAATTGTATCCGGAATCATTCGGCTGAGACATGCATCTTGCCCATTCAGGGTAAAGGCATTCACACATTACCGGATGGTTCGCGCAATGCCGCAGCTATATATGAAGAATTACTTCGGGACAATCCGCAGAACCTGGAGTATCGTTGGCTTCTCAATATAGCCTATATGACGCTTGGCGTATATCCTGAAGGAGTTTCTCAACCCATGCTCGTTCCCGGTCTTGAAGTTTCAGATGCACAGATTGACTCCGGTATTTTTATAAAACCATTTGAAGATATAGCGTCTCCGCTTTCACTCGATATAAATAATATGGCCGGTGGATGTATTATTGACGATTTTGATAATGATGGATTCCTTGACATCGTAACGTCAGCGTGGGGTATCGAGGAGCATATGCATTACTTCAGGAATAATGGTGATGGATCTTTTACAGATCGATCGGAGCAGACGAGGTTAAAGCAACTCACCGGCGGATTGAACCTGATGCAAATGGATTATAACAATGACGGCTATAAAGATATTTTTGTCTTGCGGGGCGCATGGCTTCGTGGTAACTACGGTAAACAACCCAATTCACTGCTTAAGAATAACGGTGATGGCACGTTCACGGATGTAACGCTCGCGAGTGGTATACTATCATTTCATCCTACACAAACAGCAACCTGGAATGACTTCAACAATGACGGCTGGTTGGATGTATTTATTGGCAATGAATCGTGGGAAGGCAATCCAATCTCCGGCACACATCCGGCAGAATTATTTCTGAGTAACCGGGATGGTACATTTACCAATGTAGCGGAGCTGTCTCATGTTGACGTGATCGGTTTTGTGAAGGGTGTAACATCCGGTGACTATAACAACGATGGCTGGAAAGATATATTTGTTACATCGCTGTCCGGTGAGCGATTCCTGTTGAAGAACAATGGAGCTTCCGGAAATATACCCTTGTTTGAAGATGTTACTATACAGGCCGGTGTTGCTGCTGACAGTGTTAGCAGAACATTTCCAACCTGGTTCTGGGACTATAACAACGATGGCTGGCTCGATCTCTTCATAGGCGATTTTACATTCGATAGGCCGATCGCTTCCTACTCTGCAGCTGAGGCGCTACAAATTTCAACCGGCACGTCTGGAGCCGGTATACTGTATAGGAACAACCGTGACGGAACGTTCACAAACGTATCCAGAGAAACAGGACTAGTGAAGAAAGCATTCGCGATGGGTGCCAACTTTGGCGATATAGATAACGATGGATACCTCGATATGTATTTAGGTACGGGTAATCCTGAACTCGAGTCGATTGTGCCGAACAAGCTCTTCAAAAATACAAAAGGAAAAAGATTTGTGGACATCACATCGCCCGCACGGGTAGGACACCTTCAGAAAGGACATGCCATTTCTTTTGCCGATGTAGACAACGATGGTGACCAGGATATATATATCGAGTTGGGCGGTGCCTATAAAGGCGATGCATTCCACAATGCTTTCTATAGTAACCCCAACCAGGATGAACGAAACCGATGGATCGTACTTGAACTCGCAGGTACAAAAGTAAATCGGTGTGCAATCGGCACGCGCATCAAAATTACCGTAACGGAAGATGGCGTGAAGCGAAGTATATACCGCGATGTTAATTCAGGCGGTAGTTTCGGTGCTTCTCCGCTCCGAAGAGAAATTGGCATTGGCCGCGCCACAGTCATTGATGAAATCGAGATTCAATGGCATCCAGGCGGTAAGCAGATTTACCGGAACATTCAACCGGACCAGTTTCTCCGCATTGTTGAAGGCAGCGATAAAATTGAATATATATCTTCAAGGAAAATCCGCCTTAACACCAGTCATCCACACCTACATTCCTATAGCGTCCTTGATATTTCAAATCCAACTCCGGAAATTCCTCTTTGTGAATAACACGCTGTATATACTATGCTTAGTCTCGCAGTATGATTATAGTATTGAGTAAAATAAGACTGGTCGACATCTTTATATTGCCGACCAGTTATTTTCTCTATTGTATCGTGTTAAGTTTACTTCTTAGGTTTGGCTACTAAAAACTGGTTCACATCAAGCCAATGAATGAATGCATCAAACCAACGATTACTTGTCCGGCCAGGATTACCGAGTCCGAAGCCGTGCCCGCCATTCTGGTATAAATGAAATTCTACAGGACGACCGGCTTTATACCACGAATCAATTACTCCGAACTGTCCTTTGAAAAGAAAGTCATCGGTGGCTATAACGCTGAACATAGGCGGAGCATTCTTCGGTACATCTACCGGGCCCATGCCGCCATATATAGGACCAATGAAATGCAGTTTCATAGTCTTCGAGTTGAGCGTGCAGTGCATCGTGAGACCGGCACCCGCTGAGAAGCCAATCATTCCTAAACGAGCTGTGTCAACGCCCCATTCTTTCGCGCGACTTACAATCATTTTATAGGCAGCTTCTGCATCCTGGAGTTGGTTCGATAAATCCATCGGTAGTCTGGCGGGTGCAGTTTCTTTTTTACCGTCACCGGCAGCAGGGGCCGCTGAAGCAAAGGTTCTGTTCATTGACTCTTTGAAGCCATCCAATGATTCGGGCGTTGGAAAGAGACGATACTTGAGCACGAACGCAGCTATACCTTGATCTGCGAGCGCCTGCGCAACTTCCCAACCTTCGTTACTCAGCGACAACCATCGGAAGCCGCCACCGGGCGCAACGATAACAGCAGCACCATTTGCTTTACCCGGCTTTGGCAGAAATGGTGTGAGCGTTGCTTTGGAAATGTTTCGCGCCATCGGGTCGCCCCATTGACGGAACCAGGTTTCTTGTGCGGGCTGTCCCTGCACACCGCCTGTATTGAGCGGTATAGCATTGGGTTCAGCAGGAGTCTCCAGCGGATATATAGTGCCGTCCTGCGCCATGGCAAACGTAGCGATGGCGATTAACATAATTAGCATGACAGTTTTAGTCAGCTTGTGTAATGTGTTGTACATGGTAAGAGTGGGTTTGGGTTAATTTAAAGTATACTATATTTAACTTAAGATTGGGTTACAGGTTACTTGAATAACAACTGTGAAAAATTATACAGGTTATTTCGCCACACGGGCCAGGTATGACCACCGGGATATTCGCTATAGCTATATTTGATTCCCAGCTCATCGAACTTGCTGCACATTACTTTGCAGTTGTTATAGGCTATATCTTCTTTACCGCCCATCGCGATCCAGAAACTCTTCAGGTTTGTGTTGATGGCAGCGGCATTATCTTTCATGAAATCATATTGTGGCTGAGACAAGTTTGGTTGATTGGCAAACCATCCTGAACTGAATACACCCAGGTAAGAAAACAGGTTTGTGTTTCGGACACCGGCATACAAGGTTTGCAATCCGCCCATGGAAAGGCCCGCGAGTGCTCTTTTGTTTTTATCCGTTTCTGCTCTGTAGTTTTTCTCTACAAATGGCATAACCGCTTGCTTTAATTCATCTTCAAACATCCGAAGGGACTGTTCTCCGAAATTGGCGATACCACCGGTGCCGAGATTTCCATCCATCATGACAACAAGCATGGGCTTTGCTTTCTTTTCAGCGATGAGATTGTCCAGGATGAGATCGGTCTTGCCTTGTGTAGCCCAACCCGTTTCATCTTCGCCACCACCGTGGAGTATATATAGCACCGGGTATTTTTCGCTGGTGTTATTGTATCCTGGCGGAGTATAGATATACATCCTGCGCCATGATCCGGTTACCGTGGAGTAATATCGCGTGGTGCGTATATCACCGTGCGGTATATCTTTCACAGCATAATAGTCATCTCCGGGAAAAGGCATTTCGAGTCCGCTCGCCATCCGACCCATTCCATAAAAGGTCTGGCTCGAAGGATCAGCCACAGCAACGCCATCAATCAGTAACGAGTAGTAATGGAATCCTTCCGAGATCGAGTCGGTTGTTACTTCCCAAAAATCAGCAGCATCTTTTACGAGATCATATTTTTTACCAAGATCGATCTGTACCTTCTTTGCATCGGGTGCTTTTAATCGAAACAACACACGACTGCCCGGAAGTATACGCGGGTATTTTGCCGAGCGTACATTAGTAGCTGCTGCTGTTCCCAACACCGTATATTTTTCGAATGACTGACGATTGGGTGTTTTGAATAGCAACTGCGAAAACATATAGAGATCATTCTTCCAAACCTTGAAATCATGTCCTCCGGGTTCAACGTAAAAGATGTGCGGTATATCTATAGCCTTCGCATAGTCATGTGTGCGCTGGCTGAAGAGCATCAGGTTATCATCAATACCACAGGAGATCCAAAGCAGCTTCAATTGAGTCTTCGCTTTATCAGGAGCAGGGAACAGTGCTTCCGGAACTTTGGTGTTGGGTGCAGAAGAAAAACCACCGACCCACGCGAACGTATCGAGGTTGCCTAAACCGAAGTTGAGTGATTGTCCACCACCCATAGACAAACCCGCTATAGCACGGTGCTCACGATCTTTCAGTACAGGATATTTTTTCTCAATAAATGGAATCAGGTCGTGCAGCAAGTCTTTCTCAAAGGTTGAGAACGCTTTCACTTTAGCGCTGTCGAAGACATTTCCGATCGCGCGGTCATCTTTCATCGCGCGTCCATTCGGAAGCACTACGATCATAGGTGCCAGCTTATTTCCTGCGTACAGATTGTCAAGTATAGTTTGTGGACTTCCACCCCGCAGCCATTCTTTTTCATCGCCACCTATTCCGTGTAGCAGATATAGTACCGGGTACTTTTTCTTCTTGCTATATCCCGGCGGAGTATATACCAGTACTTTTCGTGATGTACCTACCGTTGCAGAAGTATAGGTTAGCGAATCAATTTTTCCGTGGGCGATGCCGGGCTGCACAACATCAAAGCCATCGGGTGCACGCATAGTCTGCTGTTGTGCGCTGACTCGCGCGACCATCATTAATAATAGAGGAATCAAAAGAAAGACTTTTTTCATAAACGTTTTATTGGGTTGGTGTTTTGTTGGGTTCAATCCTGATCAGCCTTCGTTGATGTGTTGATCACAAATTCACTTTCAACTGCGTCAGGAATTGAAAATAAAGTGTTGTAAATACAATTAAACAACGACCAGTTATCTGAACTGCATGAGAGCGGTGGTGAGCGGTTAGAAGTGACCAGTTTTAATGAGCGGAGTTTTTCTGCTTTTGCAAACGTGTGCAAAATTCATCGGTGGCTTTAATTGGAAGTTCCCGGATTTCGGATTCTTCAACTTCGATGCTTAAATGTCAGCTGGACACTTAAAGACTGACATCAACCAGAGCAAACATCACCAAACTAACAACTCTATGAGAAAACTTTATGCACTATTAATGAGCATGCTTTTACTGGCATGTACGGATGCGTGGGCGGGGAGTGGTGGACGGATTTTTTTCACGAACCTTCAACAACAACAAACCATCAAAGGACAAGTGTTGGATGAAACCAATACACCTTTGCCCGGAGTAAATGTACTGGTGCAAGGTTCAACCGGTGGTACAGTTACCGATGCTGACGGAAATTTTTCGTTGACCAGCGTGAACAATGATGCGGTGTTAATATTCTCGTTCATTGGTTACAAGTCAAAAGAAGTTAACGTCAATGGACAAACGGTTGTCAATGTTACACTCGAAGCAGACGTTGTTTCCCTGAGTGAAGTTGTGGTCACTGCACTGGGCGTTCAGAAGGAATCCAAAAAACTTGGTTACGCTGTTACATCCGTAAAAACAGATGAGCTTCTCAATAACAGAACAACCAATGTAATGGAGTCGCTCGAGGGTAAAGTTGCAGGCCTGAACATCACGCCTCCTGCTGCCGGTGCTGGTTCAAGTATGCAGATACGCTTGCGCGGACAAGCTGCTTTTGCCGGTGCGAACAATGCGCCACTCATTGTGATCAACGGATTACCGATGGATCAGGGCGCGCGAAGTGCCAATGGAAATGGAGCGGTAAATCAGCGCGATCGCGGTGACAATCTGCAAAATATAAACCCCGATGACATTGAAAGCATGACGGTGCTGAAAGGTTCAACCGCTGCCGCTATATATGGTGCACGCGCTGCGAATGGTGCTATCATCATCACAACAAAATCAGGAAGTAAAGATCAAGGTATAGGTATAGATTTTACATCAAGCTATACCAGTTCGCATGCACTGAATTTTCTCGATGAGATTACGCAAACAGAATATGGTATGGGAAGAGGTGGCGTAAGACCTCAGACACAAGGTGACGCACAAACGAATGGTCAATTTGGTTTTGGTGAACGACTCGATGGCGTGCCCACGATAAATTTTGATGGCGTGATGCGTCCTTACTCCGCATACGAAGGAAGATTGTTTGATTTTCTTCAGACCGGATCGAATTGGACAAACACATTAGGAATTTCAGGTGGCGGAGCTAACGGAAGTTTCCGAATATCTTTTTCCAATACAGATGCGAAAGGTATAGTGCCAACCAACGAGTATAAAAAGAGAATTTTCAATGTTGGTATCAACCATAATCTCTCGAGTAAACTCAGCGTGCAGATGAATGTAAACTATGCATCAGAAGAGAATATAAATCCACCGCAGATCGGAACACAAGGTGACGGAGCGATTAACTTCTTCGGACGCATGTCTATATCAACACCGCTCAGTGCTTTCGAAGAGAGCGCCATCAATCCGGCTACCAATGCTGAGTTTCGTACCAATGGATTTCTCGGCACTATAAACAATCCATATTTCCAGATCAAAAAACGCCAGTTCTTTAATGACGATAGAAATCGCCTGTTGGCAACGGCAACGCTACGCTATAAACTCACCGACTGGCTATATATACAGGGCCGGTATAATTATGATCGCGGCTCGAGCTTCATGGAGTGGAATCAACTGAATGGTTCCGGTGCTACATCAACCATTGACGAGTTTGGCAAGTACAGAGGACGTTATGATATTCAACAAGACGAAACGCAGGATATCAACGCAGACTTTCTCATTGGTGGTAATAAAGAGTTTGGAAAATTCTCTGTTGATGCCAGCTTCGGTGGTAACACCTGGAGAACGAAATTCCAGCAACATTCGCAGTACTCACGAAGCTTTACTGTGCCTGACCTCTATGCATTGAAGAACGGAACGATCACATGGCTCAACGAACCTGATCCATTGTTGCAGGGTTTCTCACCCTATAACTTCAGCAAGTCGCGTATCAATTCACTTTATGGCTGGGCCGAGTTTGGATACAACGGATTGGTATATATTAACTTTACCGGCCGACAGGACTGGTTCTCGGTGTTGAACCCGGAAGACAACAGTGTGTTTTACCCATCGGTATCAGGAAGTCTCATTTTCTCTGAATTGTTAGGCGATCAAAACTGGCTCTCCTATGGTAAACTTCGTGCATCATGGGCAGAAGTAGGAAGTGCCAATGGTGTAAACCCGTATGATGGTGTACTGAACTATATAATCAACCCGCCTTTTAACGGACAGACCACAGCCGGTATATCCGGTACGCTTGCACCGAATCCAACGTTGCGACCGTTCACAGTAACCGAAAAAGAGATTGGTGTTGAAATGCGATTGTTCAACAACAGGTTGCTATTGGATATAGGAGCGTTCGATAAAGTAACAACAGACCAGATACTCGAAGTTGCTATATCCAGTGCATCGGGCTATAACAATACAAAACAGAATAAAGCTTCCTTGCAAAATCGCGGACTTGAAATGCTCATTGAGGGAACACCTTTACAGACACAAAATTTCAGCTGGACAAGTTCCTGGAACAATGCATACCTGAAAACCGAAGTGCTGGATGTTGGAAACGACAGTGGTACTTTACTGGTGCTATATTTCAATGGTACCGGAAATGAATTCCTCGGAGAGTTACGATATACCGAAGGGATGGCCATGAATCAACTCTATACCCGTACGTATCGCAGAAATGCAAACGGGCAGATCGTTGTTGATAATAACGGAAGACTGCTGGAGACAACCAGTGCAACGCCAGGCGCAGAAAAAACAAATGGCTTTATTCCGGTCGGCAGTTCTATTCCTAAATATACAGGTGGTTGGAACAACACCTTCCGGTATAAGAATCTGACACTGGGCGTTCACATCGATTACAAGTTTGGAGGAACGGTGTTATCGGCAACGCATTTGAATATGCTGAGACAAGGACATTCCAAGCTTTCGCTTGAAGGCCGCAGAGAAGGAGAGAACGGTATAGTATATCCCGCGGTATATGAAAATTCGGGCGAAGCAAATACATCTGTGGTCACCGATCTTCAAGGCTTCTATGCTGATTACCGAAACAAACAAATCGGAGATCCATTCACCTTCAAATCAGATTTTGTGAAGCTTCGGAATATTTCAGTGTCTTACAACTTCTCCAATGCACTGCGTAAAATTCCGGCCATGAGTTTCATCAAAGGACTTACACTCACAGCAGGTTGCCGAAATGTAGCGATACTCTATAAAGATCTGCCAGGTCTCGATCCGGAATCGATTCAGTCTTCCGGTGACTTCCGTGCGGGTTATGAAAACTCGGCACTTCCTACAACGCGTAACTATAATCTTACCTTAAACGCCAGATTCTAATACCATGAAAATCATAAAGCACTGTATATTTTTTAGCGCAGCACTTTTGTTTGCCACAGGATGCGACAAAGATTTCATCGAGGTGAACTCGAATCCGTATGCTGTCTCTGAAATAGATCCTGCACTTCTGTTTGCAGGAGCACAACGTACACACCTGGGTACATGGTCAGCCGAGCATACTATCGTTCAACATTTTGTTTGTCCTTATAACACGGGTGCAAACCTCGGCTTCAACTTCAATGAAGATATAGATCTCATTTGTAATCCGAAGTGGGATCAATCGTATCCGACAAACATCCGAAGTCTGGTTCAGGCGATGAATATCCTCGGAGACGACACCGAACGCATCAACCTGATGAGTATGATCCGCATCTGGAAAGCGCAGACATTTATGGGTGTAGTAGACGAGTATGGTGATGTACCGTACTTCAACGCAGGTAAAGCAGTACAGTTGGAATACTTTCCGGCTTACGATGACGATGCTGCTATATATGAAGACTTGTACAAAGAGATCAAGGAAGCATTGGCCGCATTTAATACCAGCGCAGATTATGTTCCGGAAGATTTATTCTATGGCAGGAACAGTCCAAACCCCGCGGCTGATGCACCTGCTCAAATAGCGAAATGGAAAAAGCTTGGCTACTCATTGTTGCTCCGGTTGGGAATGCGATATACTAAAGTAAATCCGGGCAAAGCCGAAAGTATAGTGAAGGAAGCTGTTGCCGGTGGTGTAATGACTTCCAACGCTGATAACGCCTATGTAAAATATGGAAACGGAGCGGTACATGCCGACAATAATAACCTTCGTAATTTCTCGCAGTTCAACTATGCAGCAGAACCATTTGTGGATCAACTGAAGACAACGAATGATCCACGTGCACAATATATACTGGCAACCTTTGATGATCCGGGTGCTGTTGTAAACGACACCGATCCTGATACCGAGCTGGACAATCAATTTGGTGTTCCTATAGGCAAAACCAGTATAGAACTTGGTGATGCCAACGGACCGTATCGCGGTACACGAGGCGCAGGACTCAACTACTCACAAATGAATATATGGATCGTGGCATCACCCTCTGCACCGGAGTTCTTTGTAACCTATGCGCAGACATCGTTACTATTAGCAGAAGCAGCGGTAAGAGGATGGGTTGATGGCGATGCGCAGGCGTATTACGAAGATGCTATACGCGCCGATATAGGTATATATTCCCTATATCCGAACACCACACCGATCAGTGAAGATGCTATCAATACGTATCTGGCGGAGCCCGGAGTAGCATACAATGAAGACGATGCGCTTGAACTCATCAACACGCAGTACTGGGTGGTGAATCTGCGGAATGGTACGGAAGCTTATGCGAATTTCAGACGAAGCGGATTCCCTGCATTGAGTCCCAACCTCTCAAACACCAAGTTGAACGGTGGATTTGCCAGAAGAATGTCGTTCCCCGATCGTGAAGCCTCTGCTAATGCAGAAAGCTATGCAGGCGGTGCTGCTGCCATCGGTGGTGATAATTTACTGTCTCGCGTTTTTTGGGACACAGAATAAGTAAGTATATAGATATATACTATAACAGGTTCTTTCATTTAGGTTTGGTTGAAGGCGACTGGCGTATGTCAGTTGCCTTTTCTTCTCGTCATGTTTTACATGATACTGCTTTCCTCTTGTAATCTATACCCTTAACCGCCAACGCATGAAAAAAAATACAATCTTCATAATTACACTGCTATGTTCTTCTTTGATATGGATAACGTGCTCCGATGATGATTCGAATGACGATTCGCAAGGTATAATTGCCACCGATGCTCAACTGGTAAACTACGGCACAGGTTACGCTTTCACAGAAGGTCCTGCAGTTGACAAGAACGGAAATGTTTTCTTTACCGATCAACCCAACGATATCATTTACAAATGGGATGCAAGTGCACGCGCTATATCTCCTTTTTTAGAAGAGTCTGGTCGTGCCAATGGTATGGCTTTCGATAAAGATGGCAACCTGATCGCCTGCGCAGATCTGCACGGTGAACTTTGGAAAATAGCACCGAATGGAAGTCATACGGTGCTCGTGGATAATTACAACGGTAACCTCCTGAACGGTCCCAACGATGTTTGGATCAATCCTGTAACCGGTGGCATGTATATTACGGATCCCATGTTCCCGCGTGACTATTGGGATGAAGATGATCCGCGCAAGTCGAATAACCCAAGCTGGCCGCCAACGCATTCAGAACAAGCTGATGAAGGTAAAGGAGGACATGTATACTACCTCGCACCAGGCGCGAGCGAACTGGTGCGTGTAACGACTCAGTCCGAATGGGATGCAGACTCATGGCCCAACGGCATAGTAGGAACTCCTGACGGAAAGAAACTATATATAAATAAATGGGCAGGCGATAATATGGGAGGGACGTGGGTATTCGATATCAACGCAGACGGATCGCTGTTAAACATGAAAAAGTTTACCGACATGGGTGGCGATGGTATGTCGATGGATGATCGCGGAAATATATACATCAGCAACGGCTTTGGTGTGGTTGTATTTGATCCCTCGGGTAAAGAACTCGTCAGGATTTTTACAGGCGGTGGCGCAACAAACAATGTATTTGGCGGAAGCGATGGTAAGACACTTTTTATCACAGGGCCTGTTGATAAAGTAAATGGGCTAAAGATGAATGTAAAAGGTGTTGAAAAATTCTGACAGAGAAGATTAGCGGTGAAGCCCGTTGTACAAAATTCTCCGCTGACTTTTATTAGAAGCATTCGTTAAGTTCTCAGCCGTTATTGCTTTACCCGATACACAAATCACAGACGTTAATTTTTAAGAATAGCATGTCTAGGAATCTTTTATTGATCTTGGTTTCTATCGTGTTGGCCATTGGTTTCATCGTGGTCACGCTTATTGATGCACATACTTATGCCGGATGGCTGCTGATGATATTTTTTGTTTCAGTCGCTGCTATACTCAGGCGCTATGAACTTTTGAAAGGGTATTCCTTTACGGTAATGATTCTTGCCGCAGTAAGTTTAGCGATGTACTACCCGCAGTACTTCGTATCGGTTGGCAATGTTAAGCTTTCTATTCTGATTGTTCCGCTGATGCAGATCATCATGTTTGGCATGGGTACTGGTTTAAGCGTACGTGATTTTGTTGCTGTAATTAAAATGCCGAAGGGTGTAATCGCAGGTGTATCGTGTCACTACCTCATCATGCCGCTCGTTGCATTTATCATTACACGGATCTTCGCTTTCGAAGATGAAGTGGCTGCCGGTATAATTCTGATCGGCAGTTGTCCGAATGGATTAGCATCGAACGTGATGACTTATTTAGCTCGCGCGAATCTTGCACTATCTGTAACACTTACTGCTATATCTACTTTTCTGTCGCCCCTGGTTACGCCACTGTTCATGCAGTTGTTTGCCGGACAATATATACATATAGATTTCTGGGCGATGGTATGGGACATCACGAAGATTGTAATTATACCGGTTTGTGCCGGACTTGCTTTCAATAGATTTCTGCGCGGACGATTCAAAATGCTGGATGATATCATGCCTGCTATTTCCATGATCGGAATCGGGTTGATCATTGTTGTGATTACCGCAGCCGGCCGCGATGCACTGCTGGTCGTTGGTGGTTATCTGATACTCGCGGTATTGATCCATAATCTAAGCGGATACTTCTTCGGCTATTGGTCAGCGCGAATGTTACGCATGGATGAAAAAGATTGTCGCACGATCGCGATTGAAGTCGGCCTGCAGAATGCAGGACTTGGTTCTAGTCTCGCCCTGGCCATGGGTAAGCTTGCCACGGTAGGGCTGGCGCCTGCGGTATTTGCTCCGATCATGAACATTACCGGCTCTTCACTGGCGCTTTGGTGGCGGGGACGACCAGTGCCAGACACTTCTAATGTTGAGGAAGCAGATGAGGATAAGCAAATTCAACACGCCAAAACTTAAAAGACAATGATGACTAAATATATACTTACTGCAGTTTTTGTTCTTGCTAATTTTCTACGCGGCTATACACAGCAGATATCGAAAGATGAACTCATTTTCCTGACTCCGGAATGGAAAGGTGAACGTTACGCTGATGGCAGACCCAAAGTGCCGGATGCTATACTGGATCGCATGAAGCTCGTGACGCTGGAAGAAGCATGGGCTGTGTTGCGTAACGAGAACTATAAATATCAGTTCGAAGGTGAATGGATGACGATCAACCCGGATAGTGTATTAGTAGGGCGCGCTGTAACGGCTACTTTTATGCCCGGTCGTCCGGATATACATCGGGCCATTGATGACCGCGGACATACGCGAGACGGAAGGATCAAATCGCAAAACTCGTGGCCTATCGATATGCTGACAAAGCGGGATGTATATGTAGTGGATCAGTTCGGAGCGCATGAAGACGGCCCGACTATAGGAGACAACCTGGGTAACTCCATCTTCGCCAAGACCGGCAACGGTATAGTATATAATGGTGCCGTGCGAGACATCAACGGGTTAAAAGAGATCGGTTCCTTTACATCGTTCTTTCGCAGCTATCATCCGTCACATCACCTGAATGATCCGAAAGGACAATTGAATACGACCTTGGTTGGCATCAATACACCCACGCGTATAGGCAAGGCTACCGTTATGCCGGGCGATGTTGTACTCGGCCGCAATGGTGGTGTCATTTTTATTCCCGCTCATTTGGCAGAGAAAGTCGTGAAGACATCGGAAGTCGTTCGTCTTCGTGATATGTTCGGACACCAGCGACTGCGTGAGCAGAAATATACACCGGGTCAAATTGATACACGTTGGTCCGATGAAATTGAAAAAGATTTTTCGCAGTGGCTTCGTGCTAACGCAGCTAAACTTCCGGTTCCTCAGGAACAGATACAGGAATTATTAAAGCAACGTACCTGGTAGATAAAATAAACAGTGCTATAGATGTCAACTACAAAATCAAGACGGGCATTCTTCAAGAGTGCTGTGACCGCTGGTGCCATGCTGGCGCCCCTGGGGACAACGTTTGGTAACAGCCTCGTTCAGGCTGTCGACCGAAGTAATACCTATTCAAAACCTGCAGACTTGAAAATCACCGAAGTCCAATGCGCCTTTGTCAGGTATGGCAGCAGCTTGTTTGTGAAGATATATACCGATCAGGGTATATATGGATGCGGTGAAGGTGTTGATGCCGTAGCCGGCACGTACCATTTTGTGAAAGCGTTGGAGTTTCGGTTAAAAGGCAAGAACCCGCTGAACGTTCATCGTATCTTTGATGATCTCCGAAAGTCAGGTATATTTCAGGGCGCACAAGCCGGGATGTACATTGCTGTACTCTCTGCGGTTGAGACAGCGCTTTGGGACATTGCCGGAAAAGCATTAGGTGTACCGGTATATCAATTGCTGGGCGGGAAGTTCCGCGACAAGATCAGGGTATATTGTGATACCGCGTTGTATCAACGAAACCTTCCAACACCACAAGACTTCGCCAACGCAGCATTGGAAGCAAAGAAGATGGGATTTAATGCCATCAAGTTTGATCTTGATCAGCGAAACGATCCTACGAAATACGACAGCTACAATTGGACAGCAAGCCCCGGGGAATTGAAACGCATGGTCGACCAGGTTACAGCAGCACGCGAAGCTGTTGGTCCGGATATAGATATATGTTGCGATATGCACGGGCGATACGATGCCGTAACCGGCCAGCAGGTAGCAAAGCGTCTTGAACCACTCAACCTGATGTGGCTGGAAGAACCTATACCGGCAGAAAATGCAGAGGCGTATAAAGTCATTTCGGATTCTACATCGACACCTATATGTGCCGGTGAAAATTTATACCTCGCGTATGGCTTCAGGCGATTGCTTGAATTAGGAGCAGTCGACATCATCATGCCAGACCTGCAGAAAGCAGGCGGACTGGGAGAGGGCCAGCGCATTGCAAACCTGGCGAGTCTGTACTACGTGCCTTTTGCTCCACACATGGTTGCATCGTTTCTCGGAGCGATGGCGTCATGTCATGTGTGTGCATCCGTTCCAAACTTCATGATCCTCGAATGGCAAATGTATTTTCATACCGATCCGATGTACAAAGAAATTGTGAAGTATGACGGACCGATGGTTGAGAATGGATTCATCACACTCTCGGAGAAACCCGGTATAGGCGTTGACATTAATGAAGAAGGAATGAAAAAATATGCAGCCCCCGGTTATCCATTCTTCAAGTAATATATACTACATGGATCGCTACCGATCCATGTAGTTACCGGATGAAATAGTCGAGCAGGAGTACGCCAATCAATCCGATGATTGACACCAGTGTCTCCATCATGGTCCAGGAACGAAAAGTATCTTTAATCGTCAGCCCAAAATATTCTTTGAATAGCCAGAAGGCAGTATCATTTACGTGCGAGCAAAACAGACTCCCTGCACCAATGGACAGCACGAGTAAATTAGGTTCAATATAGGTTTGTTGTGTAAGCGGGTATACAACGCCTGCTGCTGTCAGACCGGCTATAGTAGCAGATCCAAGCGCAAGTCTCAAAACAGCTGTGATAGTCCATGCTAAAATCAGAGGCGGGAAGTCCAATTGCCTGAATGCATCCGCTATATCTTTACTTACACCGCTGTCGAAAAAAATCTGTTTCAATATACCGGCACTTCCAATGATCAGCATGATCATGGCTATATCTTTCACCGCTTCGCCATAAATGCTCATGATCGATGACAGTTTCTTTCCCATACCAACGCCCAGGCTATACGTCACAATTACGATGGTCAGCAACATGGCTTGATTGGGTTCGGCTACAAATGAAAAAATACGTTGCGCTACAGCATTCTCAGAAAAGATGCGCGACAGAAGCGTTGTTATACCAATCAACAAGACAGGCAGGAGTGATGATACTAAACTATTCACTGCGCCCGGCAACTCGTGGTGTGGTCTTTCAACGCATAAGGATAACGTTGCAGGTCTCGTAGGAATGTTGCGGATAGTCGTTGCAAACAACGGGCCTGCAAGAATTATAGCCGGTATAGCAATGATAATTCCATAACCAAACGTAGTGGCTATATCGGCATTGAATTGAACGACAAGTGCAATTGGCGATGGGTGAGGGGGAAGGAAACCGTGCATCACAGAAAGAGAAGCCAGCATGGGAAGTCCTACATAGATGAGCGGTAACTTGTATTGATAGGCCACCGAAAATATAATCGGGATCATGAGCACGAACCCGACATTGTAGTATAGCGGAATGCCCACCAGAAAACCCGTGATGCTCATGGCCCAGACTAAATGTCGAGTGCCGAAGAATTGTTGCATCATAAGGGTAATGCGCTGTGCTGCGCCACTTTCAGCAACAAGTTTCCCGAGCATCGCTCCGAGTATAATGACGATCACGAGCGAACCCAGTGTATCGCCAATCCCTTTGTTTACGGACTTCGATATATCTTCAACCGGCATTCTCAAGAGCAGAGCTGCTACTGTGCCTACCGTCAGAAAAGCAAGAAATGGATTTACCTTTGCCCACGTAGTGAGCACTACCAGGCTAATGATACACGCTACAAGAACAATGAACGTCATTGGACAATGAAGTGATCAATGAGAATCTCTGGCCACCTTTGACCCCGATTTGCCAACCAGGAAATCAAGATCAGCTCCCTTGTCTGCCTGCTGAACATGATTAACATATAGGTTGACATAGCCACGCTCTGCTATAGCGGAAGGTTGTTTCCAGCGTTGTCGTCTGATAGCAAGTACTTCATCGGACACATGCAAGTGTATAAGTTTTGCTTCTACATCCAGCTCAATGACATCACCATTCTCAACCAATGCTAAATTTCCACCGATCGCAGACTCGGGCGATACATGTAGCACTACGGTTCCATACGCAGTGCCGCTCATTCTGCCATCAGAGATCCGTACCATGTCTGTCACTCCTTTATCAAGAAGTTTGGCAGGTAAAGGCATATTGCCAACTTCCGGCATACCAGGATAACCCACAGGGCCTACACTCTTCAGCACCATAACACATGTCTCA
Organism: uncultured Chitinophaga sp.; assembly: GCA_966211525.1. Lineage (GTDB taxonomy): Bacteria > Bacteroidota > Bacteroidia > Cytophagales > Cyclobacteriaceae > Ohtaekwangia. The sequence continues at coordinate 3,088 of CBIHOZ010000112.1, read as the reverse complement.
TCGATATCGAGATCAGGATCGTCAACACGTGCGTGATAATCTTCTATATTTTCAAACACGACAGCGCGTCCTTTATGCTTCATTAATGCAGGTGTTGCAGCCGATGGTTTGATCACAGCACCGTTCAAAGCAAGATTCCCTTTGAGCACTACTATACCCGCTTCTTTGATTAACGGACTATCGTAACAGGCAATCACTTCGTTATTATAGCATTCAATCTTGTCATGTATATTTTCACGATGCGTTTTTCCATTTACCGTCATCGTGTTCAGATGCAGAACGGATTGAAGCTCTTTCATGATCATGGGTAAGCCACCAGCATAATAGAAGTCTTCCATGAGGAATTTACCCGCCGGCATGAGGTTTAGCAGAAGCGGAATTTTACTTCCGATCGTATCGAAATCTTCGAGGTCGAGTTTAATACCGATTCGTCCGGCTATAGCCGTAAGGTGAATGATAAAATTGGATGATCCTCCTATAGCTGCATTTACCTTTATTGCATTTTCGAATGCTTCGCGTGTTAAGATCTTCGAAATCTTCAGATCTTCTTTTACCATTTCTACAATTCGTCTTCCGGATAATTGCGCCAGCACTTTTCTGCGCGAGTCGACAGCAGGTATAGCGGCCGCACCGGGCAATGTCATTCCCAATGACTCAACCATGCACGCCATCGTTGATGCTGTACCCATCGTCATGCAATGACCCGGACTGCGCGACATACAACTTTCAGCATGCGAGAATTCGTCATACGTCATTTTTCCGGTCTTCAGCTCATCGGTAAATTTCCACACAGCTGTTCCCGATCCTATATCTTTACCACGATGCTTGCCGTTTAGCATCGGACCACCAGGCACAACAAGCGTAGGTATATCTACACTGGCAGCACCCATCATCGTAGAAGGTGTTGTCTTATCACAACCGGTAAGGAGCACAACACCATCGAGCGGATTACCGCGAATGGATTCTTCTGCATCCATACTTGCAAGATTCCGGAACAACATCGCCGTAGGTTTCAACAACGTTTCTCCCAATGACATGATTGGAAACTCAAGCGGAAATCCGCCGGCTTCATATACTCCGCGTTTTACATACTCTGCTATATCGCGAAGGTGCGCGTTACAAGGCGTGAGTTCAGACCAGGTGTTACAAATACCAATGACGGGCCTGCCATCAAAGAGATCTTCCGGAAATCCCTGGTTCTTCATCCAGCTTCTGTAGATGAAACCCATCTTATCTTTTTTACCGAACCATTCGGAGCTTCTATAGGTCATAGTGGTCAACTTAGAGGTGAGTATATTTAGCAGTGTCATGTGCCGTGACGATGACACCTGGTTAGTATAGTATTTAGTATATATTTAGTGTGCAGCTTCTTTTGTTCGTGTTCCGTTGACGAGTCGCCAGATGCCGAGTGGATTTTTGTCCTGTAGTTCTGGTGGTAACAGACGTTGTGGCAAATTCTGGAAACAAACAGCGCGTGTAAAGCGAAATATAGCAGCTGTTCCCACCGATGTACTTCTTCCATCGGTAGTAGCAGGATAGGGGCCGCCATGCACCATCGCACTGCAAACCTCTACGCCTGTGGGGAATCCGTTGATCACAATCCTTCCCACTTTTTGTGATAGTATATCCAGCAGATCCTGGTGTGCGAGCAGATCTTCTTCCGTACCATGTATCGTAGCGGTTAAGTGCCCGGAGAGATTTCTTGCTGCGGAAAGCATTTCATCTTTACTCTTCATTTCGATGAGCGTGCTTGTGGGACCAAAGATTTCTTCGGCAAGTTGTGGTTGACGCTCGAGAACATCTGCATTGGTTTTAAACAACACCGGGTGTGCACTGTTATTTCCTTCGGTTTCTTTTCCAAGCGCCAGTACATCTATAGCAGCTTTATGGCGTGATATACCCTGTGTGTATGATTTGAAGATTGTGTCGGTGAGCATAGCACCACCGGATGTATTTTCAAATTCTGTTTTGACAGACGTTATAAACTGGTTTGATGTATCGTCACGTTGATACATCATCATGCCCGGGTTCGTGCAGAACTGTCCAATGCCAAGCGTAACCGATGCTGCAAAACCTTTTGCTATAGTCTCATAATTTTTCTTCATTGCCTGCGGTAATACAAATACAGGATTTGTACTTCCCATCTCAGCATATACCGGTATAGGTTCATCACGTTTTACGGCTGCATCAAAGAGCGCTTTACCGGCAGTGAAAGATCCCGTCAGTCCAACGGCCTTTATATACTTGTGCTTTACCAGTTGCATACCGACTATACTTCCTTCACCGTGCAAAAGCGAAAAGACACCGTCTGGCATTTGTGTTTTCACGGCAGCTTCGCGAATGGCGCGGGCCACTAGCTCAGCCGTTGCGGGGTGTGCAGAATGTGCTTTGAAAATTACCGGGCAACCTGCAGCGAGTGCGGATGCAGTGTCTCCGCCGGCAACGGAAAATGCAAGTGGAAAATTACTTGCACCAAAAACAACAACCGGTCCTAAACCCACATGCATATAGCGGATGTCGGGTTTAGGCAACGGTGTACGGAGAGGGTCTGCCAATTCTATTCGCGCATCCAGCCACGAACCTTCGCGAAGCAACGAAGCAAACATCAACAGCTGATGGATGGTACGACCTCGCTCGCCTTCAATTCTTCCTTTCGGTAAAGCGGTCTCCTGGCAACACATGTCAATCAGCTGATCGCCTAATGCTTCAATTTCTTTCGCGATTGTCTCCAGGAAAACTGCCTTATCAATTCCTGATTTTTTGCGATATACCTGGAATGCATTGCCTGCTTTTTCGCAAGTACGCTCTACTTCAGCCGGGCTCGCTTTATGAAATATATAGTTGAGTTGTTCTCCGGTAGCAGCGTTTGTAGAGCGGAACGTTTCTGTTCCTTCCGCGTGCTCGTCAAACCCGATGAACTGTTTTCCTTGTATTTGTATCATGGCATGTTACGCTACCGTGTTTTCAAGTGTACCAATGTGATCGATCGTTATCTTGATAACGTCTCCTGCATGCAGCGTGAAACTGTCGGGAGGAACAACTCCGGTGCCAGTCATGAGCAATGCGCCATGCGGGAAGCTCAGTTCCT
>CBIHOZ010000111.1:0-22704 GCA_966211525.1 uncultured Chitinophaga sp. | reverse complement strand
ATTTAACGAAACCGTTGAAGAGTTAACACAGTCACTCATGCCACTCGTTGCTGAGAATGGTATGGACTGGATGTACGCTAACTGTTCTACTACAGCGCAGCGTGGTGCTCTTGACTGGAAGAAGAAATTCAAGGCTGCTACACTTCCTGTGTTCAAAGAACTATACGAAAGCGTAGAGTCAGGTGCTGAAGCAAAACGTACAATCGAAACTTGTAGCAAGCCTGATTACCGCGAGAAACTCGCAGAAGAATTGAAAGAACTTCGCGAAAGCGAACTGTGGCAAGCCGGTGCTGCCGTACGCAAACTGCGTCCGGAAAAGCAGCAGGTTGAAGCCAGCATGATAAACTAATTATATATAGCTATACCACTCGCTGCTTGCTGAAAGCAGTGAGTGGTAAGCTTTGAAGATCACTATGTCAACAACAACACAAACATATACCATCAATGTCAACGCAGCCGCGGAAGTATTAAAATCCGTAGTGCTGAAAACACCGTTGCAGTACCATCGTAAGCTTTCTGAAAAATTCAAGGCAGAGATTTACGTAAAGCGTGAAGACCTGCAGGTAGTGCGCTCCTATAAATTACGCGGAGCCTATAATTTGATTCAAAGCTTAACGGAAGAGCAACGTAACCGTGGTGTAGTTTGTGCCAGTGCGGGGAACCACGCGCAAGGTGTAGCATTCTCGTGCAAACACCTGGATATAAAAGGTGTGATCTATATGCCGGCTATTACGCCCAAGCAGAAGATCAACCAGGTGAAAATGTTTGGTGGCGATAACATCGAGATCGTACTCACCGGTGATACATTTGACGAATGCCAGGCGCATGCGTTGGAGTATACACAGAAGAACAACATGGTATTTATTCCTCCATTCGATCACGTGAAAGTGATTGAAGGACAGGGAACCGTTGCTAAAGAAATATTAGATGAGGTATCGGGTATAGATTACGTCTTCGTGCCGATTGGCGGAGGCGGATTATGTGCCGGCCTGGGCGAATACTTTAAAACATATTCTCCCCAAACGAAAATTATAGGCGTAGAACCTACAGGCGCACCTTCCATGAAGGAGGCACTGAAAGAAGGTAAACCTGTAAAACTGGAAAAGATACAGCGCTTCGTAGATGGAGCCTCTGTACAACGTGTAGGCGACTTAACATTTACATTCTGTAAAGAGATACTAGCTGATATGCTGTTGGTGCCGGAAGGAAAAGTGAGTTCCACTATACTTCAGCTCTATAACCAGGATGCTATTGTAGCAGAACCTGCCGGAGCGCTCTCCATTGCTGCACTTGATCAGTATGCAGAGCAGATCAAAGGCAAAAAAGTTGTATGTATACTCAGCGGTGGTAACAATGATATCGACCGCATGCAGGAGATCAAAGAACGATCGCTGCTATATGAAGGATTAAAACATTATTTCATCGTGCGCTTTGCACAGCGCCCCGGTGCATTGAAAGAATTTGTGAACCAGATACTCGGCCCGACCGATGATATCGTTCGCTTCGAATTCATTCAGAAACACAATAAGGAAACGGGTCCGGCATTGATCGGTATAGAAGTGAAATCAACGGAAGATTTCAAATCACTGATCGAACGTATGGATGGTCATAAGCTGAATTATACGCTTGTGAACCAGAATGAAAACCTGTTCGAATATTTAGTATAGAACTTTATATCTCGATATATATAGTAAGAATGCCACTACTCCGGTGGCATTTTTTGTTTCCCGCAGAAATCGCAGATGCACGCAGATAAAAAATGCAAAGACATTTTATGCATTTCATTTCTGCGAAAATCTGTGTAATCTGTGGGAAACAATTTTTTAATTACCTTCACCCGGTGATGGAGAATACCCCGTTAGATAGCAATCCGATTTTTGAGTTAGCTGCCAATCTTGTCAACCAAACAAACCGGCATATCTTTCTTACCGGTAAAGCAGGCACAGGTAAAACAACTTTTTTAAAGTATATAAAAGAACACTCTCCCAAGAAGAGCGTTATCGTAGCACCAACCGGTATAGCTGCGATCAACTGTGGAGGTGTAACGATTCATTCCTTTTTTCAATTGCCGTTTGGTCCTTTTATACCGGTGCCACAACGTGTGAATGATGATTCTGCTGAATTGTCGGACGCCTATACCTTGTTGCAGAATCTTCGAATTCATAATGAAAAGAGAGAGTTGTTCGAAGAGATCGAGCTGCTGATCATCGATGAGATTTCGATGGTACGATGCGATGTGCTCGATGCTATAGATGTAGTACTGCGTCATGTTCGCAAGAAACGCGGCATACCATTTGGAGGAGCACAAATGATTTATATTGGCGATTTGTTTCAATTGCCGCCTGTTGTGCAGGAGCACGAGTGGAGTATACTTCGTAATTTTTATCGAACACCTTTCTTCTTTCATGCAAAAGTTATCGAGCAGATACCTCCGCTCATTATTGAATTGCAGAAGATATATAGACAGCAAGATCCTTTGTTTATTGATTTACTGAATCGTGTTCGGAACAATGTAACCTCGCGACAAGATTTGGAATTACTGAATAGTTGCCATAACAAATCACTTATTCCAACGGAAGACGAAGCTGTAATAACTTTAACGTCTCATAATTACCTGGCGGATCGTATCAATACGGAAGAACTTGCCAAGTTACCGGGAGAATCATTTTTGTTTGATGGGACTGTAGACGGTGATTTCCCTGCCAAATCATACCCAACAGAAAAACAACTGGTGTTGAAAGAAGGCGTTCAGATCATGTTCATTAAGAATGATATGAAGCAGAAGGAGCGAAGGTATTACAATGGTAAACTCGGACGTATATCCTGTATTGACGGTGAGAAAGTATATGTAGAGTTTCCGGGAGAATCGGAACACCTTGTGCTGGAACGTGAAGTATGGCGGAATATCCGGTATGTATATAATCCGAAAGAACAACTAGTAGAAGAGGAGGAGCTAGGTCAGTTTAGTCAGTTTCCGATACGACTTGCCTGGGCGATCACCATTCACAAAAGTCAGGGACTCACATTTCAGAAAGTAATTATTGATGCCGAAAATTCATTCTCGGCCGGGCAAGTATATGTAGCGCTGAGCCGCTGTACGTCATTGCAAGGTATAGCATTGAAATCGCCTATAACGAGGCGGAGTATTCAAACCGATGAGCGTATCCTGAGCTTTATGCAGCAAGGCACACCGGTGGAGGAATTGCAGCGTATATACCAGGATGAGAAACATCAATACCTGTATAGCATTCTCATAAAAGCTTTTGAGTGGACTGCAGTATCCAATCAGATTGACGCGATCATGCATGTATTTGATAAACGAAACATTCCTCACAAAGAGGAAGCTATAGCATTGATGCAGGCTATATATACCTGGATCGAGGAGAATAAAAAAATAAGCCGAAACTTTCAGCGGCATCTATATACCTGGATGAAAGAAGCTTCTGATCGGGACGATTATACGCATGTACATCAACGGGTAGACGATGCGTCAAAATACTTCTCGGCAAAAATGAATGAAGAAGTTATAGGTCCGTTGGAGCGACATATAGATGCAACGCGCAAGATGAAAAAAGTGCGCAAGTATTTAAAAGACATTCAACTCCTGCTGCGTATACTTTTGCTGCAGCAAAAATCAATGGTACAATCCAAAGAATTACTCTTGGTGAGTAGTCCTCAACAACCAATCAGTCGTTAGTTTTGTTAAATATTTTTTAACAATTCGTTGATGTACCCCTTAACTTTTTCCATCTTCGTGTTTCAGGAGCCCCTCTGTGTAGAGAAGATTTTTTTAAATGATCAATTCATCTGGAAATGATGTTTTGAGATAAAGTATAAAGTATTCGTATCGTCCCGTCTGAGCATTGCCCAGACGGGACGTTTCGTTTTTTAGGGATCAGGACAAACTAACACTTGTTCTATTCCGAGTTATAAACAGGAAAATAATTTAAGACTTAAACTGAGACATGAGTCAACCGAAAACACTGTTCGACAAAATCTGGGATGCGCACGTGGTGAAGAAAAGTGAAGGGTACCCGGATGTAGTGTACATCGACCGTCACTTCATTCACGAAGTAACCAGCCCACAGGCTTTTGATGGATTACGCAAACGCGGCATCAAATTATTCAATCCGGATCGCACAACGGCTACACCGGATCACAACGTACCAACAAAAGATCAGCACCTTCCGATCAAGGAAGCGCTCTCCCGTCACCAGGTAGAAACACTTCGAAAAAATACAGCCGAGTTTGGCGTAACACTTTACGATCTTGGACATCCGTTTCAAGGTATTGTTCACATCATCGGCCCTGAGTTGGGATTAACCTTGCCGGGCATGACCATCGTATGTGGTGATAGCCATACTTCTACGCACGGTGCTTTTGGAAGTATAGCATTTGGTATAGGTACCAGCGAAGTGGAGCAGGTACTGGCTACACAATGTATACTGCAGTATCGCCCGAAGACCATGCGCATCGAGATCAACGGTAAACTCGGTAAAGGCGTAGTATCAAAAGATATCATCCTATATATCATTTCTAAAATTTCTGCGAGTGGTGCTACCGGATTCTTTGTTGAGTATGCTGGTGAAGCCATTCGTAATCTCTCTATGGAGGCTCGTATGACGATCTGTAATATGAGTATAGAGATGGGCGCACGCGGTGGATTGATTGCTCCGGATGAGACAACTTTCAACTATATCAAAGGAAGAAAGTTTGCGCCACAGGGAGCTGAGTTCGATAAGCTTGTTGAAAAATGGGGAGATCTGAAAACAGACGATGGTGCTAAGTACGATGAGGTATTAACCTACGATGCTGCAGATATAGCACCAATGATTACCTATGGAACAAATCCGGGTATGGGTATAAAAGTTACGGACCGTATCCCTACCGTTGCAGAACTCAGCGACATCAGCGAGCAGACTTCATTTACAAAGTCGTTGGAGTACATGGGCCTCGAACAGGGCTCACAACTTCTTGGTAAATCGGTTGACTATGTATTTATAGGAAGCTGCACCAATGCACGCATAGAAGACTTGAGACTTGTTGCTTCTATAGTAAAAGGCAAGAAAAAAGCTGAAGGCGTTGAAGTATGGGTTGTACCAGGCTCCAAACAAGTAGAAGAGCAGGCGCGCAAGGAAGGTCTTCACAAGATATTTGAAGAAGCAGGTTTTGAATTGCGTGAACCAGGTTGTTCCGCTTGTCTCGGTATGAACGAAGATAAAATTCCTGCCGGTAAATATTGCATCAGTACATCGAACCGAAACTTCGAAGGAAGACAAGGACCAAAGTCCAGAACATTCCTGGCGAGTCCGTTGAGCGCAGCGGCAGCAGCTATAACAGGTAAAGTAACAGACGTACGCGAGCTGGTATAATTCACAATTAACGGTTCACGAATAACTGATAACGAACAATGGCAAAAGAGAAATTCACAACGTTAAAAAGTCGCGCGGTACCGCTGGCGATTGAAAATATAGATACAGACCAGATCATTCCTGCACGTTTTCTCAAAGCAACCACACGCGATGGCTTCGGAGAAAATTTATTCAGAGACTGGCGCTACAACAGCGACAATACTCCGAAAGCAGATTTTGTTCTGAATGATAAAACATACTCCGGGCAAATACTGGTAGCCGGTAAAAACTTTGGATGCGGAAGTAGTCGTGAGCACGCAGCATGGGCTATAGCAGACTATGGCTTTCGTGTAGTGATCTCCAGCTTCTTTGCAGATATATTCAAGAACAATGCATTGAATAACGCTACACTTCCTGTGCAGGTATCCGATGCATTCCTGAAAAAGATATTTGCAGCGATCGAGAAAAATCCGGCAACGATCATTACGGTAGATCTCGAAAATCAAAAGGTAACACTTGAGGATGGTACATCAGAGTCTTTTGATATCAATGCCTATAAAAAGATATGTCTAACAAACGGCTACGATGATATCGACTATCTGCTAAGCCTTCGCGAAGAAATAAAACAATTCGAAGCCGCGCGCTAAGGTATATATCAAAACACACACTCTTCATCACACGCTCACACTACTAGAAGCTCGCAACTGGCAGCTCACAGCTTAAAAAGAATTTGAATGAAAAAGAAAATTGTAATACTCCCAGGAGACGGAATCGGAAAAGAAGTAACCGCTTGTGGCAAGAAAGTGCTCGAGCAAGTGGCAGAATGCTTTGGTCACCAGTTTTCATTTGACTATGCTACGATCGGTCACGAAGCCATCGAAGCTACTGGTAATCCGCTGCCAGATGAATCGCTTGAGAAAATGAAAAACTCGGATGCTATACTCTTCGGAGCTGTAGGACATCCTAAATACGATAACGATCCAACGGCAAAGGTTCGCCCGGAGCAAGGTCTATTGAAGATGCGTAAAGAGTTGGGATTATATGCCAACCTTCGTCCGATAAAACTTTTTGATGAACTTCTCGCAGCTTCCAGTATAAAACCTGAAATACTGAAAGGTGCTGATATACTCTTCTTCCGTGAACTTACCGGAGATGTATACTTTGGCGAACGCGGACGTAAAGAACAAGGCGCTACAGCGTACGACACGATGATATACTCTCGTTATGAAGTAGAACGTATCGCTCACAAAGCCTTTAAAGCTGCTCTTACACGTGGCAAGAAAGTTACTTCTGTTGATAAGGCAAACGTACTGGAAAGCTCACGTCTGTGGAGAGAAGTGGTGCAGGAAGTTGCCAAGCAATATCCGGATGTAACAGTAGAGCACATGTTCGTAGATGCTGCTGCCATGAAACTTATTCAGAACCCGCGCAGCTTCGATGTAGTGGTAACAGGAAACCTCTTCGGAGATATACTTACAGACGAAGCGTCACAAATTGCAGGCTCTATGGGGATGCTGGCTTCTGCATCGGTAGGTGATACGGTAGGGCTATATGAACCAATCCACGGAAGTGCACATGATATTACCGGTAAAGGTATAGCGAACCCATTGGCATCTATACTCTCTGCGGCTTTGTTGCTTGATATATCATTCGGACTGAAAGAAGAATCTGAAACCGTAATCAAAGCAGTGGAACAAACGCTTCGTGACGGATACAGAACCCGCGACATCGCAGATGCTTCTACTGCCCACGAGAAAATACTGGGTACAGAAGTAATGGGTAATGTAGTATGTAACAACGCTCGCATGCTGGTTAACTGCCAGGTAGCGGTATAAATAAGATATAGTATACGGCATCTGGATCAGGTGCCATATCCCAACCCCAATAAAAAATAACAATAAACGGATAACGAAACCATGAGCAGAAAAATTGAAATCTTCGACACTACGCTTCGCGATGGCGAGCAAGTGCCCGGCTGTCAGTTATCAACCGATGAAAAGGTCGTGATTGCACGGGAGCTTGAGCTACTCGGAGTAGATGTTATTGAAGCGGGTTTCCCGATATCCAGTCCCGGTGATTTTCTTTCCGTAGTAGAGCTGTCCAAAGCAGTAAATGTAGGTGTATGCGCACTAACACGCTCCAAGAAAGAAGATATAGATGTAGCAGGAGAAGCGCTGCATCATGCCAAACGCGGACGTATCCATACCGGTATTGGTTCTTCAGACATTCACATTAAACATAAATTCAACACTACGCGCGAAAAGGTTCTTGAACAAGCCGTATGGGCTGTAGGCTATGCCAAAGCTAAAGGTGTTGAAGTGGAGTTCTTCGCAGAAGATGCCGGTCGCGCTGACCTCGCGTTCTTGGCGCAGATGGTAGAAGCCGTAATTGCTGCCGGTGCTGATGTAGTAAATATACCAGACACTACCGGCTATTGCTTACCACATTTATATGGCAAGCGTATTCAATACCTGTTCGATCATGTAAAGAATATACACAAGGCCACTATATCGGTACACTGTCATAACGACCTTGGTCTTGCTACCGCGAATACCATAGCAGGTCTGATGGCGGGTGCCGGACAAGCCGAAGTAACGATCAACGGTATAGGAGAGCGTGCCGGTAACACTTCACTCGAAGAAGTTGCCATGATCATCAAGACTCATAAAGATCTGGGATTACATACCAACCTGAAATCAGAGAAGCTGTATGCAATCAGTACATTGGTTTCAGATATGATGCGTATGCCGGTGCAACCAAATAAAGCTATTGTTGGAGCCAACGCATTTGCGCACTCATCCGGAATTCACCAGGACGGTTTCCTGAAGAACTCAGAGAACTACGAGATCATTAATCCTGCAGATGTAGGTGTACCAACATCATCTATATTGTTAACTGCGCGCAGCGGACGCGCTGCATTGAAGCACAGACTGGAATTACTCGGCTATCAGCCAAACAAAACCGAGCTCGATCAATTGTATGAAAACTTCCTGATCGTAGCTGACGAGAAGAAAAGCGTAAACGATGAAGACCTTGTTGCCATCGTAGCCAACACACCACTGCTCGTGCAAAGCAAGTAAGAAACCAAACCAAATCGTTTATACCTCGGAGAGCGTCATCGTATGGTGACGCTTTCTGCTTTTGTGGCCGTTATCAGTTAACCGTTATAGGTTAACCGTGTCTAACTTGAGAACTTTGGCCTTAGTGCCATTGGATTTAACTACGGATAACTTATAACGTGTAACGACTAACGGCTAAGGATAACGCTCATCGTTCACAACTCCCATTTGTCGATTGTTTCTTCAAGTAGTTTACTTATCTTGAAGAAGATTTTTCTTTATGCAATCCTCTCTAAAAACACTGTTCGCACTACTTCTTGTAGTTGTTAGCCTTTCGTCATCTGCGCAGGAAATCGGACTCCAACTTTATAGCCTGCGAAACCAGTTTGCCAAAGATGTACCCGGCACGATGGCCAAAATCAAATCGTTTGGAATAAAAGAAATCGAGATAGGTGATACGTATGGACTGTCCTTTCCGGAATTCATCAAGCTCATTGCACAAAACCAACTGCAGGTTGTGAGTTATGGAACTGACTTCGAAAGACTCATGAATTTCCCGCAGTCTGTAGCTGATGATGCGCGTGCGTACGGTGCCAAGTTTGTTGTTTGCTATTGGATTCCGCACAAAGGCGATACGCTTACGCTGGAAGATATAAATAAGGCAGCGGCTGTCTTCAACAAGGCAGGAAAGGTACTTGCGCAAAACGGATTGCTGCTATGTTATCATCCACATGGATATGAATTTCAGCCACACGAAAAAGGAACGCTGTTCGATTATATGGTAGATACATTCGATGCCCGCTATGTATATCTGCAAATGGATGTATTCTGGATCAAGCAGGCCGGACAAGACCCGGTGGCTTTATTAAAGCGATATGCTAACCGCTGGATCATGCTTCATTTAAAAGACCGCAAGCCCGGCACACCCGATAGTAAAAATGGAAGAGTAGATGTTGAGACGAATGTTGCTTTAGGAAAAGGTGATGTCGGTATTGATGCTATTATGAAAACGGCAAGAGCTATCGGTATAAAACATTACTTTATTGAAGACGAGTCTTCGCGCTCGGAGCAACAAATACCAGAGAGTCTTCGCTACCTGAAGTCGTTGAAATAAAAAAAACTCTCCCGGGCTTCGGGAGAGTTTATATACATTATCGTTAATTAATAGTTAAGCTTCTCGAGCCTGCTATCCATCCGTTTTTCTTTCGGAAAATATTCATTCACCAGTATATATCCTTCTTTGGCACGGTAAACATAGAACGATGAAGATTTACGTACGAGTGGCAATTTATCAACTGTAAATACTTTCTCAGGTGTATAGATGATCGAGCCGAGTATATTTTTGCTCTTCTCGCCTTTTTCGCGATCGTAGTTGATATAGGTAACAACAAACGTGTTATTATCAGCAGAGGTTTGACTAAAGATAAAGTCAAATCCACCGAATGACTTTGCTATATACGAGAGCAGTTTGGAAGAAGTAACAAGCATACCAGGAGGAAGTGCTACCGGATTCTTGTCTTTTTCGAACACGTGCACCTTTTGAATCGCGAAGTTTGCATCAAACTGGAATATCACCATGTTGTAAACATTCAGTTTAACTGCCATGGGCGGTCCGCTCTTTTTATACTGCTCGCCAATAGCAAAAGTTTGGCCGTCACTTGTGCGGATAAATTCATGAAACATTATATCTGTATCTTCAAAAGTCTCTTTGTCTTTTGCCGCTACCAGTTTGTTGATATCCGTTTTCCATGCATTTACTTTTTCTGAGACGATTTTGCCTTGCATATCCAATACTACCGTTATGAAACCCTGGCTTTTGCTTTTGATCACGTTCTCATCTTTGTTAAAGTATTCACCAAATACTATAAACTGCTGCTTTGCTTTGTCAAACGAGACATCAGCCAATGACAGTTTATATTTTGACGTAGCCATGGGTACCCGGAACACTTGCTTGCCATCGCTTATGTTTTGTACCAGTAATTCAAAATCAACATCCGTTGAAAATATACTGGTACGTTTCATCACCAGCGATCCTACATATTGCTCGTTCTGAAATGCTTCAGCCGCGTTTTCATAATCGAAATCGTCTTTAGGACCATAACTTACCCATGCACGTTTCAGGTTGTTGTCATAGAATTCAATTTCATAGTCGCTTTTCGATTCTTCTTTAATTCCATAGTATACAAAGCCCTGGTTGGGAACGGCCACCAGAAATGCCTGCATCGGTTCGTGGCCTTGTGCTATATAGGCGTAAGTTGCACCGGCAAAACGGTTCGTTATTTCCTTGGTTACTTTTCCGGCCTCTTTCAGGGTGCGATCGTAAGAGATAAGCTCCAGTGATTTGGCGCGTACATCGTAAAACAGAAATGCAAAAGAGTCACCATTGAAGACACCTTCTATCAGCAGATACGTATTGGGGCGAACTATATTTACCGAGTTAATTTCCCGCAGGTTCTCATCGGTTACGCTCAGCAAATAATTGTTGTTCTTACGATCCTGTTTTTCGAGATTGTAAAAATTATAGTATCCTTTAACCTGCCCGCCCTGCACGATCGCTCCGGTATTTCGAAGTTTAACATCGGTTACATTTGTTTTGCTTAACGTTTGTGCTGATGACAGCTGCCAGCAGAAAACAAAGAATAAAATCAATACTGATTTGTTCATGGTAAATTGTATATAATTAATTTGTTAGTTGTTCTTGGATGAATGAGTATATCTGTAAAGGACGAGCATTAGCGCATCAACGCTATATATTTTCCGGCGGGGAACCTGGCTATATATTCTGATTTAATTTTTGCCGGATCGTCCTGGCTAACTTCGGTGTGGCTGCTTAGCCAGCGCGCGTATATAAAATCTTCGCTTGTACTGAATGTTTCCTTTTTTAAAGAGGTATAATGATAAGCGAGTGATCCAAGCTCCATCAATCGTAATGTATGGAGGAATGATAAAACACGATCATAATTTTCATCAAAACGCGGATCCGGCAGCGACAGTACCTTTCCCAGTTCGTGATTTTTCTGGTGCAAGTATAGCTGGTAAAGACTTTGTCCGATTATTGCATGTGCGTATGCATTATCCGGGTAACGTTCAGCCAGGATCATGCTTTTGAATAGCGCCCTTCCATAGCTTTTGAAATGAAACGCAGAGGCCGCCTGCTCAAATTCACTGCGTGCACGCATGGTGTTTTGTTTTGCGTATTGCTGACTGCTCTGCTTTGGATATTTGAGTTGACGTTGCAAGGCTATAATTCTGCGGGCACAACTGGGGTGTGTGTGCAAACTGTCATTCTCAGTGTCAGATGCATGCCAGGTAGTAGAAGGCGTATAATTCAGCCACTGCTCTTTGAAGCGATAGTTCTCGAAATCAAAATATTTTTTCAGGTCGATGTTCTTTTGATATGGACTAATGTCAGCACTGTCGAGAATTTCCAGCGTGCGAATGGGGGCATAGGTATCGTAAGCCGTGTTCAGGTAATATAGCAACGCGATGGAGTCGGCTTCAAACTCTTTTTCTCTGCTATGGCGGGTAATGGAAATATCCAGCGAGCGCATCAGCTGTGTAAATTTGGTATACTGCCCATATTCACTTTTAGATATAGCCTTTACCTGTCGCTTTAATTCTTTATCATAATTAAGTTTGGCGAACCTGGCCATCTTTATATCCGAATGATGCGAGTGATAGTGTGCCAATTCGTGGCATAGCACATAGGCGATCTGTGCTTCAGTTTCCATCCGGGATAAAAGTCCTAATGTAAAAGCGATCGTTCCTTCACCATAGCTCATGGCATTAACAGCATCGCTGCGAAATGCATATACCTTTGTTTCACGCGGAAGCGATGGATTTGCGGTATATATGTTTTCTAATATAGACTGAAGATAGGGTGATAGATTTTCATCAACGATGAAATAGTCATTATTGAATTGTTCAATAACAAAATCAGTTCGCTTGGTATATAGTTCTTTAAGATATGCATTTACCTGCCCTTTCGGCTCTGTGATGCGAGATTTGTCAAGTGTAAGTTTGGTTTGCAGGGATTGATATATAGCAGTTGGAATGGTATCCTGAACCGGGGAGGGTATATAGTTCTTTTCAAATTGAGAAAGCACGCCAGTCCATGCGAGACATAGCACACAGGTGATGAGATACCGGACAACCATCGGTTAGGAGTAAACTTATTACGGCTGCCAAATTACTTTTTTTAGAATTACTGTTTTAGCTTATGTAATAAAATATCTGGTATAGCAGCTATTTTTCTCTTTTCATAATCGAAACATACTATACCGGTTTTGCCGTGGGCTACTTCCTTGCCGGTTGCTGCATTTTCAAGCAGGTAATACATGTCGAATCCAAAACGGCTAAATTCGTCAACAGCAATTTTAATAGTAAGATGATCGCCTAAAAATGCTTCGGACTTATATTGAATAGCGGCATCGGCTATAATTTGTCCAATGCTTCCATCAAAGCTGATCTCATCTTTAAAGCCGAGGGAACGATAAAAAACAATACGCGCTTCCTGCATGAGTGTAAGAACAGAATCGTTACCTACATGTGCACCATAGTTGAGATCGGAAGCACGAATGGTGAGTTCGGTAGTAAAGATGAAAGTTTCCGGGAGGGTTATCTGGATACGAGCCATGGCGTGAAGTTATAAATTTCACGCCATGTGTATAGGATTAAAATCCGATAGACAGGTTAGGCCTTTTTAAAGCCTGCGTATCCTTTGCAGTAATTTAATACGAAGGTGTATTCCTTTAGTATACTCATACCTATAGATGCATGGTTATGCCATGGAGAATGGATGATACCCGTTTGCAGATTTGTCATTTCAAGCGAGGCAAGCTCGAGCCGGTCCGTTATTGTCTCAAATCCTTCAATCTCGCCATTCAGTCCGCGCCCCAGAACTTTCGTTGTTACGCCGGCAGAGTAATTTTTCAGGTCAGTGGTTTTTAACAAAAGTGCAAGTGTAGAGCCGGTATCAATCATAAGATCACACACGTGAGTTTTGTTTTTGTCCAGCACCACGCGACAATCTATAACCGGTCTTGCATCGCTAATGCGGATCGGCACATGTATATATTCGCTGCCGAGTGTTGCCGTAGCAGCAGGTCGGAAGGTAATGAGTTGCTGGCGCGGGTTTAGCTCAACTTCAAACTTGGTAAAGATGTCGTAGCCGATAACGCCATGCACATTATTATATACCCTGAAAAGATTCTGGTTCGGAATGATGATCACAGGAATTTTTTCGCCCAGCACTTTATCGATAGAAACCGTATTGTTTAACGAGAGCGCACCGTTAACCGGCCGGCCGGAACCGAGCCCTGAAAACTGTACCTTCTTGTCAGGTTCAATGTCGAATAACTTTTGAAAACGCTTCCCGAACAGCACCAGATTTCTGCATCCTGTATCGAGTATAAGATTTACATGAATGGAGTCATTAATAATAACGGGCAGTAAAATCAGCTCATCTATATTCTTATATCGGAATGATACTTCGTCTATATGATCAGGTATATAAAACCCTGCACGGTTAGGAGCAGAGAACGATGGGAAGAACGAAACCAACAGCACATATGCTGCAACGAAATTTGTAAAGAACGCCTTCATACCAGGTAGCTTTTAGTATAGGAAAGCTACCCGTTACTATAGCGCGGGGGCACACGCGTAAAGGCGGATTTTAAAATATAGGGTAAAAATCGATTGCTGTTGAATTAATCAGGGTTACACTATAAGTCGGTATGTGTATCGGTAATTATATAGTAAACCTGTACCACCAGGCGCGTGATTTTTGAAGTATAGACAATAAAAAAATGCTGAAGATTTTTTTTCTTCAGCATTTTCACAGCATAAACGTCTCGTTATCGGACGATTTCTGTACGCTTATTTCTCTACAGGTTTACCTTTTAGTGTTTGTGCGAGCTTTACAGCCTCGTATACATTTACCAAACCGCCTGTGCTGCTCAGTTCACTGAACGGAACCTGCTCCTGCGAACCAGGCTTCGTCACTTTCAGACCATCAAACTTGCGTGTTGACTTACGGATAATGTCTTTTACTTCGGAAGCATTGAGATCCGGGAAGTAAGAGAACAGAACAGCGGCTACGCCTGCAGTGGCCGGGCTTGCCATACTGGTACCTTGCAGATCTTCGTATGTATTGTCAGGTGTTGTAGAGTATATCTGTACACCCGGAGAGAAGAGGTCTACTGATTTTTTACCGTAGTTCGAGAATGAACCTACAAAGTTTGCATCGGCACCCCACGATGATGCTCCAATCTCTAACCATGTCTTGGCTTCACCACCTTTTAAAAATTTACGGTTCGGATAATTTGATTCAACATCGGTGTTGTCTCCATCATTACCGGCAGCATGTACCAGCAGTACACCTTTTGATTCTGCATACTTTACAGCTTTGTCAACGAGTTCTTTATTCGGAGAAAACGCTTTACCAAAACTCATGTTGATGACTTTTGCACCATTATCCACGGCATATATAATAGCGTTGGCTATATCTTTATCACGCTCGTCACCATTCGGCACAGCACGTACTGACATAATGCGTACGTTGTCAGCAATACCTTTTATACCTACATCATTCTTACGGTTGGCTCCGATTATACCGGCCACGTGTGTACCATGTCTTGCATCAGGGCCTTTCACATCGTTGTTACCATAATTTTTTTCGGTCAGATTTTTAGGATCATCACCTACAACAGTTCTCGAGTTGAAGGTCAGGTTGTAGCCATATTCCACAGCCACGCGATAGTGATCAACGCCTTCTTCCAACTGGCCGATATAGCCATTGAGTTCTTCAATGAATTCACTTACCATGATATCGCCATCAACATTCTCCAATACTTTAGCGAGCGTTTCTTTGGCAAAGCGAATGGTATCGTCTGTAGCGTTGATAGTAGTCAGAGATGATTTGCTTACAGGTTTGCCGGTTTTAGCTTGCAGCAGGCTATCGCAGAAGGAGATGGTAGCAGCAGCATTTTTATAAAGTTCGAATTGCTGATTATACTGGTCGTATTGTGTTTTGTTGAATTCGAAATCACGATCATATTTTGTTTTTACTTTCTTCCAGTACTCGTACTCAGCTTTATTTTTTTTGCTGACACTCTTCTCTTCAACGTTCTCGTACTTTGGTTTGAGACGAGCGTATTCACGTGTTACTTCATAAGTATCTTCATTCACGTTTCCGTTTTTACCCCCAATGAAATTCCACCCGTGTATATCATCTATATATCCGTTCTTGTCGTCATCAATACCATTGCCCGGAATTTCGTCTTCGTTTACCCACATTATATCTTTCAGATCTTCGTGGTCTGCATCAATTCCCGAATCAATTACAGCTACCAATACAGTTTTGGAAGGCTTGTCTTTTAATAATGTACTATATGTTTTTTCAACGCTAAGTCCCTGCACACGATCGGTTGCGGGATCGCGTAAGAACCAATCCTGCGGAGCAGTAATTGTGTCTGCCTGTGAAGTTTCTGTCTGAAAAGCATAGCTGGTGGTGCCTAACAGGCCCGCTGCCGCGAAGAGCATGAGCCGCAAAGTTTGATTTATCATAATACGTTGGTTTTCAAGTAAACAAGGGTGCAATTTAAACAGTTGAGGTTTAAATGGAATTCGATTTACACAGGTGGTTTTAACTTTCCAAAAAATGCAAAAGCCTTGCCGAACTTACTTCCGTAACGGATGAAACAAGAGGCGTAGGTGCGACAAAAATAGTAACACCATCTTTGATATTGAATTCTAACCACCACAGCTTATGGTATATGTCTTTATCTCAGTGGTATGCTTTTTCGGGCTGTTTTTCTGGCAAGTAGGTAAACTTGCGAGTAAAAATATGGAGTAGATTCTGTTGAGGAAAATTTTCTTCAACTCCAGCCTTTAAAGTATAAGAATATATTTGCAAGGGAAGAAACGTGCCAGGTTGATCATTTCCATTCTCTC
This sequence comes from uncultured Chitinophaga sp., assembly GCA_966211525.1. GTDB lineage: Bacteria > Bacteroidota > Bacteroidia > Cytophagales > Cyclobacteriaceae > Ohtaekwangia. Next base: position 6,341 of record CBIHOZ010000111.1, on the reverse strand, counting down.
ACAAGCCTGCCTAAAGTTTTAATTCCTTCCTCGATGGTGTCGTCCCATGGAGCACCATAGCTCAGTCTGAAGCAATTTTCAAATCGTCCTTGTGTCGAAAAAATTTGGCCCGGTGCAATGCCGATGTTATGCTTCAACGCGCGCTTGTGTAATTTAAACGCATTCACTTTTTTATTCATCTCGATCCATAACGTAAATCCACCCTGCGGACGCGTTACGCGTGTATCATCCGGAAAGTATTCTGAAACTGCCTGCAGGTAACGAAGCGATTGTGTATGTAAAGCTTTCCGTAAGTGCCGCAGATGTAACTCGTACCGACCGTTGCTTAAAAAATTAGCGATGGCTGCCTGGCTAAGTGTATTTGTGGAGACGGAGTGCATGCGTTTCAGTCGCATAACATGTTCTTTAAATTTACCGGGTATAGTCCAGCCAATACGATAACCCGGTGCCAGCGATTTTGAAAACGATGCACAGTGAAGAACAAGTCCTTTTTTGTCAAACGTCTTGCAGGTTTTCGGACGCGTCTTACCGAAATATAGCTCACCATATATATCGTCTTCTATAAGCGGTATATCTTTCTTGGCGAGCATATCTACCAGTTTCTTCTTGCGATCATCCGGCATACAACTTCCCAGCGGATTGTTAAAGTTGTTAACAAACAGGCAAGCCTTTATATCAAAGCGCGGTATAGCTTGTTCAAGATAATCTATATCAATACCGAGTAGCGGATCAGTTGGTATCTCAACAACTTTTAACCCGTGACTTTCCATTACCTGGAAAATAGCATAGTAGGTTGGTGTCTCGATCGCCACTGTATCGCCCGGCTTTGTAACAGCTTTAATACAAAGTGACATCGCTTCAACCGCACCCGCAGTAACTACGATATCATCTTCACTCGGTGCACCACCCCAGTTAAATGCTTGCCGCGCGATCTGTTTACGAAGCGCTGCGTTGCCTTGTACATTTTCATAGTTGAGACAACACGTTGGCGACTCACGTATAGCCTGCAGCGCAGCTTTATTAAGTTTTGCAGTAGGTAGTAATTTAATAGAGGGTGTAGCCAGTGAAAAGTTGATGACGCCTTTTGCATTCAGATCGCGATATACACTGTTGATCATATCATCAACACTAACCGGCACAGCATCATCGGAAGGCTCACATACCTGTGGTATATCCAGTGTATGCTCGCGCGAATACTTAACGTAGTATCCTGATTGCGGACGTGCTTCTATGAGTCCTTTACTTTCCAAAAGATAATATGCCTGAAAGGCCGTACTCAGACTTATACCCTGCTCTTTACTGAGCGCCCGCACTGACAGAAGTTTATCTCCGACTTTTAATACTTTCTTCTCAATAAGCGATTCGATCCGCTCGGCTACTTCCGAATATTTGTGATCGGCTTTTATTTCGAGTACGTCTTTCATAAAATAGTTTTGAGCTGCGAGCTTTTAAGGGCTATTGGCTGCAGGTTGCTGGCTGCAGGAAAATACGTAGCTGTAAGCAGTAAAGTTTTTTAATAGAATAACTTCTTGCAGCCGGAGGCCAGTAACCAGCGGCTACTTCACCGGCTAATTTAAGCATTGTTTTTTTGACGTAACAACGTGAGGATGTTTTACGTTTGGCTCGGTAATTAATCTCGCTCTTTTTTGAAACAGCTTCATCAGGCAATCGAGAACCAATTTGTGTTGCATGGTTCGGAAACGAAGTTCGTGTCGTTTGTAAAACAGTTTGTATGGTTCGGATATTTGCAGGCTGTGTCGTGTATCTTTCCGGTGCTGATTTTTATTTCGCTCGCACTATCATCGGCTTTACACTTGGGTATACCGCGTTACGATCTTTTGCTGATTGTATGCATCATGGCGCAGTTAATTATGTACAAGACTGGTCTTGAAACGCGTGACGAAGTTCTGGTAATTACGCTTTTTCACGTGCTGGGATTGGTGATGGAATTGCACAAAGTACATCGCGGCTCGTGGTCGTATCCGGAAGACGCTTATACTAAAATTATGGGCGTGCCGCTATATGCTGGGTTTATGTATGCCAGTGTAGGAAGCTATATCTGCCAGGCATGGCGCAATCTCAAGCTTGACACGGTACATTGGCCCAACAGTATATATGCTACAGCTGCAGGTGCTGCTATATATCTTAACTTTTTTACCAATGCTTTCATTCCAGACCTGCGACTTTACATTACGCTTCTCCTGATCGTGATCTTTTGGAAAACTAAATTTTCATTTAAACTCCACCAGAAAGTATACTATATATCCGCACTGCTTTCATTCGCTATTATTGGCTTCTTTATCTGGCTTGCCGAAAACATTGCTACTTTCTTTGGCGCATGGAAATATGCCTACCAGCACAAAGGCTGGCAGATGGTAACGTGGCACAAAATTACCTCGTGGAGTTTACTCGTTATTGTAAGTATAATTATCGTGGGAGAATTGAAGCGGTTGAAGACGAGGCGCGGTAATCCAGGCGTTTCCGACTTGTAAGTGCAGCTCATGCTCCGACCAATCAACGAATTTCAACGATAAGCCGTCAGAATGCCGAGCCTTTAACTCCCTGTAAAGTAGTAAATTGCATATCCCGAAATGTTTGTGCATAGACATTTCTGCTTACTCTACAGCTATGAGACAGGCTCTTACCTTCCGGACCTCTATCCTTACTGCGGTGTTGCTCCTGCTCACGACTGTATCGGGCTGTGACAAGAGCAGAACCTTTACAGTTCGTACAGAGACTATAAAAGTAGAATCGATCGATCAGATTGTGCTGGTGGCTGATGCGGTTGTAAAGCCACTCCTATATACACATGTATCAGGTCTTGAAAAACTTCCGGTTCGTAAAGCGAAAGCAAAATTTATATCAGCCGTGTTGCCTTCTATACTTGTAGCCAAGCACGAAATTGAGCAACGCAGAATCAAGATCGAAGCGCTCCGCGAGAAGAAACGATGGAACGAAAGTGATAGCGCACTCTATATCGATTTGAAGAACAGATACCGGGCTAATGATATAGACGACTTGCTGGTGCGAACACATACCTTGCCTACAAGTATTGTACTCGCTCAGGCTGCTGTGGAAAGTGGTTGGGGTAAATCCCGCTTCTTCCTGCAGGCAAATAATTTGTTTGGTGTATGGTCTTTCAATAAAAACGAATCGCGTATCGTAGCAAGACGCACACGTGAAAATAAACGAATATACCTGCGTGCATATCCGGATATGTCGAAGTCGATTATAGATTACTTTGAGATACTGGCGCGATCACGCTCCTATAAAAGTCTGCGGGAAGCGCGTAAGCAAACAGAAGATCCGCTGCAGTTACTGCCACACCTGAAGAATTACTCTGAACGAAGAACAGCCTATACCAATCAATTGAAGAAGATCATTCTGCGCAATAACCTCAAGCAATTTGATAGTTATGTAATCGATCCGCAGTACCTGGTTGAAGATTGATCTGCTATACTTTCATTCAAATTTATATTCCCTCTCGCTATGCCGCGTTTTCAAATATCTCTGTTGCTGATTCTTATTCTTTCCTGCTCCGGTAAGCCTGCAGCCGATGATGATGTCAAGGACAGTATAAATAACGATAAAGAGGTTGTCTGTTTTATATACCATCGCTTTGGTGATGCGCGCTATCCATCTACCAACACGCCTGTAAAGGATTTTGAAGCGCATCTCGCATACTTAAAGAAGAATAATTTTCAGGTGCTTACTTTTTCGGAAGCAATTGAGTATTTACAGTCAGACAAGCCAACGCGTAAAACAGCCGTGATTACGATTGATGACGCCTATAAAACCTTCTATGATAAAGGACTTCCACTGTTGAAAAAATATAGCATGCCTGCAACACTTTTCATCAACACAAAAACCGTAGGTGGAGGTGACTATATGAGCTGGGGGCAATTGCAGGAATCAATGAAGTACAAAGTTGAAATCGGGAACCATACACACTCGCATGATTTTTTCCTGAACCAGTCCGCTGCAACACGCTATAAAACTTTTAAGGATGAGATTGAATTAAGTCAGTCGACCATTGAGGAAAAGCTAAACGTTAAACCTGTCGTATTTTCTTACCCGTACGGTGAGTTCGATTTAAAGATGAAAGACATTGTGAAAGAGGCGGGATTTATAGGGGCCGCTGCGCAGAACTCGGGTGTGATGTATAACGGTGACGACCTCTTTGAATGTCCGCGTTTCCCGATGTCAGAGTCATACTCAGCAAAAGATAAATTTATAGAGAAAGCTTCGATGAAAGCGTTGCGTGTAAAGAAGCGTTCACCTGATGACTATGTTATGCCGAAGGGCAATCAGCCATTATTAACCTTAACGTTTGATGGTGATGGATTGAAACTTAACCAGCTGCAATGCTTCGTTCAGGGCGGTGAATGCGAGCTTAAGGTTATAGATAAACAGAAAGTAATAGTAACGTTGCGGGCCGCAAAACCCATGACAAAGAAAAGAAGAACCCTATACACGATAACCGTTCCGGATAAACAGGGTATATGGCATTGGTATAGTCATTTGTGGATAAATGCTGCCATAGAGTAAATCTGCATGGTTTCAAAATGTGCGTTCCTACCTTCTTATAGGTTAAAAAGAATATAAAATTTTGCTATAGGTTTCTTGGAAGCATTGATGCTTACTTCGCAATGCGTTGCACTGCAACTAAATTTTGTTGCTAAAATTTATTTTCATTTCCGTCATCCTATAGGAACTTATCCTCGTTTAACTAAGTGAAATTCGAAATGAATCTCACGGTAGAAATAAATATATAGAAAGCTGGTTTCCTTCAGAGTATATTTCGAATTGAGTAAAAGAATTATAGTTACGTCCATGTAAAGAGTACACCAGTTGTAAAACAAGTAAGCCGAATAAAAGGCAAATCTTATTTCTCTCTCTTTCTTTTTCAAGTATACATTTTAAAATAGAATATGATTAGACTGACAATTGCGGTCGGGTTTCTGGCCGTGTTCGGTATAGTAGGCTATGCTTTAGTACTACTGCTGACAAATTATTTCGAACAGAAAAATAAACCTAGTAATAGCAAATCTAACCAAACAACCAATTAAACATGAATCCATCACTTAAATCGAAAATTATTCTTGCTGTCGTGCTCATCTTCAGCATGGTGTTGTTTCTCATTGTCAATCCATTTTCATGGAATGATGCGGGTAACCGTACCGTTGTAGAGCGTACTACCGGAGAACAGATTGTGCAATTTGCACCCGGTATATTTTACGCGGGCTTCTTTGCCAAAGAGAAAGAATGGCCGAACCAGATCTCCGTTACCTACCAGGAAGAAAACCCGAAACTAGACCTTGAAGACAACGGTATAGAAGTAGGTAAGATCATGATCCGCTTCAGCGATGCTACTACAGCAGATGTAAAAGGTATCACACAGTTTATACTGCCATCTGATGAAAAGGAAATGATCCTGATTCACAACACGCACCGTACACCGCAGTCACTCGTAGTGAAGAGGCTCGCGCCCTATACTAAAGAATGCTTGCAATCATCTGCACAGTTAATGAGCAGCGAAAAGCACTACGGAGGTGGTCGTGCGCAGATGGCGCAGGATTTTATGGATCAGCTTAAAGAAGGTGTATACCTGTTAAAGACGGAAGAAAATGTAGTATTCGATTCGCTCGAGCAAGAGAAGAAACGAATATACCAGACGGAAATCCAGTTTGACAAAAAAGGTGGTGCACCAAAACGCAAACTGTCATCTATAAAAGAGTATGGTATAACAGTAGCGGATGCTGCCATCACCGATGTTGACTACGAAGATAAAGTTGACCAGAAGCTTACCAAGATCATTGATGCTGTTACGAAGTCTTCAATCTCCAAGCAAGAGTTGATGACAGCTCAGCAGCAAACCTTAACAGCGAAAGCAAAAGGTGAACAGGCCCTGGTGGAGATCGAGTATCAGCAGAAACAGGATCAGATCAAACAGGTTGTAGAAGCAGAAACAAAAGTAAAAGTTGCTGAACAGGATAAGCAACAGCAGAAGATCGCCTATGACGGTGCTATACTCGAAGCGAAGAAGATTAAGGAGCTGGCCGATGCCCAGGCGTACGCACGTGCTAAAATTATGCAGGCTGACGGTGCATTGGAGATGAAACTGAAAGCGCAGGTAGAAGTACAGAAAGTTTGGGCCGATGCCTTTAGTAAATATACCGGAGCCATTGTACCCCAAATACAAACTGGTGGAACAGGCACAACCAACGGAGCACTAAACTTCATGGACCTGATGACAGCCAAAACAGCCAAAGACTTTGCGTTAGACCTGAAAAATAAAAACTAACAAAGTCATCTATACTATATATACCAAAGAGCGGACG
>CBIHOZ010000110.1:0-22959 GCA_966211525.1 uncultured Chitinophaga sp. | reverse complement strand
TTGCAAAGCATGGCTTGATCAATATATAGGCACCGATCATGGCGTGACATTCGGTGTTTCAGAAACGGGTATAGCTCAGGTAAATGCAAACACGTCTGCCGTATGGTATGCCGGTATGCTCGGTGAATTTATGCGTCACCCGGAAGTAGAAATCTTTTCGCCATGGTCGTGGCAGGTTGGTATGTGGGAGGTGCTGCATTTATACTCGCGCTACAATAAAACGCACTATGCCAAAGCAACATCTTCGGATGAGACATCGGTATCTGCTTACCCTACTATAAATCAATCAGGAGATTCTATCACTGTTGTATTGGTGAATCGGGCTTCCTCTTCAAAAACAGCAACTGTAAATTTCTCCGGCTTCAACCTCGCCAGTCAGTCATTTGATGTTTTGAAGTTATCGAACCTCACCAGCTCGGAGACATTTGTGTCGCATCAAACCAATGCCTTGCAGAAGTCAACCATTACGCCATCGCAGAATGCATTGAACGTAACACTGCCGGCAATGTCTGTTACCTCCATTTTGTTAAAGGGAGCGAAAGGCGAAGTTGTTACCGGTATAGATGAGAAAGATGCCCGTGAGATAATGAATTTGTATCCCAATCCGGTGGAAGAATCGAGAACCGTTACCATCGAGATACGGAAGTCGGGCACAGCATCGCTGGAACTTATGGATGTTACCGGCCAACGGTTAAAAGATTTCTTTCACGGGAAAAAAGTTACCAGCACCTTCAACGAGAAGTTGGACCTTTCAGAAGTACGCTCGGGTACATACCTGCTAAAATTACAGATGGATGATCGGATCTATTATAGAAAGATTGTTGTAGCACAGTAGAAGGTATATAGGTATACTGCCGCGTTTGATTTCTGTACATGGTGTGGACAGGGGAAGGTACCTAACTGTCCTATCTTCATTATAAGGTGAAGTAATTTCAAAAGTTACTATCTTGCCCCTTCAATTCATGATGATGGACATTCGCGCGATCTGTACCGATATTGATGGTACGTTACTGGACAGCAGGAGAGAACTTTCACCACGCACTATTCAGATTATTAAGAGTATAAAGAATGAAGTGCCGGTAATTCTGGCATCATCGCGCATGCCATCGGCTATGCGACATCTGCAACATGAACTGGATATACTGGATCATCCGCTCATTTGCTACAACGGTGGCTATGTGATTCGCTATACACCAGGCAGCAATAAACCTGAAGTATTGGACACCGTAACAATACCCGTACATGTTTGTGAAACGATACTAAACTACACTTCCGGTAAGACAATACATGTGAGTTTATATACCGAAGATAACTGGTACGCTCCTCAAGACGATTATTGGACTGAACGTGAAGCACGTGTCACCAAAGTAACTCCGGTTATTACCGCGTTGCCCGATGTTTTACAACGCTGGCAGGAAGCCGGTATAGGTGCACACAAGGTGATGTGCATGGGACCGGAAGAAGAAATGAATGCACTCGAAGCAACGTTAAACGCATCACTGTCCCAAGCTATACATGTATATCGTTCCAAATCAACCTATATAGAAATTGCACCGCGTGCTATATCCAAGGCATCGGCACTCAAGCTTGCACTTCGTAACTATTATAACCTGGATATAGCACAGGCCATGGCCTTCGGTGATAATTACAATGACATTGATATGTTGCAGTCTGCCGGCTATGGTGTGGCCGTTGCCAATGCCCGTGAAGAAGTGAAGGCCGTTGTACGCTATACAACGGCCTCCAATATTGACGATGGCGTTGCCGCCATGCTCGAAAAATATTTTACTTCAGCTTCGAGAAGTAACGCGTAGCCTCGCGCTTTACGTGCGGAGCCAATACGAAACCGGAGAGCATCGTTGGTATAGCCATAAGTGCAAAAGATATATCGATAACATTCAGCACCAGGTCCATCGAAGCGATGGCGCCTACAATGATCATCGACAAATAAAAATAATCATACCAGCGGCTTTGTTTTTCACCTACAAGGTAGGAGAGTGCCTTGCGTCCGTAGTAGCTATAGGAGAACAATGCACTGATGGCGAACACAAATGTGCAGATCAAGAGTATATATTCTCCGGAAGGCATAGCAGCGCGATACGCCAGTGAAGTAAGGGTTATACCTGTAGCATCTTTGGTTTGCCAGACACCGGTAACCAGAATAGCAAAGGCTGTGAGTGAGCAAGACACCAACGTATCAATCACCGGACTCAGCATCGATATCAATCCTTCGCGCACCGGTTCTGTGCTGATGGAAGCGCCCATCGCCATTGGTGCAGTACCTATCCCTGCTTCATTTGAAAATGTTGCCCTGCGAACGCCAAGCATAATGATGCCACCGAGTACACCGCCGAGGAAAGGATCACCGTGGTAATGATTTGCAGCAAACGCATCGGTAAATACTAACTTGATATAGTATGGAACCTGGTCGGCATAGGTGATCAGTATGATAGCAACAGAGACAAAGTGTAAAACAATCATGATCGGAACAAGACGTCCCGCCCAGTTGCCAATCCGTTGTATACCTCCTATAATAACAACTGATACCAATATAGTAATGAATAGTCCGATGATAAGTTTAAGTATACTTACCGGTGTGCTGCCAATTGTGATAAAATGTTCACCAACACCCATCGGCTTCAGCCCTATATCAATGATAGCTTGTGTAAGCTGGTTCGCCTGAAATATAGGAAGCATACCAACGAGACTGCACATACAGAAAAGTGTTGCCAGCGGCAGCCACTTTTTTCCAAGCGCTTCGCGGATTACATACATCGGTCCGCCCTGCAGCTCACCATTCGAGTCGCGCCCGCGATACATACTGGCCAGCGTACTGGTAAAGAAATTGGTAGACATACCAATGAATGATGTTACCCACATCCAGAACAAAGCACCCGGTCCACCCATTGCTATAGCAGCTGCTACACCCGAGAGATTTCCCATACCTACGGTAGACGCAAGCGCAGTTGATAAAGCTTTATAGGGACTGATCTGTCCGGGAGCGTTGGGATCATGGTACTTACCCATCAACACATCCACAGCATGTTTAAAATATTTATACTGAACAAAACCAGAGTATATCAGGAAAAAAAGTCCGCCACCGATAATCAGAAAAAGAACAGGCCACCAGGTATAGGCAGCAATATCGGCCATGAGTTGATTGAATTCTTGCAAAGGTTACTGAGTTAATTCGGAAAGATATGAAATTCTGTTATACCCAACCGCAGGTTGTGAGGAAGGGTAAAAATCAGTCGATGAAACCCTCACCTGATGATGTGATGCTCCCCATAAAAATGTAGTTTTTATGGTCAAAAAACGCATAGCTCCAAAATGGAGACACTTTTGGCGTAAACGGCAGGCATCCAATTTACCTTGTTTACGTACACACGCCATGATCTTATAGGTTGATATTTCGGGAGCAGTAACCTTTATGTTTACAAAAACAACGTACGGGTTGAAAGTTGTGTCAAAGCTGTGGGCCAGACAATATCCATGATCACGAATGGTGTTTAACAAGTATTGAATAAGCGTTGAGCGGGTCTGTTAATTTTTATCAAAACAATAATAAGCGTATGACGATGCTGGAGCATGCAGAGATAGGCGTGTGGCAGGATATCTTTACTTCTATAATTGAGGATGCTGATTCCAATATTTTATTACTCGATGAAGACTTCCGGATCATTAACCTCAACTCTGGCTTCTACTGGATTTTTATAGAGACGTATGGCATTGAACTGAAGAAAGGTACATCTATTCTTGAATCGATGCAGCACGTCAATGCCGCACTCACACAAACGTGGCGCGACCGTTGCATGGTAGCGTTGAGTGGCACGGCTATAAAAGTGGAAGATGTATTCGAGATCGATGGTCGTAATTACTATTGGGAAATACACTTTAAATCCAGTAGCCGTCCCGATGGATCACAAATTATATCTGTCTTTAGCCGCGACATTACTGTGCGCAAGGCATATCAAAAGAAAATTATAGAGAACGAAGCGAATCTCCGGTCGATCTTAAACACAATTGAAGACAGTATCTGGTTGGTCAACACCGATTTTGAACTAATTGACTTTAATCGTGAGTTCTTTAAAAAATATAAACAGGCTTATGGCGTTAAGTTGCTGCGAGGTGAGAACATTCTGGGTTTGATACCGAATGACCTGCCGGAGCTGCGCGAGCTGTGGCGCAACCGTTATGAAAGTGGATTAAAGGGAAGACCTGGTAAGTATTATGACTCTTACCAGATCGAAAAGGACAACAGGATTTTTGAAATAAAAACGTATCCGATTGTGGAGAATGGAATAGTAACCGGTTTAACCATGTACTCACGCGACATAACAAACCAGACGCGGACAGAAGATCTCTTGAAAAAACAAAATGAAGAGCTCATCCGCATAAACTCAGAGCTTGATCGTTTTGTATATAGCGCCTCGCACGATCTGCGAGCACCGCTCATGTCTGTGAAAGGCCTGATCAACATGATCAAGCTTGATCCTGAAAAACAGAACACCGATCAATACCTCGCACTCATTGAGAAGAGTGTAAACAAACTCGATCACTTCATTTCTGATATTATACACTATTCGCGCAATGCGCGTATGGACATCATGCCGAAGCAGATCGACTTCAATGAACTGCTGCAGGAGTCCATCGATTCACTGCGCTATATGGAAGGAGCCGATACCGTGAAGAGCATCCGGAATATAGTACAGGATGCACCGTTCTGTTCAGACTATAGTCGTTTGCTGATGGTGTTCAATAACATCATATCCAACGCAGTACAATACCGCGACACACGCAAGGAAAATTCGTATCTGAAGATTGATATACTCGTAGATGCAAAACGTGCTATACTTCGCTTTTCCGACAATGGTATAGGTATCCCTGAAGAATATGTCGACAAGATCTTCAAAATGTTTTTCCGTGCCAATGCCGATAGTAAAGGATCTGGCCTGGGACTATATATCGTAAAAGGCGTACTCGAAAAACTCGAAGGCTCCGTAAGTGTCCAGTCCCGCGTAGGCGAAGGCACAACCTTCAACTTCGAAATCCCCAACCTCTGCGCGTGATGCGCGAAGCGCGCGTGTTTAGGTGTTTAGGTGTGTATGTGTTTATGTTCAGGGAACGTACGAACGTGCACACGTAAACACGTACACACTGTTCTGCACACGTAAATACTTAAACACGTTTTTGCGTACCTTTAGCGTATAAAGCAATGCGCGATTGAATAATATTACCGAAAAAGAATTTCATGAGCTTCTCGATCCGGAATTGTTCTCGGCAATTTTGGACACGCTGGGGGAAGCGATCTGGACGATTGACTTTACCCGTCAGCAACTGCGCTGGTTTTCATCGGCTGCCAACCGCGCCAAGTATGCTATACCGGAAGATGATGCACTGAATGACTTCTGGCGCAGTAATATTCATCCGGAAGATCGCGAGCGTGCTGTGAGCGGATTTGAAAAAGCCCTTCAGGATTCTTCGGTGTCGGTATATATACATGAATATCGTTTCTGTGCTGGCGGCAAGGTATACTATATCCACGATACGGTGCGTCTGTTACGCGATGCTTCCGGTAATGTAAAAAGAGTTATTGGCGCGTGGCGTGATACAACGCATCTGCATACACGCGAACAGCAGATGAACGAACTGCTGGTACGACTCGAAGCGGAACGAAACCGTTTCAAACGCATTGCCGAACTTTCCAACGCTGCCATGTGGGAGGCAGATCTTGAAAGCCGGAGACTATACTGGATGGCCGGCAACACTACTCTGGAAGAGTTCGGGTTCAACAGTCCGGGTTATACACTGGACGACTGGATCAATGATATACATGAAGAAGATCGCGATCGCGTTGTAAAGAACTTTGATAATGCGGTTGAGACACAGGAAAATTTCTTTGATACGTATCGATTCCATAAGAAGAGCGGAGGCATTGTTCACGTAATCGATCAGGGTACATTTGTGCGTGATGCATCCGGTAAAGCGATCAGGGCTGTCGGGAGTTGGATCGATATATCGCGCGAACGTAAACGCGAAGAAGTACTGGAGCGCTCGCTTGAGCAGCAACGCGCCTTGAACCATGTGTTGCAGGAACGCGAAGAAGAACTCGCCACTGCAGAGGAAGAGTTACGACAAAGCAACGATCAGTTGTCTCATCACATCCGTCAGTTATCCGCACGTGAATTTATACTGAATCAATCGCAAAAACTGGCGCGCATCGGAAGCTGGGAGTATCATCCGGATAACAAAACGATGTTCTGGTCGAACGAGATGTATAACATTTTTGGTGTAGATCAAAGCTTTAATACCAACGACCTCCGCGATATCGAGCAGCGTTTCGAGATGCCCGATCGTGAACTGATACAGGAAATCTTCCGGCAGATGGAAGCAAGACAACGCGATTCGTTCGACATCACCGGGCGTATACTCACTCCGTTGGGCTACAGAAAATGGGTTCGCATTACAGCATACCCGATCGAGGAAGAAGGTATAGCACAGCGCATGGTGGGGCTCGTGTTTGATATTACATACCTGAAGGAAGCCGAGGAGCGTATCAAGAGCAGCGAGCTGAAATTCTCACGCGCCTTCCACAGCAATCCGAACCTGATGATGATCGTGCGCGAGAGCGATCGGATGATTGCCGATGTGAACGAATGTATTGAGCCGATCATGGGATATACCCGGCAGGAAGTACTCGGTAAAACGTTGCATGACGTAAAATTCTTCATCGATGACGCTGACCGCGAATTTTTCTACGAGCGCTATAACGCCAATAAAACGGTAGAGATTGAATGCCCGTGTATACGGAAGGATGGAAGTATCATTTATGTGATTGTATCGAGTAACCGTCTCGAGATTGAAGGCGTGCCGTATATCCTGTCCGTTGTGCGCGATGTTTCCGAGCGCAGAAATGCCGAGGAGCGGTTCCGTAAATCTTTTGATCTGAACCCAGACCTCATGCTGATCTTCCGCGAACGCGATCTGCAACTGGTGGAGGTTAATGAGAAGCTGCAATCACTGGCCGGCTATACGCGCCAGGATGTTATCGGTAAATCGTCACGCGACTTTAACCTCTGGGCTATAGCGGAAGATCGCGATAAATACTTTGCTGCACTGGCCACGCAGGGACATGTTACAATCGATTCTGTTTTTCTTCGTAAGAACGGAACACACTTTCTCGGTACTATATCTGCACAACGTATACATCTGCACGGTGAAAATCATTTGCTCGTGATCGTACGCGATACAACCGAGAAGAAAATCATTGAACAGAACCTGGTAAAAAGCGAAGCAAATCTTCAGTCCATTCTCAATCACACCGAGTACTTTATCTGGTCGGTAGATATACGCTATAAATTACTTCGTTTCAATAACCGCTTTGCTGAATACTTCGCGCGCGTTTTGAAAACAGACCTCTTCGTGGGCATGCCTATTCTGGATTTTATCAACCCGGCCTCGTTCAGTGATTTCTGGCGAAGTAAATATGAGATTGTGAAAAACGGGCGCACGACCGAAGAGTTTGATGTAGAAACCAATAACCGTATATATCGCTGTGTGCTGCACCCTATATTTTTTGAAGACGAGATCAGTGGTATCACCGCCTATATGGATGATATCACCAGCAAGCGACAGGCTGAAGAACGGTTGATGTTGAGTGAAGCAAACCTGCATGCTACGGTAAACAATACCAAGTTCATGGTGTGGGCCGTTGATCGTGAGCATCGCGTTATCATTTGTAATCAAACCTTCCAGGAATATATCAGGCGTAACTATAACATTGAGATCACCTATGGTCAGCCCATCATATCGGTTGCGTGGAATCTCCCCGATGCAAACTGGTTGCGCGACGTATGGAACGAACGCTACAGCCGCGCGTGTGCGGGTGAATCATACGAATTACTGGAGCAACGCAATGGTCGTTACTTCAAATACTCCATCAGTCCTATTGTTGGAAAAGATGGTGTTATTACCGGAGTAACTGTATTTGCTGAAGATATAACAGAACAAAAGATAGCGGAGGATAAGATACGTGAAAACGAGATCAAGCTGAATGCCATCATCAACAACACCGACTTAAGTATATGGTCGGTTGATATGGACTATCGCATTACCGCTATCAACAATGTATTCTTCGAAACCATGAAAGAACTATATAACATCGAATATAGTGTAGGACAGAACATGGTAGAAGTATCACGTGGACACTTACCGGATTACCTGATCGATTACTGGGTTGGTTTATACAACCGCGCGTTTACAGGCGAATCGGTATCCGAAGAGTATATTGGTAAAATTATTACGACACAAAATTCGGTACACCCGATCATTGAGAACGATCGCATTGTAGGTGCATCCGTATATACCCGCGATATCACTGAACTTAAACGCAAGGCACAGGAACTATCGGAAGCTAACAAGAAGATAGGAGAGTTAAAGCTCACAGCATTGCGTTCGGTGATGAACCCGCATTTCATTTTCAACGCATTAAACTCGATACAATACTTCATTGCAAAGAACGATCGGCAGAATGCGATCAATTATCTCTCTACGTTCTCTAAACTGATACGCGGTGTACTCACACACTCGGTGCGTGACAAGATTAACCTCGCCGATGAACTTGATCTGCTGCGCTACTATATAAACCTGGAAATGGTTCGCTTTGAAAATAAATTTGAGTTTGTACTGGATGTTGATCCCGGGCTTGACCTGGATAACATCGAGATACCATCGCTCCTGATTCAACCGTATGTAGAGAATGCTATTTTACATGGACTATATTCCAAACCGGAAAAAGGACTTTTGTGTATAGCCGTGAAAAATGATGGCGATCGTGTTTTGTTTAGTGTTGAAGACAATGGCATCGGCCGCAAGGCAGCACAGGCATTGCGCGCCAAGAATTTTCCGAAGCATAAGTCTATGGGAACCATCCTGACGGAAGAACGACTTCGATTAATCAATGAGCAGGATAAAGTTGCATTGGAGATTCAGGACTTGCAGGATGCAGCCGGAAATGCAACCGGAACCCGTGTAAATATTTGGGTTCGATTCTGAGGTTATAAAGGTTTACTTTTTTAACTTGTGTAAGCCCCAAACTATGATCAACGCTATAATTGTAGACGATGAGCTGAAAAGCCGTGAAAGTCTGAAAATTTTACTGGAGGAGTTTTGTGATAATGTCACTGTAAAAGCGCTGTGCCAGGACGTTGCAGAAGCTGTTCAGGCTATTCAGCAATACAAACCCGATGTTGTCTTTCTCGATATACAATTACAACGCGAAACCGGTTTTGATCTGCTCACGCAACTTGGTGATTTTGATTTTGAGGTCATCTTTACCACGGCGTATGCCGAGTACGCCATCAAGGCTTTCAAGTTTGCTGCGATTGATTACCTGTTAAAACCTATTGACATCGAAGAGTTGAAACGCGCCCTCTCCAAAGTAGAGAAGCGCATGAACGATTCTATCTCGCTGCGCCTGCAGCAGTTAATGCAAAACCTGAAGAACACATCATCTGAAAATTATAAACTCGCGCTGCCCACAACGGATGGACTGGTGTTTGTCAAGATGCAGGACATTCTGTACTGCGAAGCTTCCAGCAATTATACAGAGATCACCGTAATGGATGGCAAGAAATATATAGTAAGTCGCACGTTGAAGGAATATGAAGATATGCTGGGCGAACACAACTTCTATCGCATCCACAATTCATACCTTATTAACCTGAACGCCATAAAAAAATATGTTCGTGGAGAAGGCGGATACGTGATCATGGCAAACGACAAATCGCTGGATGTTTCCAAGCGGAAAAAAGAAGGTTTCCTGGCGCGTATAGGGGCCAAGTTGTAACGCCGCGAGTTTGATTTTTTTGTTGTGTCCAGATACTAACCTAAAGCCCCCACTTACTCATTAAGAATCTCCGGACAGCGCATCTAAGGGTACATTGCGTAAAATTTTAAATTCCGGATGAAAGCACTTTCTTATTCTATCATCAAGAAGAACAATCTTAACGCATTACAGCAGCAACTTTCTTTATATCAGTCGCAGATTACGAGCGCTACACAATTCGTAAAAGCGATTGAACAGGGCAATCTCGATATACAATACAACAATACCGATGACGTAGGCGATGAAAACTCGCTGGCATCTTCGCTGGTGAGCATGCGCAACCAGATGAAGAAGTTTTCATTGGAAGAGAAGCAACGAAACTGGGTAACGGAAGGGCTGGCGCGTTTTGTGGACATTTTGCGCTCCAAGAATGATGACCTGGCCGCATTGACGAATCAGGTGATCAGCAATCTGGTAAAATATATGGAAGCCAACCAGGGCGCACTATATATATTAGACGATGAAGATCCGAACAATGTGGCGCTCGAGTTAGTGGGGTGTTATGCCTACAACCGACAGAAATATTTAAATCAACGTTTCGCATTAGGTGAAGGTATCATCGGGCAGGTTGTGCTGGAGAAGAACACGGCATATTTAAAGACAATTCCGAAAGATTATATCCGCATAACATCCGGACTGGGCGAAGGCTTGCCGCGCAATCTCCTGGTAGTGCCGTTGAAGATAGAGGAGCGCGTGTGGGGTATAGTAGAGATAGCGTCTTTCTTGGAAATCGGACAGCATCAAATTGAGTTTGTAGAAAAGCTCGGAGAGAGCATTGCATCCACTATATCGGCTGTAAAAGGCAGCGAGCGTACAAAAAAATTACTACACGAGTCTCAGGTGCAGGCTGAACAGATGCGTTCGCAGGAAGAAGAGATGCGTCAGAACCTCGAAGAGCTTGCTGCTACACAGGAAGAGATGCAACGCATCATCCGCGAAGTGCAAAGTCAGGAAGGTTATCTGAATGGCGTACTGAATGCATCAAAGGATTCCATCTTTACGGTAGACAGAAATTTTCACCTGATAAGCTTCAACAAGGCATTTGTTGCCGGTGTAGCAGCAATGGGAGTGGAGCCTCGCAAGGGAATGGAGATACTCAACATTTTCCAGTATGGCGAGCAACGCGATAAACAACGGAGGTACTACACGCGCGCACTGGAAGGAGAAACTTTTGATATCACCGAATCATTTGACCTCGGTGGTACACAATCATACTATATCAGTAATTACTCGCCTTTACGAAACGAGAACGGAGAAGTGTTTGCCGCAGCCTGCTATGCAAAAGACATTACCGAGATGATGCGTGCGCGCCATGATGCAGAAAGACTGGCGCACCAGGCGCAGCAGGCAAATGAAGAGATGAAAGCGCAGGAAGAAGAACTGCGTCAGAATATGGAAGAGCTTTCGGCTACGCAGGAAGAAATGCAGCGTATACTCACCGAAGTGCAAAGCCAGGAAGGATACCTGAATGCAGTACTCAATGCATCGAAGGATTCCATTTTTACGGTTGATACGAATCTGCAAATCATCAGCTTCAACAAGTCGTTTGCCGCGGGTATAGAGGCGCTGGGACTTACTCCTCAAAAAGGACTTGATGTACTGTCTATCTTCCAGGAAGGCGCGGAGCGTAACAAGCAACGTGATTACTACACGCGTGCACTGAAAGGTGAAACGTTCGACATCACCGAGTCCTTTAATGTAGGCGAAGCACAGACCTACTACCTGAGTAATTATTCACCGCTGCGCAGAGAGAATGGAGAAGTGTTTGCAGCAGCATGCTATGCGAAAGACATTACCGAAATGATGCGTGCCCGCCACGAAGCAGAACGCATGGCGCATGAGGCACAGCAGGCAAACGAAGAGATGAAAGCGCAGGAAGAAGAACTGCGTCAGAATATGGAAGAACTTTCGGCTACGCAAGATGAAATGCAGCGTATACTCACCGAGGTTCAAAGTAAAGAACGATATGTAAATGAGATATTGAATGCATCGGCTGAATCAATCTTTACACTCGATCGCGATTTCAGAATAGTAAGCTGTAACCAGGCGTTTACCAAAGGTCTTACGGAGATCGGTGTTGTTGTTGAAAAAGGTTTTGATATACTCTCCCTGTTTGGCGATAACGAAGCAAAGAAGGCAGAGCATCGTTCATTCTATGAGCGTGCATTCAAAGGAGAAGCGTACCAGGTAAATGATACGATCGAGATCAACGGAAAGAAGTCTCATTTCCTGAATCTCTATTCACCTATATGCGATGAGAAAGGAAACGTAATTGAGATCGCATGCTTTGCGAAAGATCTTACCGAGATTGTAAATGTACGCAACGAAGCAAAAGATAAAGAAGTATACCTCAACAACATGCTCAACGCTACGAGCGATGCTATTCTTACGGTTGACAGGAATCTGCATGTCGTGATGGCGAATGATATCATGTTGAAGACCTTCCGTGCACAAGGTATACCGATCGATGTAGGTTTCCACGTAACCAAACTTTCCAAAGGTGATGAGCAAGAAGAATTCCTGCTTCCCTATAAGAAAGCATTGGCCGGAGAAGTGGTGGAGATGACGCGTAGTTATTTAGATCATCACTATCTCATTACGTATAACCCGTTACGCGATGCTGCCGGTGAAATTATAGGTGTAAGTCTGTTTACAAAAGATATAACCAACCAGGTTGCCTTGCAGCAGCAAACCGAAAAGCTGCTTACGGAATCACAGCGTGTGAAACGCGATCTTGAAATTCGCGAGAGCGTATTTTCACTCACCACTATTTTGTCGGAAGCCGATGTACATGGAACGATCCTCGCGGTGAACAGCAAGCTTTGTGAAGTTTCCAAGTATAAAGAAGAAGAACTGATCGGTAAACCACATAGTATATTTCGTCACCCGGATATGCCGAAGGAACTCTTCCGTGTATTCTGGGAAACGATCAGGAAGGGAGAAGCCTTTAAAGGTATCATCAAGAACCGCGCGAAAGATGGAAGCTACTATTGGGTAGATGCCACCATTGTGCCCGTGAAAGATGATGCCGGTAAAATTGTGAAATATATAGGTGCACGTTATCATATAGAAGATTCGGAAATGGCCTTGCTGTTATACAACCGCCAGGCCAAGCGATTGAATCTTCCACAATTGAAGAACGGAGTACACGTTGCAAAGTAAGTATAAGCAGGAGAGGGACAAGCACACCTGTATGATGTGCTTAAACAGAAGGGTAAATTACTATGACAACGCTCGCCGATATTTCGTTAAGTCTGATCTCGGAAGATGAGATCAGGCAAAAGCTCACGTCAGTTTTTGTTGAATCCATTATACTGACGAATAAATTTGACATCGACCTCATCAGCAATGATGTGCTCGATGCAATAGGCTATACGCTGGAAGAAGTGCAGGGAAAAAGCATCAGCTTCCTGAACTATAAAGAGAACCTGCAAAACCTGTTGCTCAGTAATTTGAACCGTGGTTTTTTTGAAGAGGTTACAGCTACGTTAAAAGGCAGGCATAACAAAGCTGTTGCGTTTACTATATCTGGTTTTTACCTGGGGCTGGTAAGCGATATTAACGGCTACATTATTCTCAAGGTAAAAAATCTTGATAAAGTCAAAGAGACACGCAGTCATGACAGCCGGCACGAAGATCTCGATAATTTTGTATACCGTGCTGCACATGATCTGCGCGGACCACTTGCTTCTATACGCGGGCTCGTAAGTGTAATGAAGCTTCGTAAAGACAATTCAGAAGTGGATACGATGCTGGAGATGCTTGATTCATGCGCGGCCAACCTCGATGAACGTCTCTTTAAACTTCTATACCTTGCCGATTCACACGAAGCAGAAATTCCATCCGGTGATCTGAAGCTTGCTTTGCTTGAACAAGCACTTCGTGAAACGCTGGCATTGAACTGCCTGCTCGATGTCGTAAACTTTCATTTCACCAGCGATCATGCAGAGATCTGTGGCGTGCATGAACACCTCGTGCAGTCGCTCTTGAATAACATCATGCTCTACATCATCAGTCTGCCGCGAAATGATGGCGCAACGATCAACTGTCACATCTCTAAAAACGATACCGGTTTGCTCATTCAAATAAGAGCGGCTGGTTTTACAGTAGGGTGTAACATTCGTCAGGCGTTGCTGCAGCGAACGTCATTGTATTCGGAGCTGCTCATTTCGCCAAACCTGATCAATTATTATGCGGCACGCAAAATTGCACAGGCCATGCAGGCACAGGTGCGCCTTTGTTTTCCGCATGACGATGTGCAGGAAATTCACATGCAAATCCCTTTTCAGGCGAATTCGGCTGAAGTTTTCGAAGGTGGCAAGCGGTGACTTTCCACTTACTCAGAAAAAGCATCCACTTGCTCATTTCGACTACCGCACCGGCTCTTGGCATCATACCTTTGCTACGCATACACAGTAAAATTCTCCTGTACATTTATAGGTTTTGGGTTTAGGGTTACAGGAATTAGAAAAGCTTCTGGCAGACGGCCTGAAGCTTTTTCTTTTTTTATTCAACGCTGTTAATCTCCCGGCAGCGCTTTCTTAAATTTTTAGAACACATCACAACATCTTTCTGAAGCGAATCAGATATATTTCAGCCTGTGAAGGGATTATGAATGTAGTGATGGAAAAATTAGGTACAGCGTATCAGCGTGGTATAACACTTCCCATGGGAAGGCAAATGGATTATGGTCATACGATAACCAAAGTATACCACACCGTAATCTTCTAACCTGCATGGAACGGCCTATCAAAGTTATGGTGATTGATGACTCCGCATTGGTGCGTCAGACACTGAAAGACATCATTTCATCGGACTCTCAACTCGAAGTAATTGCTACTGCGGCAGACCCCTATATTGCTGCGAACAAAATACGTCACAACGTTCCGGATGTTATCACGCTGGATATAGAGATGCCGCGCATGGACGGACTAACATTTCTGAAGACACTTATGGTGCAGTGTCCACTGCCCGTGGTAATCATTTCAAGCCTGACACAGGAAGGGAGTCGCATGGCCCTGCGTGCACTTGATCTGGGCGCAGTGGAAGTAGTGGCAAAGTCGGAGATCCGCGCTACCAAGGCTCACCTCGAAGAATCGAAGATCCGCATTACCGATGCCATCAAGGCTGCGTATATGGCACCCGTTAGACGCCTGGCGTTGAACAGGCCGTTGCGTGAAGAGATGCCGCTTATCAAGAGTGTGCGGCCTTCCACAAACGAAACGTCAGACAGTGTGATTGCTATTGGTGCTTCCACTGGTGGGACTGAAGCACTGCGCTATATATTGAAAGATATACCTGCCAACAACGTGGCCATCGTGGTAACACAACACATGCCTGCCGGTTTTACACGCTCGTTTGCTGAACAGCTTAACTCACTTTGCGAAGTGACGGTAAAGGAAGCCAGCGATGGCGATCACATTATGCGCGGCCATGTATATATAGCACCTGGCGGCAAGCATATGGAAATATACCGTAACGGCACTATGTTTTTTATCCGCGTAAGCGATGGTGAACTGGTGAACCGTCACCGGCCATCCGTTGATGTACTTTTTAATTCCGTGGCGAAACATGCCGGTATAAATGCACTCGGTGTTATTATGACAGGCATGGGCCGCGATGGTGCCGAAGGTTTGCGTAACATGAAGGCTGCCGGAGCGAAGACTATAGCACAGGACGAGGCCTCCAGTGTTGTATTCGGTATGCCGCGCGAAGCCATTAAACTGGGCGCTGCCGACCAGGTGTTATCGTTGACCGAAATATCAGAGCGTATAAAAAAATATACCTGATGTATATATCATACACCAGGTATAGCTATAGGATGTTTTAGGGAAGTCTGTTAGAATATAGCGCGGAACAGAAGGAATAACGTTCCCGAGAGAATGATCACCACCGGTAGTGTAAGCAGCCACGCCATAAGAATGTTACGCACGGTATCAGCCTGAAGATTCTTTACACCTTTGCTGGCCACCATACTTCCTGCAATACCCGATGACAACACGTGTGTTGTACTTACCGGCAGCGACAGATATGTTGATATACTGATAGTACTTGCAGCGATGATCTCGGCACTGGCGCCTTGTGCATAGTTCAAATGTTCTTTACCGATCTTCTCACCGATTGTTTTTACAATACGTTTCCAGCCGATCATGGTACCGAGTCCCAACGAAAGTGCGATCATAATGATAACCCACTGCGGAGAGTAATCGGTTATCTTCTTTACTTCTTTCATTTCACTCTTGATCGCATTCTTATCGGCTTCACTGAGGCGCAGTTCAGGTTTTTCCAGAAGCGCTTTCATGTGACGGTCTACCAGGAGTATATCTTTTCGTACAATGAATCGTTCTTCTTTCTTGATCGCTTCAACTGAAGATGTTGAATTGAGTTTAGCAACCAGTTCGCGCGTCATGGTATGTGCGTCCTGAAACTTAACGCGATCAGGTTCTGAAAGCGGAGAAGGATCGATCGTATTCATTACCGTTTCAATCCGCTGCAGCGGAGCAACCAATGTGCTCGGAACTACTTTAGAATTCAATGCAAAGTAGGTTGGTACGATACCGATCAGGATCAGCATTACGAGCCCTACACCTTTTTGTCCATCATTGGAGCCGTGCGATAAACTTACGCTGCCGCAAGTAAGGATCAGCAAGCCGCGTATAACAGCAGGTGGAGGCGTATTCTTTTTAGGTTCCTTGAAGAGACTGTCGCCATAGGAAGTTTTCTTCGTGAGGTTCCGGATCAGGAACATCAGGATTATTGTCATGGAAAAACCAAAGAGCGGAGAGATGAGCAGCGATAAGCCGATCTCCTGCGCCTTGCCCCAGTTCACAGCAGCTTCGCGCGAATCCGGTAACAACGAGTAGGCTATACCTACACCGAGTATAGATCCGATCAGCGTATGCGAGCTTGAACAAGGTATACCGAAATACCAGGTTAGTAAATTCCAGAAGATAGCACTCAGTAAAAGTGCCATAACCATGGACAGACTGTGTGCAATGTTTTGATCGACAAGCGATTCAACCGGCAACAGGTTAATGATACCTACGGCAACGCCAACACCACCGATCAATACACCAACAAAATTGCAGATACCGGAATAGATCACGGCTGTCCAGGGCTTGAGTGAATTGGTATAAATAACGGTAGCCACAGCGTTGGCTGTGTCGTGAAATCCATTCACAAATTCAAATCCGCAGGCAGCAATAAGACACAGAATTAACAGAACAGAGTAAGAAAGGTCTAATTCAAACATAAGAGTTGAAATTCGGGCGCAATCTAAGCTGATTTACTACACCCATTGTTATGGCTATGTTAACTTTTTTAATTCAAAAACACTTGGATTGTATTAATTATATTGACTGTCAGATTGTTATATCGTTTTGGAGTGATAACTTTTGTTTGAGAACAGCCTCCAAAAAGCAACGTTCGACCTACGAAAATACTAAAAGTAGCGATACCAATTTTGGACCACTAATGTCCGAATACACCAGGCGTTTAATCAGACAATCATAGCTGCTTGCTACTTGGTTTCGAACATATTTTCCAGACTGTCCTCAATGGTCTGAACGGTATTATGTTGATGAGGCCGATATAACACTATATAGTTATAGTATTGAATACCTCCGTCTTCATCTATTAATTCATACCTCACGTGTTTGCTCACTATATCAGCGCACTTAAAGAACGGTTTGGATTTTTGAAGCCATCGGTTAAATAGTTTAAGGCGTGCCAAATGCTTGTTATCATCCATTAGCGGAGCGTAAGTAAAGACAGCATCAGCTTCGTGCATCAAGGTATCGAGGTAACTACAGATGGTTTGACTTATCCGTGTGTCGATGCTACTCGGGTTGGTAAACATCGGTCGCGTGAAGGAAATGTCATAAACCGGATGTGGAGGTATACCACAGGTCTGTGATACATCGGTATAATAAATAAAGTAAGTATTGCTGGCCGCGCAGCTGAAAGAATATCCGGGTTGGTCACCTGACTGTGATGCAGTCAGTGGATAGGGATTTAACAACTCTTCGCAGACGGTTTAATCTGCAAAGCTTTACCATCGCTCATTTTCTTGTAAGCGCGTTCCTTTTCTGAAATGAATTGCTTCATTTTTTCAACGGTCTTCTTGTTGGTAACACGTATCGTTTTTATTTCCATAACTGAATAACTGGTTACACAAAAATCAGAATATCAGTTCTTTAAAACAATTAATATGGGGAAATATATTAATTGGCCTTTCTTTTCTGAAGAATCAGGGTTCCGAATAAGTTTAATGACCAAAGGCAGGCTCACGAAAAAAGGAAAATAGTAACTTGAACCCTCTTTACTTTCAGAAAGCTGAGCAGCCGAATGACGCAGTTGATTATTGGAGCGGACGAATTCTACCTGTGCCCTCAAAAGGCATTGTACTGGAAAAAGCACAGGGCCTTGTTGCTGGCCGATCTTCACCTGGGCAAGGTTAACCATTTCAGAAAGGCGGGCATCCCGGTGCCTTCCAAAGCGAATGATCATAACCTCGAAAACCTGGTTGAACTTTTACAAAGCACCAGGCCACAACGACTGATTTGCCTGGGCGATCTTTTTCACAGTCACTATAATGCCGAGTGGGAAGTGTTTGGTGAACTGGTAAATCATTTCAAGGGTGTCTCATTCGAACTTGTGCTCGGCAACCACGATATCATGAGCGACCTGCAGTATGCGCGTAAGGGTATCGTTGTGCACAATGAATTAGTGATCGATGATTTTATATTCACCCACCACCCGCTGGAAGAAGCACACGAAACCAAGTATAACATGGCGGGACACATTCATCCCGGAGTATATTTGCGCGGCAAGGCACGACAGGCGATGACGTTGCCCTGTTTTTACTTCGGAAAACATCTTGCGTTGCTTCCTGCTTTCGGTATGTTCACAGGATTAGCACGCATTCAACCGAAAAAAGAAGATCGTGTATTCGCCATCGTTGAAGATAAAGTGATTGATGTTAGTATTTTGAGTGCATAACGGAAAGCATATCATTATACACCTATACGCTGAACCTGAACCTCTATGATAAAGACCACATTGTTCTCTGTACTTTTCTTGTTAAGCCTCTGTGCATCGGCACAGGATACCACACGACTATCGCTCATGTTTGTCGGTGATATTATGGGACACGATTCGCAGATCAACTCAGCGTACGATCCTGTCGCGAAGAAGTACGACTATAGCAGCTGCTTTCAGTTCATCAAGCCCTATATAGAAAACGCTGATCTTGCCATCGGCAACCTCGAAGTAACGTTGGCCGGCCCGCCTCATAAAGGATATCCGCAATTCAGTTCTCCGGATGCACTCGCGCAGACTTTGAAAGATATAGGCTTTGATGTACTCGTAACGGCTAACAATCACTGCGTGGATCGTGGCAAGAAAGGATTGGAGCGCACCATCATGATGCTCGATAGTCTGGACATTCCGCATACCGGTACATTTGTCGATACAGTGAGTCGCATGAATGATCATCCGCTCATGGTAAAGAAGAACGGATTTACACTGGCTATATTAAACTACACCTATGGTACCAATGGCTTACCGGTATATAAACCCAACGTGGTTAATCGGTTGGATACAGCTGTGATGCGTAAAGACCTGATCAAGGCAAAAGGACTGAAGCCTGATGCCATTATTGTATTTACTCATTGGGGATCAGAGTATCAAAGTTTACCTTCCAAAGAACAGAAGAATCTTACTGAGCTTTGCTTCAAGCACGGTGCGCAACTGGTAATAGGAGCACACCCGCATGTGATACAGCCGATGGAGTGGCGTAAAGATAAAAATCAGTTTGTAGCGTACTCACTTGGTAACTTTGTATCCGGACAACGGAAGCGTTACACAGACGGTGGCGCCATGGCATACCTCGAACTGCAAAAGATAAATTATACTCCCGACAGCGCAGTGACTACCATTGACAGCGCTGCATACTACCTCGAATGGGTATACCGCACCGCAGATGCCCAGAAAGATTACTATATTTTACCGGCACCGAAAGTAGAAACCGATGCTATACCTTTTATAAAAGATGCAGCATCCAAGGCAGCCTATAAAGTTTTTGTAGACGATTCGCGATTACTATACAAAAAGTATAACAAAGGAGTCGAAGAAAGTAAAGTAATCCCCGCACCACTGCAACCATCTACCGAAGCCCCCCTTGATAGTATACCAAAAGAATAAACAAAAGAGTAAAAGAGTATATATATAGCCTCGAGTATCCAGCAGCCAGAAACCAGAAGCCAGCAGCCCTTCTTACTTCTTACTTCTTGCTCCTCACTTCTCGCAACTCGAAGCTCAAAGCTCACAGCTGTGAACTATCTTCTTCTCCGCTTAGCCTTCTTAGGAGCAGACGGCCCACCTCCGGAACTGAAGATGAGTCCGATGGAAAACTCCATACCGGTAAAATCAATTTTAGCGTCCGGGTAATCAACAGCCTTTGTCTCGAGTGATGTGTTGCCACCGGTATAACTTCCTTTGAGTGGAAATTTGGATTCGCCCACGAGGTAATTCGCTTCGATGGACACACCTACTTGTCCCGTTACATATACTGTAAGTTCAGCACCACCGTGGTAACCCCAGCCCGGTTTATTGGTGAATGTTAAATCGCTGTTGGCAACCTGCCATCCTTCGTACGTACGCACGGCACGATCGAAGTTTCCATAGTTGATGCGTTGTCCCATGCCGTGAAAACCGAACACACCGCCTTTGATATCAAACTCCGCAGCTTGTCCCTTGAATTGAATCACCAGCTCCACCGGAACAAAAATCGTAAAGTTAGGTCCTACCAGCGGATCTTTACTTTCGAACGGAAGGTCTTTCATGTTCAGACCAGACATACGGTATAGCGAAGCGCCTGTCTCAATTGCCAAAAAACGGTTGATGTCAAATCCTAAACCCCGTATTGAAAACGGACTGATAGGCGTTGAGAAGTAGCCGTTCTTCGGAATGAAATAAGAGAACGACAGACCGAAGTCCTGCGCCTGCGCGACAATTGTAACTAAGAACAGAATTATCAGTATAGATAGTTTCTTCATATCGGTGTTTGGTTTACGTTGGTGTTATACCGCCCTATATATAGTGGCTTATCGTTTATTATAGTCGCTGTAGAGTGCTTGCTGGTAAGCTTTGCTTAACTCCAGGTCGCTTTCGTCAGTGCCTTCCTTCTTTAAGAATTGTTTGCCCGGGTTATCATAGATGATCAGTTTATTCGGTAACACAAAGCCATAACCATCATTAAAGAAGAACGAAGCAAACGGTACAACCTTGTTGCCGAGTATATTTTTACTGAATATAAAATCAGGTGAAGGTTTGTCGAGTTGCGCCAGCAATGTATTGGCTATATCGGTTTGCCCGGCCATGGTATGGATCACCGTATCTTTTTTTATGGGTCCGCCAATGATTAGCAGCGGTGTCTTAAAACGTTCCTTCACCGAGAGCGGCTTGTTACCGGGATGACGATGACCGTGATCGGCCGTCATAACAACAATTGTATTTTGCCACCACGGTTGTTGTTTACACGTGCGTATAAAATCACCCAGACTCTTGTCGGTATAGTGACATGAATTAAGGAAGAGTGATTCCTCATCATTGCCTTTTATATAGGGCTCCATCGGAACATCAAACGGCTCGTGACTGCTCAACGTAAGTATAACTTTAAAGAACGGAGCGCGAGTAGTGTCCAATTCCTTCAGTGCCTGCTCGAACATATAGTGATCATGAACGCCCCACTTCGAGGTGTTCAGTTTAGAAGGGAAATCGTCCATGTCGGTAATATGATCGAAGCCGCCCGTGGTGAGGTAAGAACGGAAGTTGGCAAAGTCTACATCACCGCCATACAGGAAAGAACTTCTATAGCCCATCGCGCGCATATACTGACTGATGTGTGGCAACCGCTGTGTCTTGGCAGGATATTTAATGATCGATGTCTGAGGTTGTGCCGGATAGCCGCTGAGTATACTGATCAGTCCTTTGTCAGTACGATCGCCACTCGCATAAAAATTATCGAATAATATACCTTCCTTGCAAAGCCCGGTAAGATTAGGACAAAGATCTTTTATACCACCCAGCGGTTCTACTACATCGGCCGTAAAGCTTTCCAGAATGATGAACAGTACATTCGGGCGCTCGGCATGCCATAGCCGTACCGTTGAATCACTGGCCGGATATAGCGATGTAAAAAGCTTTTGCGTTTTCTCCTTGTCAAAGAAATTCTCCGGGTAACTCGACCGCGAACTCTTGCGGACGCTATAGATAAAATTCCAGATCACGTTGATAGCAGCATGGTTGGCATACGCTTTCGTTTTATGAAAGTATACGAAGCCTGTATTCATTGGTGCCACGCTAAAGCTGCCGCGTATCGGTACGAACATTAATCCTGAAACTGCGAGGAGTACAAAGGCAGATTTCTTTTGCTGTGGAGGAGGTAATGCAGCGGTGCGTGGTTTAATCACACGCAGATATACCCACCAGCCACCCGCTATCAATGCAGCAAGAATGATAACGCCTTTTATAATTACCACCGGACTGATACTCCCCAACGCACCCGATCCCATATAAAAGAATGGTGTGTTATTAATGCGAAAGCCCCAGTGCCGGTATAGCTCGAGGTCAATGATCGTTATCAACGATGATATAGTCAGCAGTGTGAAATTTATATAGGTAAGTGTTGTGTGCAGCCAGCGTCCGGGAACGATAGCCGATACCGTGAGCAGAAGTCCCGACAGCGCCAGGAAATATCCCGTCATGCTGGCGTCCATGCGCAGGCCGTGCACCATGGTGAGAAACATTTCGCCTGCTGTTAACTGTGCTGATATATCGTAGTTATAGGCCAGGAACAACGCCCGTATAGCGATCATGTATCCCAGCCAGAAAATAGTCAGTAAAAGAAAAATCTGAAGTCTCGCGCGCATATCCTGATTATAATCCGCAAAGATAACAGGTGGTGAATTCTTCAATAAATTATCTTAACATTATCCTTATAAACCTAATGTATCAACTTGTGAGGAAATATCTGTTTGTATACCTGAGCGCATTCGTGTTGCTCACACAAT
>CBIHOZ010000109.1:0-23342 GCA_966211525.1 uncultured Chitinophaga sp. | reverse complement strand
AAAGAAGACCGCTGGTATGATGTAGTGGTGGTGCGCATGCTCGATGGCGTGGTAACAACATTCAACGATGTAACGGAAAAGAAACGAGCTGCCGATGTTGCTGCACAAAGCTTTCATGACCTGCAATCAACTTCACAGAAACTTGTGGAGTCTAATAAATTACTGGAGCGATCAAACTTTGATCTGTTGCAATTTGCTTCTGTTGCCTCCCACGATTTGAAGGAACCGCTTCGCAAGATCCAGGCGTTTGGAAATATACTCCAGTCGAAGATCGAAGATAAATTATCCGAGAGTGAGCTCAACTATCTGAAGAAAATTGTGTCTGCATCTACACGTATGCAGACACTGATTGAAGATGTACTGACGCTCTCCAAATTATCGAATCGTGAATTATATAAAGAGAAGACGGACCTAAACAGAATTGTAAGACGCATTTGTGATGATCTCGATATTACCATCACCGAGAAGAATGCGAAGATCACAGTAGGGAAGTTGCCGATGATCAATGCTGTCCCCGGACAGATGAGACAACTCTTTCAGAATCTTCTGACCAATGCATTAAAGTTCAGTAATAAAGATATACCTGAGGTGATTATTGAGGAGCAGCCTATTACCGCTGCGATGGAGAAAGAGTATAATATTCGTAAAAACGATTTTATCTGTGTGAAGGTGCAAGACAATGGAATCGGTTTTGAGAATGAATACCGCGATAAGATCTTTGGTATATTTCAGCGCCTGCACGGCCGCAATTACGAAGGCACCGGTATAGGTTTATCCATCGCCAAGAAAATTGTAGAGATACACGGAGGTATAATTGATGGAAAAGGGGAGTTGGACAAAGGCGCTACATTTTTAGTTATCCTTCCGATAGATGGTGTGAAAGTAGAATTGGATGGTCACGATGGACTCCAGCTAATGGATGGAAATGGAAAGGATGGTAACGGAAAAGCGAAGCATGACGGAACCTCAGGAGCGAACGAGAAGCTCTTTTAGTCGCTCGAGTGATACAGGCTTGGTAACATATGCCATTACTTCTTCGAAGCTGTTGGCCTGGTTGATGTCGCGCGGATGATCAGACGAACTTACCACCATGATATCAACCTGCTTGCTCAATGTTCCTTTGATCTCTTTAAACTTCGAGAGAAAATCCCAGCCATTTACCACCGGCATATAAATGTCCAGCAGGATGATGTCGGGTAATTGGTTTGTAGCTTTCGGGTTTGCCTGCAGGTAATCCAGCGCAGCGCGTGCACTGTTGTAAATGGTAATGATGTCTGCCAGTTCTCCGAGTTCAGCAAGTCGTTTGAGCATAAAAGATGACATAGGATCATCATCGATTATCCAGATATTCGGTATTCTATTGCCCATAGACTGCTTTACTTACAGATTTGTTGTTATGCCAAATTTATAAGGAAATCCTTATAACACAGTAGTTTCCAATGGAACAGCATGTGCGACAGGCATGGTTTGAGTGTAAGATAAATACCTATATACGCGTATTTCCCAGTGGAAAGTAATCGATTATAAAATCCATAGCGATTTTTTCCGGAAGCGTTGTGTGTCTTCCAGTATATACAGGCTGTGTGCGGCAGACACATCGGCAATGTGTGTGTTCTTTCAGCATAAAAAGAAGATGATGCATTTCAATGCGTCAACACACAACCCTATAATCCTTACCAATTTATACTTGCTTGTTTATACACACATCCGTCATGTTGTCCAGAAAGTATATTTTAAGCTTGTAAGTTTTTCAAAAAGAATACTTTGTTGTCGTATGGCTATACCGTTGGGTAAGCGCTTTATGTTGTGCCGTACGATAAAAAATACACAATCTTGCGGTATGTATTTGCCCTAACTCGGTCTCATTTCCAACGTTTACTACGCTATAACAAAATACAATCGGCCCATGAAAAGAATAATAATGATGGTAATGATGCTGTGTATGCTAGGCGTGGTTGCACAGGCGCAGACTCCGGTAAGACAGACAATTCGTATAACACCTGACCAGGTTCCGCTTGCTGTGAAGCAGACGTATGATCGCGATTTCAACTCTTTACCGGAAGATGGTTACTGGGCGGTATATACTGAAACCACTCAGGAAGGAAAACGTACCGCTACGAAACCTTTATGGTATAGCTACCACAAGCGCAGTAAATCAGATCGCATCGAAGTTCGTTTTCTGCCCAATGGTGTGTTAGAATCTGCCAAAGGTATAGATCGCAACAAGTATAGTGTTTCCGATTCCGTATCACTGGATGGTGATAAGAAAAAACTCGGAACAGAATAAGTTACGTGTTACTTTGTTTATTGGTTTAGGTAAAAAAGAAAGGCTTCATCATTCGATGAAGCCTTTTGCTTTGTATATATCCGAAACGGATTACATCATGCCGCCCATGCCGCCACCGTGTGGCATAGCAGGTGCTTCTTTTTCTTCTGGTATTTCTGATACTACTGCTTCAGTAGTTAACAGAAGACCAGCGATAGAAGCTGCGTTCTCCAATGCAAGGCGTGATACCTTTGTAGGATCGATGATACCTGCTTCGAAGAAGTTCTCGTATTTGTTTTCGCGTGCGTTGAAACCGAAGTCTTTCTTGCCATCGCGAACTTTGTTCACGATTACAGAGCCTTCCTGACCAGCGTTCTCAGATATAGTTCTGAGAGGAGCTTCCAATGCAAGGCGAACAATGTTTACACCTGTTGCCTGATCATCGTTGTCCAAACCAAGGGCAGCAACATCCTTCAATGCATCTATAGCACGGATATAAGCTACACCACCGCCTGGAACGATACCTTCCTGAACAGCAGCGCGTGTTGCATGCAACGCATCGTCTACACGGTCTTTCTTCTCTTTCATTTCAACTTCTGTTGCAGCACCTATGTAAAGTATAGCTACACCACCAGAAAGTTTAGCAAGACGCTCTTGCAGTTTTTCTTTATCGTAATCAGATGTAGTAGATTCGATCTGAGCTTTGATTTGCGCTACACGACCATCGATATCAGCTTTCTTACCAGCACCGTTTACGATCGTTGTATTGTCTTTGTCGATGTTGATTTTCTCAGCACGACCCAGCATATCCAACGTAGCGTTCTCCAGTTTGAAACCTTGCTCTTCAGAGATCACTTTACCTCCGGTGAGGATAGCGATATCTTCCAGCATTGCTTTTCTTCTGTCGCCAAAGCCAGGAGCTTTAACAGCTGCTACGCGTAATGCACCGCGGATTTTGTTCACCACCAATGTAGCAAGCGCTTCGCCTTCTACTTCTTCAGAGATGATAACAAGTGGTTTACCGGTTTGTGCAGATTGCTCGAGTATAGGAAGCAATTCTTTCATGCTGCTGATCTTCTTGTCGTAGATCAACACAAAAGGATTGTCGAGATCAGCTTCCATTTTCTCCGTGTTGGTTACGAAGTAAGGAGACAGGTAACCGCGATCGAACTGCATACCTTCTACAGTCTTCACTTCAGTTTCAGTTCCTTTCGCTTCCTCTACGGTGATCACACCATCTTTACCAACTTTATCCATCGCATCAGCAATCATTTTACCAATGGTAGTGTCGCTGTTAGAAGATATAGTTGCTACTTGTGCGATCTCGTTAGAGTCTTTTATCTTTTTAGATTGTTTCTTCAGGTTTTCAACAACAGCATCAACAGCTTTGTCGATACCGCGCTTCAGGTCCATCGGGTTAGCACCGGCAGCTACGTTCTTAATACCGTGTGCATAGATAGCTTGTGCTAATACAGTAGCAGTAGTTGTACCATCACCGGCAGCATCAGCAGTTTTAGAAGCAACTTCTTTCACCAGTTGAGCACCCATGTTTTCGATCGGATCTTTCAACTCGATCTCTTTTGCAACTGATACACCGTCTTTTGTTACTGTAGGTGCACCGAATTTCTTGTCAAGAATAACATTGCGTCCTTTAGGACCCAGCGTAACTTTAACGGCATCCGCTAATTTGTCAACACCCTTCTTAATTCTGTCGCGGGCGGACGTATCAAAGGTTATTTCTTTAGCCATAATTCTTAGTTGATTGTTTGAGTTGATTGATTAAATGATTCCGAAGATATCAGAGTTACGCATGATGAGGTACTCTTTTCCATCGATGTTGATTTCAGTACCGGCATACTTTCCATAGAGTACAGTGTCTCCAACTTTCACTGTTACCGGCTTGTCTTTCAGA
Source organism: uncultured Chitinophaga sp. (assembly GCA_966211525.1). GTDB lineage: Bacteria > Bacteroidota > Bacteroidia > Cytophagales > Cyclobacteriaceae > Ohtaekwangia. The sequence continues at coordinate 19,164 of CBIHOZ010000109.1, read as the reverse complement.
CCTTCACCAACAGCGATGATTGTGCCTTTCTGAGGCTTCTCTTTAGCCGTGTCAGGAATGATGATTCCAGACGCTGTCTTTGTTTCAGCTTCAGCGGGTTCAACTAGCACCCTGTCCTCATTTGGTTTAAAGTTGATTTTTGCCATATACGTAATGGATTTTTAAGGTTTAACAAATTTGATAGTCACCGCTTAACAGCTTTTGTGCCATGGCGGAAAGAGACGCGAATAACGGACAATTTTTCCAATTCCTGTCAGCTTTTACAACGTTATTATCCCCTCCGTGGCATGAAATTAGAATGCTGTAATGGCAAGATGGCAGTTAGGAGTGAGGGGAGACGCGTAAGGATGTGGTGTAATGTCGGGAGTAAAAAGTCGGAAAGTCCGGAAGACGGAAAGTCCGAAAGTCGGGAAGACGGAAAGTCCGAAAGTTGGAGGAAGTCCGAAAGTTGGGAGTCTAAAAGTTAGAGATGGGAGCGAGGTGGAAGTTAGTAGTTAAGCAAATAGATAACTATATGTTTGTGATGGACGATGGAATTTCAAGTACAGAATGACGGAGCTATATAATTTACGTTGACGAAAGTTTTGCTCTCTGTTGCTCACTAGTGATTCCGCGACAGTCTCTTTTACTTCCAGACTTCCCGTCTTCCGGACTTTCCGTCTTCCCGACTTCCGGACTTCCCAACTTTCTTCCTCTAAAACCGAACACACCCCAAAAACCTTACGCACTCTTTTTCAATTTTCTAACGGCAGGTCTTTACTGCTTCAAAATGATTTGGTAAATTTTATTTGTTAAAACGCACAGATATGGAAAGATTGTCAAAAGACTGGCTAACGCAGGGCTTGATTGATTTTGAGTACAAGAAGTACGTGCTGCTGGCGTATCTTCAAACCGTACGGAGTTCATTCGACAAAGTAGAACTATATCCGTTCCTCGCTGACCTGGTTTTTCATTACCGGAATTTGCTGGCGGTAAAAGAAAACAAAACACTTATACGCGAGTCTTTTCCCAAGGAGATATCGCTGGAAGAATTCCATAAGCTTGAACTGACGTACCGGCAGTTGGTAGAAGATGATGCCGTGATGAGCGAGCTCGAAAACATCATTGACTTTTCGTTGCCGAAGATAAAGGACTCGCTGCAGGAAGGTTCTGTAATCTATGAATATGTAGAATCGCAGTGTGAGATCGCTCCCATAGGAGTAACACCACTATATGCGAACGAAGGCTACTTGTTTGTTACCGTTCCGCCTGAAAAAGAGACTAACATTTACCGTTACCAGGTGAGTATATTTGAAGGAAGCCAGGAGCAACTGCGTAGTCTTAATACCGAGTTCGTAGAATGTGTTGAGAAGCGGCCCCTGTATACATACGAGAATTTAAAGCTCGACCTGATCCGCAAGTTTACCGATATGCCGAACCCGGCTACGTATCTCATTTTGTCGAAGATGAAGTTCCCGTTTTATGAGACACTCATGCCCGTAGCCAAGCGGCTCTTCGTAAAACATATATCGAAATAGGACAGCTTTTGGATTTCAGATGTTGCTACGTATATCCAGGCATTTGTCTGAAATCCAAAACTTTTGCGCATATACTATACATGTAATATATACCTCATTTTCAGACTGCTTTAGTTAAAGCAAGTTGAGTTCTTTGTATGAAAGAACCCCACATGAAAAAGAACTTCCTCTTTTTAAGCATGCTGTCCGTAGCAGCGTTCTCCTGCAAAGACGATGTTGAAAATCCAGCCTATAATTTCAAAGAACAGAATTTAACGGGAAAGATTGATAATGCTGACTGGGCCTACCAAGCGGGTTATGCATCGCAAGATGGCGCTTCGTCTGAGAGCACGCTTTACATTACGCTGGTACAAGGCCACGAAGGGGAGGGCTGCAGTATATCTCCGGAAGGCGATCATGTATTCTTTACAGTACCCAACGCAACCGGTCTGTATAAGCTTAAGTTTGATTATAACAACTGGGACGCTGAAGACAACCAGATCGTAACGTTGTTCGACAAAGAAACTACGACTAACTACTTTGCTTCGGAAGGAGCAGTAGAAATAACATCCATCACCTCGACTCAGATCTCTGGCCGAATCGATGCCCGTTCTGAAGAAGACTCCTTCATAAACGGCCGCTTCACCATCACCATCTGCAACTGATATTTTTTCTAACCTAACCTGATAGATAAGCGAAAAGGCACGTACTCCGTGCCTTCGCTTTTTTTGTACTATATCTTCTTATTACGTCTCCTCTCAAGTGTCTCACTGGTGTTCTAACATAAACACCCACACACCTAAACACCTAAACACGTCTCAGGTTTTTTGCTTCTTCTTCTTCGCAGCCGGGAACAACACATTGTTCAGGATAAGCCTATAGCCCGGTGAGTTAGGATGCTGATTGAGATCGGTCGGTTCTTCACCCACCTGGTGTTGATAGTCTTCCGGATCATGCCCGCCATAAAAAGTCCAGAACCCCTTGCCGAGTACACCGTGAATATACTTCGCTTCCTTGATCTCTTTGTTCTCGCCCATCACCAGTACATCGGGTTTGATAAGATGTTTTTTGAAACCTGTAGTCTGTCCAAAGAAACCCTGAATTACCTGCGTGTGATTTTGCGTCAGCATGGTAGGAATAGGATCCCACTTGGCAGAAAACTCAAACACCGAGAAATAATCATTATCCTGGCGAAGGCCTCGTTCGTTGGGTTGATTATCGATGTCCGAAAATTCGTATTGAAGCGGATTGCGCTCCAGTCTGAAATTGGTGAAGGCAAGTGTGTTGTCGTAGTTTAATTTCTGTTGTGCCTGTGGATCGGCCGGATCGCCATCGTACATGTGATCGCATATATCTACACCGTCCGCAGCGAGCGCTATATCATAACTGTCGGTGGCCGAACACATCGCGAATAGAAAACCGCCACCGCTAACAAACTCTTTTATCTTTTTGGAAACAGCAAGTTTCAATTGAGACACTTTATGAAACCCATGTTTACGAGCGAGGTCTTCCGCTTCTTTCTGTTGCTCTACATACCATGGATAATTACTAAACTGACTATAAAACTTTCCGTACTGCCCGGTAAAGTCTTCGTGATGCAAGTGCAGCCAGTCATATTTAGGGAGCACACCATTCATTACTTCATCATCGAAGATCACATCGTATGGAATTTCAGCATACGTTAATACGAGTGTAACAGCATCGTCCCAGGGCTGCTTGCTCTTGGGAGAATATACAGCAATGCGCGGATACTTTTCGAGTTTCATCAGGTCATAGTTAACAGCAGGACTCGCGATTTCATTGATGATCTGATTGGCTTGTGCATCGGAAATAACTTCGAAGCTTACACCTCGCACCACGAGCTCATTCTGAATAGCCGGATGATATTGACACATGAAGCTGCCACCCCGATAGTTCAGCAGCCAGTCAACTTCCAAGTCACTTTTCAAGATCCAATACGCAATGCCATACGCCTTCAGGTGGTTGGCCTGCTTTCCATCCATTGGTATAAAAATCGAATTAGCCATGCCGATCTTACCGATCAGCACCAAGGCGAGTAAAATCACACATTTCTTCATACACGACCCATTATTCAGTTTAAATTTACAACACTTGCGTAACATTCACGAGAATGATGCCCGAATTTGGTAATAACGCAGGCTGACTAAATTTTAGTTGCCCGCACGTGTAACATTTCGGCTCGTTTATCAACCTATGTATACGTTCTAAACGTTTCAGGCAGACATGGATATTATTGAAAATATGAAGGAAGGCCTCCGTTCCGTGAGGGCAAATTTACTGCGATCGATCCTTACCGCGCTGATTGTAGCCATCGGTATCACTTCGCTGGTAGGTATACTCACGGCTATTGACGGCATCGAACAATCGGTTAACGAAAGTCTCGCTTCCTTGGGGGTGAATACATTTGATATCAAATCGAAGACCAACCGGGGTGCCAACAACCAGGGACGGACGGAAAAGGTATATCCGCAGATTACGCTTACCGAAGCATTTCAATTTATCGAGAAATATAGTGTGCCATCAACGAAGAGTCTGGCGGCCGACCTTACTTATGTTGCCGAAGTAAAACGTAAATCCAAAAAGACAAACCCGAATGTGCGCGTAGTAGGATGTAATGATGAGTATGCCGCTATAAAAGCACTGGAGCTGCAGGACGGCCGTAACTTTTCAGGTATCGAGATTGAACGCGGCTCGCAGGTAGCGGTGCTCGGGTATAAGATATATAAGACGTTGTATGAAGAGAATGAAAAAGTGATGGGTTCGGAGGTAACGTTTCTCGGAGCGCAGTTCAGGGTGATTGGTGTGCTGGAAGAAAAAGGACAACTGGCTGAAGATAATTTTGATAACATGGTGCTGGTACCCGTGATCAAAGCGAACCAGATGGCCAAGGGCCGCGGACTCAGTTATGAACTGACGGTAGGTATAAATGATCCAACGCTGGTCGAGTACGCCATGGGCGAAGCAACGGGACTGATGCGCAACATTCGTCACGATCGGATAGGAGAACAGAATTCATTCGAACTTGAAAAAAGCGAAACACTTGCCGAGAACATGGCCACCATAACAAACGCTTTACGCATCGGTGGTTTCAGTGTTGGTTTCATAACGTTGCTTGGAGCATCTATAGCCTTGATGAACATCATGCTTGTATCGGTTACTGAACGCACGCGTGAAGTTGGTGTGCGCAAAGCATTGGGAGCAACTCCGCTTCGTATTCGTCAGCAGTTTGTGATCGAAGCTATCGTGGTATGTTTACTGGGCGGTATAGCTGGTGTTGTACTCGGTATAATTATAGGCAACCTCATGTCGCGTGCTATGGGTATAGATACCTTCGTAGTGCCGTGGATGTGGATGCTGATCGGTATGATCGTATGTATTATCGTAGGACTGATCTCAGGTTACTACCCGGCACACAAAGCTTCGAAGCTTGATCCGATCGAGTCGTTGAGATTTGAATAAAATAGCTGTGAGCTGTGAGCCGCGAGAAGGTAAATAGTATAAAGTTAGTGCTATATATACCTAAGGTTTATTCAAACCTCTCATAACTCACAGCTCGCAACTCGAAGCTATTTACAAAAGTGGTTTCACGATCTTAAAAACGTTTTCCGCTACAATTTTGTGTCCTTCTACGTTCGGATGTATACCATCGGCCTGGTTGAGCTTTTCGTTGCCGGCTACATCTTGTAAGAGAAATGGAATCAGTGTTGCATTATTTTTTTTGGCGAGTTCCGGAAATATTTTTCGGAACTTCGAAGTATAGTCTGGTCCCATGTTCGGGGGCACCATCATGCCGGCTATAACAATTTTAGCTTTCGGATATTTTGCTTTTACCTTATCGATAATAGCCTGCAGATTTTTTTGAGTCTGTTCAATGGGTAATCCCCGCAGACCATCGTTCGCACCGAGTTCCAGTACAAATACATCTACCGGTTGACGAAGCACCCACTCGAGGCGGGATAAACCACCCGCGGAGGTCTCACCACTTAACCCGGCATTGATCACCTTACAAGGCTTGCCTTGCTGTTTGAATTTCTTTTCAACGAGTGCCGGAAAAGCCTCTTCGGTCGTAAGACCCAGTCCTGCCGTAAGGCTGTCGCCATAAAACAAAATCGTTTTTGTAGAATTTCCTGCCTGAAACAGGAGCAGAAATGAAATAATCAACCCTAATTTTCCGACCATACGTGTAATAAATCTATTCGTGCTAAATTAAACTAAAACAATTTTAGTTCTTTTAACGATTACTCTTAACAATATCATAAACAAAAACCATGTCAAACACGGTACTGCAAACTGATAACCTCACCAAAATATACCGCTCGGCCAGCAACGAACTAACCGTGCTCGATCATGTATCGTTCTCGGTTAACCAGGGAAATTCGGTCGCGATCATCGGACCATCGGGTAGTGGCAAAACCACGCTCCTCGGACTTTGTGCCGGACTTGATACACCTTCTTCCGGAACGGTTTCATTGATGGGATTCAAACTCAATAACATGAGTGAAGACGATCGTGCCTATATCCGGAATCAATATGTTGGATTTGTCTTTCAGAACTTTCAGCTTTTATCAACGCTGACAGCTCTGGAAAATGTAATGGTGCCACTCGAGCTACGTGGTGAGCGAAATGTACAGGACAAAGCAAAAGGTTTGCTAGAGCGAGTTGGTCTAGGCAGTCGACTGCATCATTACCCTACACAGTTGTCCGGTGGAGAGCAGCAGCGTGTAGCCATGGCGCGTGCATTTATTACCGATCCTAAAGTTTTATTTGCTGACGAACCTACCGGTAACCTCGATGAAGAGAATGCTCATCATATTACCGAGTTGTTGTTTGGTATGAACAAAGAAAATGGTACTACACTGATACTCGTTACGCACAACCTCGACCTGGCCCAGCGTACACAACGTATACTGCGCATGAAAGGCGGCAAGCTCGTAGAAGAGATACATACATCCATGGCAGTGGCTAATCATTGAAAGAGTATAAAATTGAAAGATTAAGAATTGAATCTTCCAATCTTATAATTTTCCAATCTTCCAATTTTTCAAACACATGATAGAGTATATAATCAAGATAAAGCGCAAAGCCAGGAATATATTTACCGACCGCTGGGTATGGACCATGGCATGGCGCGATGCACGTCATAATTTCTCAAGACTGCTTTTGTTTACAGCATCGCTTGTAACGGGTATAGCAGCCGTGGTAGCGCTTGATTCTTTAAACTATACATTGCAGAGTGATATAGACCGGAATGCCAAGGAACTCATCGGTGCAGACTTTGTTGTAAATGGCGATAAGAAGTTTAGTGCTGAATTACAGAAAGCATTTGATACCGTGGGAATGCCGCAGGCATCAGAAGCGGATATGGCTTCGATGGTGTTATTTCTTCATAACAATCAATCAAGGTTGATACGGCTCGTGGCACTCTCCGGACCGTTTCCTTTCTATGGTGAGATTGAGACACTACCTGCTGATGCCTATAAACGCATGCAGGGCGGAGGCTTTGCCATGCTCGATGAGACACTGGCCAGTCAGTTTGAAGTGAGTTCAGATGATTCGCTTCGTCTCGGTAACAGTGTGTTTAAAGTTGCCGGTATAGTAAAGAAGATTCCGGGAGGAGGAGGTATCATGACAACCTTTACGCCTTCGGTATATATAGCAATGCGCGATCTCGATTCAACACGACTGGTACAATATGGAAGTCGTGTGAGCTATAAGCAATATTTCAAAACCGCCAATGATGAACAGGTAAAAGATATAGAGAAGACACTCGGTCCGCTGGTAAAGAAAGCCGGACATTCGTATGATACGGTGGAGCGCAGGAAGGAGGGACTCGGAGAAGGATTCATGTCTATATATCGCTTCTTCTCGTTGCTTGGTTTTGTAGCACTAATACTCGGATGTATAGGCGTGGCGAGCTCCGTTCATATCTACGCCCGTGAGAAACGCGAAGAAGTTGCCATGCTGCGCTGTGTCGGTTCTTCCGGGTGGCAGGCTTTCAATATATACTTTATACAGATATTTATACTGGGTATAGCTGGCAGTATTATCGGTTCACTTATCGGTATAGGTATACAGCAACTGATACCGGTTTTCCTGAAAGATATCATTCCATTTGAAGTAGGCTTTTCGCTTTCGCTGCGATCGCTTGGTGTAGGATTGTTACTGGGTACTGTTGTATCAATTTTGTTCTCGGTATTGCCGCTGGTATCTGTTCGGTTTGTGCCGCCTCTAACGGTGCTGCGCGCTTCGTCAGAACCTGCAGGCAAATTCTCGAAAACGAAAATTGTGGTGCTGGTATTGATTGGTTTATTCCCGATGGCATTCGCTGCTATACAAACCAAAAGCATCATGACGGGTCTCATGTTTTTCCTGGGATTAATTGCTGCGTTGGGATGTCTCGCATTGGTCGCTACCTTGTTACTATACCTGGTGCGTAAGTTCTTTCCGTCACAGGCGAGCTTTGTTTTGAGACATTCACTCTCAAGTCTATTTCGTCCCAATAACCAGACGCGTGTGTTGCTGGTAACGATCGGACTGGGTGCCTTCATCATCTCTACATTAAATATTGTCGAGCAAAGTATGTTAGGGCAGGTAGAGTTTACCGGACAGGAGAATCAATCCAATACAATTTTGTTTGATATACAGCCGGGGCAGAAAGATGGTGTTGTGAAGTTGATGCAGGACAACAAACTGAAAGTAAACCAGGTGGTGCCTATCATTACCTGCAGGCTGAGCGAAGTAAAAGGCAAACGTGTTGAGACCTTGCAGAACGATACAACGGATGATATACCGGGCTGGGCGTTGTCACGCGAATATCGTGTTACCTATCGCGATACATTGAACAGTGCTGAAGAATTGATAAAGGGTGAATTGCAAAAGAAAAAAGAAGGCAAAGACTCTGTATGGGTAACGATCTCTGAAGGTATGGAAGAAAACCTCAAGGTGTCAATAGGCGATTCGCTTGTGTTCGATGTACAAGGTATACCCGTGAAAGTTCGTATAGCCGGTATTCGTAAAGTGGATTGGCCGAAAGATCCGCCCAACTTTATTTTCGTGTTTCCGAATGGTGTACTTGAAAATGCACCGCAGATCTACGTGACGGCTACACGCATCAATGATCAGCAGCAGGCCAACCAGTTTCAGCAACAGTTGGTGATGCAATATCCGAATGTCTCATTGATCGATTTGCGTCTGATACTAAGCACCGTCAATCAGTTGTTTGATAAACTTGGCCTGGTGATTCGCGTTCTTGCCCTGTTCAGCATCATTACCGGACTCGTTGTATTGGCAGGCGCTGTTATTAACTCCAAGTTCGTACGCATAAAAGAAAATGTATTGCTGCGAACGGTTGGTGCCCGCACGCGTCAGATAACCATGATAACATTAATTGAATATGCATGGCTTGGTTTATTCGCTGCGTTAACCGGAATGATCCTGTCGATGGGAGGGGGCTGGCTGCTCACGAAGTTCTTCTTTGAAATTACCTTTGGTTTTGACTGGGTGGAGTTGTTGCTTATAGCAGGCGGAGTAATTGTGCTTACTGTAACCATTGGTTGGTTCAATTCGCGTGAAGTTATCAGTACACCTCCGTTGCAGATACTGCGCAAAGAGAGTTGAGTATATATAGTATACAATAACAGCCAATAAAAAAGCCCGCGGTATATATCGCGGGCTTTTTCAGAAGATAACTTTTGTTGTTATGCTTTCAGATATTTAACAGCTTTTTGCTTAACCATATCACGATCGGCAGTGATGGAAGGGTCGCTGTAAACGTGTTGTGATACTTCCGCTACAACAGCCTTTTTGAATCCCAGTTTCTCAGCGATGTGTTCGCAGAATACAATCTCACTTCTGAAAACCTGTCCGTCCATTTTCATTAACTGGATCAGGAAGTAGAGGTGCTCGAATTTTTCATCGTTGGTGAGACTGTTGATGTTGCCAATGGGTTGAGGGTTGCTTAGCATCTGATCAACTTCTTCCTTCGTAATGCCGTTTGCTTTGGCAATAGTCTGGATAAGTTTGGATTCGCGGTCGGCTACTTTTTTATCGCTCGCAGCCAGGTTGATTAGCACATTAAGTTCGGCTTTTTTGTCAAAAATCATAGAAGCTCTTGGTTAGAAATGCAAATGTTAAAAAATGGACTATGAAATTTATTGTAAAATACAATGTTTTAGTACATCCTCAAAATTATTGCATGTCAACGTCCCGCATGCAACCCTTATATTTGCGGCTTGTCTTTAGGGCAAATTGATAATACCATGAAGAATTTATTAAGCGTAATCTTACTTATATCCTGCCTGTCGGTAGCGTCAGCTCAGCAAACCCAGAACCGCGCGGTTGGTTCTTTCACCGGTATAAAAGCAGCCGAAGGTGTTAACGTTTACCTTAAGAAAGGTGATAAGGAAAGTTTACGGATAGAAGTTACGGGTACCGATCCGGATAACGTTGTTACCGAAGTGTCGGGATCCTATTTGAAAGTACACATGCGTGATGGTCGGTACCGCGGAAATATTGATGTGAAAGTGTACGTTACTTACGTTCAACTGGATAAACTATCAGCAAGTTCTGCGGGCAGTATTTATTCAGAGGAAGAGATTAAGAGTTCTTCGCTGGATATAAGTGCCTCCAGTGCCGGAGAGATTGAAGTTGCCATCAATGCAGAGTCGGGTACACCCACAGCATCCAGTGCCGGCCAAATGGAGCAGACCGGTAAAACAAAAAAGCAGGACGTTGATGCCAGCAGTGCCGGTGAGATCGATGCCTATAATCTGGATGCCTCTAAAGTACAAGCCGAGGCCAGCAGCGGAGGTTCCATCAAGATCAGTGTTACAACGGAGCTCAATGCTCACGCCAGCAGCGGAGGAAGTATACGCTTCCGCGGAAACCCCAACAAATCGGTTACCGATTCAAGTAGTGGAGGTTCGGTGAAGAAGTCGAGTTAGGTATATATCTTTAGTATAAAGATTAAAAGAGGCTGATCGGGATGGATCAGCCTCTTTTGTTTTCTGTAGTTTCCGATTTTAGCTCATCCATTCTAGTGATAGAAGGATATATTTTTCATATATAATTACTCTTTGAATCACTTGCAAAGTGTATTCTCAAACCACTCATTTTCGAATAGTTCTTCGATCTTGTAAAGATTATCTCGTTCTCCGTGAGAACATTTGTAGATCCCTGAGTATTCCAGCTTCCGCACTTATTCCCTGAAACAATTAAAATATACTTATAACCCATATCGGTTACTTTGCTATCCTCGCAATTCCTGAACAATACTTTCTCTTCTGGCAACTCAAACAATCCATAGCTTTTAAGTTTGGACAAGAATAATTTAGCTTCTTCATCGCGACAAAGTTTTCTTGTGGTAATATCCCTCGATATATAGTAATCCGGATCTTCTCTCAGTTGTTGTTCGTCTATAATATTTTGTCGGATCTCGATTTTTTTTTCAAAAATTACCTTTCCGCGATAGTAATTTATACCATCATAGTTACTGTCATTTCTAGAAAAAAAGACTACGTAAAAACTTCTTGCATTACGGTCAACCTAATATCATCAGGAATGTCATTAGTACTTGCATTTACTTCAAACTTTATCTCAGGCTTGCTGTTGCTGGAGCAGCAAATACAAATTGAGATTACTATACTTAATAATAGTTGATTGAATTTTTTCATCTTGGACGTTTGAAAATTATGTTGCCATCATAACTAGAAGTTTTCTATGATTACCAATTGTGCTGAAAAAGAGTTTGTGTCCTATATGCATAGTACCATTCTCTCACTTTAGGGCAATTCTCATATTGTATGTAGGGCATATAATAGTGTTGCCTGCGAATTTTCCAGCCGGAAATGATTTCGACAGTAAAACCGCCTCCATCAAAAACATTTGTGAATGAATCACATTGTTGTATGAGATTCTTCTGAGATGGCAGCGTAAATAAATGATTCTGTCTCAGACTATCTAAAAAAACTGTCGCTGAATCGATGTTCCACTCAGTCTGTTTACTTTGCAAAGCCGAATGGTTACCCAACGGCTTGAATATATTCTTAGATTTTATAGTAATTTTATACCATTTAGCGTCCCTAAGAGCTATTATTTTATATCCACTCCAACCAGCACTTCCTTCATCTTGTTCGTATGCAATGACAAACTCAAACTCTTCAATTAAATGCTTGTAGTCTTTATTTATACTCCATGGGAAGGCGTTGGGTGCAAATTTCTCAGAAGGAGAATGTGGTATATCGAAGTATAAGTAGATAGCGAATCCAAGCAAGACCACTATCGTTAAAACTATATATTTTTTCATTTGTAAAGTTACTTGCATGGAGTCCCGGATATCCGTTTTTTATATCTGTCAAGAATTGTAATAAGTTCAGCTTCATCAAAACCTTTCCGAGCTATAATTAATTTAGCTAATTCAGGATTTGCTGCTTTTATAGACCCTTGCCCTGTCATAACAGCCCCAGATAGAATCAGCCCTGCCGCATCTTTTGGTGGTAAAGTAGGATAAGCTTTTCCTAAAGCCTCTGCTAGTAATTTCAGATATTTGTCATAAAGAATAATGTGATGATCGGTTGGAGTGAAATTAGCGTCAGCATCAAAGTATAAGATAACAGCGTGAAATGCTTCATGATAAATTGTAGCTGCTGTTAACTCGGTAGGTGCTTCTGCAAGTTTCTTTGGATTAAGGTAAATTGTAATATTCATAATCCCGTTACTAACATCAGGTCTTTCAGGTGTCCAACCGAATGCATCATCGTACTTATCATTTTCCTTTAAAATCAAATTGACTTTGTCATTCTTGTTAAAAATATCTTGTATCAAATTGTTAAACGTGCTTGCCAAGGTTGGATCTAATACTTTATTCGCTACCATCTTCAAGCACGGGTTCTTCAGTTGATTCTCAATACAGGCTACACATTTGTCTCCCACATACAAGTCATTCTCAGGTACATATACCACAATGGGCTTTTTGGGGGTAGGTTTAGGTGCGACAGTGCCTCCGCTTCCGCCTCCGCCAGCCAGGGGGATGGACCGTTACCTGAACCTATATACGTGCCACCTCCACCTGCGGGAGGTTCAGTGATCATGTCATCGCACATACCCATGTTAAATGAAAAAGTACATACGCTGCCGAGCTTCGTCTTACGATCATACTGACAGTGGCAGGGGTAGTCGGTAACGCTTTCAACTTTGTAAGTTGTTACACAGTTCTGCTCAATACTCTTAACACATTGGTTTACCAGTTGTACCCTTCCATTGGTATGTATACTATCGCGTATAAAAGGTATATGGAATTCGCCAATTTGTTGTCCTTCAAGATCAAATTGTTCTATAGTACCTTGAAAGGATTCATCTGTAGATTGTATTCCATCCGTAATATAGCGGTATATATATCCGTAAAACCCATTGTCATATTTCGAGAGTACCAGGTTTTCGAAATAGTCGGGAGAATCATCGGGAAGCAGAAAAGTATAATTCAGAATGCCGCTGTCGAGATCTTCGTATTTGAAAAAGGCACCATCAATTTCAAGGCTGCTCACTCGCCCGTTGGCAGAGCTTGTTTTTATGTTTGATAATAACTCCTGCACGCCAGGCTCGTGGTGAATATCGGTAATGGTAATTCTGGAACTTTCAGGCGTTGATACAGGGGTTTCTTCATTGCATGATATGCTCCATAAGAAGAGCATCACAAGAGCAAACGGTAAACATTTTCTCATAGGGTATAGATAAAGGTTAATAATGTTTAAACAGATGTAGCGTTAATGTGGTATATTTGCTGCCGACAAACGGGGTTCTATAGGTAAAACCTTCATCACCTATCCCAACCGCTATATATCCCGATTGTCTGAATCAAAGCTAAACGCAACGGTATAGGTATGGCAATCGTAAATTTACTGGTATAGTATACTATAATTACCGGGAATCAGGTCGGTAGTTTTACAGAGGTATATATAGGTGTAGTATATTTACATGGGATCTACATCCACCATAATCCGTACGCTTCGGAATTGTTTTTCAACAGTAAGCTGGCTGGTTAACGTAACAATGGTTTTCTTGATCGCGGCCAGATCGTATTTACCACGTGGTATTTTCAGAAGTATATTCATCAGGTACTGATTCCTGATCTTGGATATAGCGGGTTCACCCGGACCGAGTATACGGATGAATGACAGATTATCGCGAAGCTGTTCGGCTACTATATCGGAAGCTGTTTTACAGGTCTTCTTGTCGGTATGTTTAATCGTAATTTCAACCAGGCGGGTAAAAGGCGGGTAGTCGTGGACTTGTCTGTCGGCCAGTTGTGATGCGAAGAACTCTTTATAGTTATGACGAAGTATAGTTTGCAGCAACGGGTGATCAGGCCCGGACGTTTGTATAACAACCAGTCCCGGTTTATCCCTTCGTCCTGCGCGACCGCTTACTTGTGTGATGAGTTGAAAGGCACGTTCATACGAGCGAAAGTCGGGGAAGTGAATCATGCGATCCGCATTAAATATACCCACCAGACTTACCCGGTCGAAGTCAAGTCCCTTCGTTACCATCTGTGTTCCCACCAGTATATTTGTCTCACCGCGCTCGAATTGATCGATGATGGTTTCATAGCCGGTCTTGGAACGTGTGGTGTCTAAATCCATACGTTGCACCTGCGCTTCTGCAAAGTGGAGACTTAATTCTTCTTCCAGTTTTTCTGTACCATAACCAACGGTCTTGATACGCGCAGATGTACAGGTAGGACACTGCTGTGGTAATGATTCTTTATAGCCGCAGTAGTGACATACCAATGCATTTCTAAACTGGTGATAGGTGAGACTCACGGCACAGTTAACGCACTTGGGCACCCAGCCGCAGTCTTCACAGTTTACCATGGGTGAATAACCTCTTCGGTTCTGAAAAATGATAACCTGTTCTTTAGCTTTTAGTGTCTCGTCTATTTTCTTTAGCAATAAACCTGAGAATTCACCTTTGATTGTTTTTTGTTTTCGTTCGCGGCCCATGTCGGCGAGCACCACTTGTGGTAACTGTGCATCACCAAAGCGTTTGTTCAATTCAATCAATCCATATTTACCCTGTTGTGCCTGGTAGTATGATTCGATGGAAGGTGTAGCAGAGCCTAACAATACTTTTGCGTGATGCAGCTGTGCCATTACCATCGCTACATCGCGGGCATTATAGCGTGGTGCCGGGTCCTGTTGCTTGTATGATGAGTCGTGTTCTTCATCCACAATGATCAGCCCCAGGTTATCGAATGGTAAAAACACAGAGGAGCGAACGCCTACAATAAAATCAAATTTACCCTGCAACACACCGTTCCATACTTCAACACGCTCGGCATCCGAAAACTTGGAGTGATATATACCCATCGCAGAGCCGAATACTTTTTTTAGTCGATGTACGATCTGGGTGGTAAGCGCTATCTCCGGTAACAGGTATAGCACTTGCGTGTTGCTGTCAAGCGCCTTTTTGATCAGGTTAATATATATTTCAGTCTTGCCGCTGCCGGTAATACCATGAAGCAAGGCTACACTATTTGTTTCAAAACTTTTAAATATAGCACGCTGTGCACGGTCCTGTTCTTCACTTAGCAGGATGATGGGCGGCTCTGTTTTATCTCCGCTGTCAAATCGGGGCACTACTATTTCAAACTCCTCGAATACTTTATTTTTAATCAGTGTGTTGAGCGATGACTCGGATATATCTTCGGTAATGAGTTGCTTCTTCGCTATACCTTGCCTGTTGGCTTCCGGGTGATGAATGACCTGTACATGTTGCAGGTACTTCAGAATAACATCTTCCTGCTTCGGCTTGTTGGCAATGGCAGTAAAGAGTTGCTCCAGCGCTTCGGAAGAATTATAGTCGGCCGTGAGCCGAACTTTCTTCTCCGTCTTCGGTCTGTATTTTTCGCGGATCTCTTCGAAGAGTATAATGGCCTCTTTACCGGTAAGCGACTTCAGTATAGTATATAAATGTTTTGTGCCGAGCAGCTTGGCAATGTCGGAGTAGCCGAGCGATTCATATTGCAGGCGCTTCAGGAGTATAAGTTCTTTTTCAGAGAATGCCTGGTTCGACTCTTCGAGATTGAAGGCAGGGTGCAACTGCACGATCGACTCACTGGAAAGTTTCAATCCGGAAGGAAGCGCGGCATTCATTACTTCGCCCAACGTGCAGAGGTAGTAGTCGGCCATCCACTGGAATAACTTTAACTGTACATCGTTGACTGCTGGAAAGTTATCGAGCAGTTCGAGAATATATTTAGCTTCATATTCCTTCGGTGCCTGGTGATGAAGGGAGAGGATGATACCCGTAATAACTTTGCGGTCGCCAAACTGAACGATGGCCCGTTGTCCAATCAAAACCTGGTCATTCCAAGCGTGAGGTACCCGGTACGTAAAGAGTTTAGGGATCGGCACAGGTAACAGAAGTTCTGCAAAGAGTGTGTTGACTGTATCGGGTTGATCAAAGATTTCCACTTCCCAAAAAAAGCTATTTTTTTCCGGCAATAATAATGGATGTTTAGCGGATCACTACTCTTTTACGCTAAGAGACTTTAGTTTGGCGTGGATTCGCTTCAGGTCGCGTGAGTGGCTGCTATCGGTAATGCGGAATACGCGGGTAGGGTTATTGGTTTCCACTGCGAAAAGAAAAACAACTTCATCGTCCATGACAAATGCCAGGTCGTTAAACGTAAACGTAGCACCTACCTTTCGAAGTGCCTGATGCGCCTTCTCGGAGAGTGTAACATCAAAGAAGGCAAAGTTCTGCTCCGGTATCTCAAACAGTTCACTGATGGCTTCAAACTCATCAATGGAAACTACGGGCTGTGGAGTTGTACACACCTGTATTTTACCCAGTCCCAGTGTTACGGGCTTGGGTTTCCCGGTATACTTCGAACACTCCACGGTAAAGTAGAATCCGGTTACGTCTTGTGCGTAAGCGTTGTATGATGATATTATACCTGCGACCATCAGCAGCACCGGTATACCATAAGGCTTCCGGAAACGCAATAGTATGGAGAGGCAGGGCTGCATTATTCCGAAGATAGTCAATTACCTTCAGAATAAGCAGTGAAATAACAGGTAAATATACTTACTGAGTTGCGATCATCTGGCTTGCTTCTGCGGCTGTGTGTACCGGCAGTAAACAGGTTTTGTTACGACATACATATATCGTTGAGCGACCGTTCACCAGTGTCTTATCCAGGATGAGCGGAAGGTCACTGGTTGTTTTCGTGCCCATATACAGTGCAAAGGGGTGGAAGGACGTTTGTATTTCGCTTCGAAGTTCATGCAGCGCTTCTCCGGTAATAACTACCTCAGCCATGCCTTTGCGTATCTCGGTATATACCATGGCCCAGTATGCCATATAGTTTGGTTCACCTTTTATGAGATGCGCGAATGATGTAGTCATAGCAATCGCTTTCATCTTCCAGTCGTCACGATCCAGTATAACTCCAAGGTGGTATAGATTCTGCGCCATGATGGCATTGGAAGAAGGTATAACATTGTCAAAAATCTCTTTCTTGCGGGCGATCAATCCTTCGGCATCATGTCCTGTATAAAAGAAATATCCTTCGGCTTCATCAAAGTATTTGTCCAGTGTAAATTCGAGTAACAACGAAGCGCGGTTCAGCCAATACTCCTGGAATGTTACCTGGTATAGCTTCAGGTATGCCTGGATCACATATGCGTAGTCATCCAGGAATCCTTCTACTTTTGAACGGCTTCCTTTAAACGACCGGTATAGCTTTGTGCCTTCCATCAATTCATTTTCAAGGAAGCGCATGTTCTTCACGGCAGCTTTCAGAAATATACCATCGTTAAAAATGCGATAGGCATCGGTAAGTCCAACGATCATCATGGCATTCCACGCGGTAATGATCTTGTCATCGAGGCCCGGCTTTATTCGTTTTTCACGTTCGTGCAGAAGTATCTTTTTGCTGCGTTTTAGAATACTCTTCCACGACTGTTCATCTACAGGGTGTGTATTCAGAAATACTTTATCCGTATGGAGGCGTGTTAAAATGTTGTTGCCATGTTCCCAATTGCCTTCCGGTGTAACGTTATAGTATGCAGCGATCAGTTCTGCATTTTCTTTCAGAAGCGTATCAAGTTCTGATTTTGTCCATACGTAATATTTACCTTCAACGCCTTCGCTGTCTGCATCAAGCGCAGAGTAGAAGCCACCGGCATCGCTTGTCATTTCTCGTTGCAGCCATTCAAACGTTTCATATACAATGGTCTTGAATTCTTCATCGTGGGTAATGGCATAGGCCTCCGAATATAGCGACATCAGTTGAGCATTGTCGTATAGCATTTTTTCGAAGTGAGGAGCAAACCACTCGCCATCTACCGAGTAGCGCGCAAAGCCTCCACCGATCTGATCATATATACCACCCATACCAACTTTCTTGAGCGTAAGTATAACCTGGTGCAGGGCGCGTTCATGTTGCGTAATGTGATGGTGACGCAGCAGCCATTGCCATACAGCCGGCATAACAAATTTAGGAGCGCGATCCATGCCGCCCCATTTCGTGTCAAAGCGTACTGCTAGTTTCTTGTATATATCTTCGAGGTCGCTGCCGAGTTCTGTATCAACCGGCTCCTGTTTGAAGCGTGCTACATCGGAGCGAAGTAAATGCAGACTTAATTCTGTAGCCGTACTTTCTATCTCTTTACGGTTTGCCTGAAACGCGCGGTTGATGTTGGTGAGAATCTGAACCCATGCAGAAGGAGAGAAGTATGTACCTCCGAAGAAAGGTTTTTGTTCAGGTGTCAGAAAAACGTTGAGCGGCCATCCGCCATTTACACCTAAAGCCTGCACAGCATCCATATATATCTGGTCGATGTCGGGACGTTCTTCTCGATCTACTTTTATACAAACGAAGTGTTCATTCATTACCTGCGCCACGTCATGATTCTCGAACGACTCACGTTCCATCACATGGCACCAATGGCATGATGAATAGCCGATGCTTACCAGTATAGGTCTATCTTCCCGTTTTGCTTTTTCAAGTGCCTCCTGTCCCCATTCGTACCAGTCAACAGGGTTATGGGCATGTTGTAACAGGTAAGGTGATGTGGATTGGCTGAGTCTGTTCATGCTAAAGTATAGTTAATAAAATTCGTTAAGGTATAAGAATATAGTTGTGTGGTCAGAGTGATGTGCTGATGCAAATAATCATACCTGCCGTTAAGCTTTGCGTTGAGCTTTTACAAAAGCAATCTCTTCATCAACATTAACCAGCGATTTTAGTTCTTCCAGTTTTTTAAGTGTGTCGTTTAGAAATTTTTGGTGTGCTTCCGATGAAGGATGGAAGGCCTTGTGTGCCAGTGCCTGCTGAATGTTTTTCCATTTCTCGAGAAAGCTCTTAAGTTGTCCATCAAAGTAACGAGAAGCAAATTGTTCCCAGATATAGTCTTCTGCTTGTTCGGTAGGATGGATCATGTCTGCTTTATAGAAACGGTAATCGCGCAGATCGTCCAGCTGCATTTCGTAAGCAGGGTAATATTCTACATCGCCATAAGCTTCCTGAAGGGCGTGACATGCCACCCGAAGTATACTTTTACTTACACTGTTTAGCTCGAGTGTGTCTTTAATATGTCGCACCGGACTAACGGTCAATATAATGCGTATAGCCGGGTTGAATTCT
>CBIHOZ010000108.1:0-23897 GCA_966211525.1 uncultured Chitinophaga sp. | reverse complement strand
ATAAATCCACGTGCTATATCACCTCTGAAAAACTCCAGCACGTAACGTCCTATAGCATATAGCAACAAGTATGTGAG
Source organism: uncultured Chitinophaga sp. (assembly GCA_966211525.1). Classification (GTDB taxonomy): domain Bacteria; phylum Bacteroidota; class Bacteroidia; order Cytophagales; family Cyclobacteriaceae; genus Ohtaekwangia. Next base: position 23,820 of record CBIHOZ010000108.1, on the reverse strand, counting down.
GAACAGTTGTCCGTAAAATTTTCTCCTTCCCCGCAGGTATAGCAACACCAGCATCACCAGGAATATATACCCTGATTCATAGAGTTGTGTGGGATGCAACGGAGTTCCCTTTGGCGCGTGACAAGCCGGATCGGTAAACACTACTCCCCATGCGCTATCCGTTGGTAAACCATAACAACAGCCTGCCAGAAAACAACCGAGTCGTCCGAACATGTGTACCAGACAGGTAGTTACCGCCATTATATCGAGCATGGCATAGGTCGGCAACTTTTGTTTTTTAAAGAACCATAACATCGTGGGCACCGCCAGCAGAAATGATCCATAGAACACAAAGCCGCGACCGGTAAACAATTTCCCCGGATGCTGCATATAGTATGAAGCATCTTCAAAGAACAGCAACGCTTTACCACCTATAAATGCCGCGAGAAATATGAGCAGGAATAATGAGTTTGCCTGATCGAACGTGAGCCCTACTTCTTTCTTTCCGCGCATTACCATATAAGCCACACCGGCAATGGCACCGATGGCGATCATAAAACCGTAACTATATATGGAGATCCCTCCTACTTCAAATAAAACAGGATGCATGGCAGACAGGTTAAGCGTATAGTACTACTATATATTTATTGTATACCCAACTTAGTAAGCAGGGCTTTGTCGATGGCAGCCTTCGGTACTACGAGACTAACCGTGTTAATAGCAAAGTATGCTTCTGATACGTGCACCATCCCTTTAGTCGGACCGTACTCGCCCCAGGAGTTCTTCACCATAAAAAATTTCTTTCCGCCTTTCGATTTTTCAAGTCCTACCAGGTGCATGAGGTGATCATCCTGTGTCGTCAGATTTTCATAGAGTGCCTGGCGCACCGCCTGGGTATATTTCAACTCTTCATCATCGGGCGTAGGTTTAGCAGGTATCTTCCCGTCTTTCCATTGCAACACATACCCGTCTTTATTACGGAAGCACTCATTGCTTACATCCGCATCCCACATAATGGAATACCCTTGTTCCACAGCGCGCTCCGTGAGTTTAATCAGTTCATCCAGCGGCAGATTATAGTATGATCCGTTCGAAAAATTATCCGGCGCTTCCAGTATAAAGGAAGTATAAAACGAATGATGACTGAAAGAAGTGATGTTCACATAATCATCCGCTTTGAAATGCAGCACATCGGTGGCAAAACTTTTCGGTGTATACTGACGCTCACCATAGGTAAACGTCTCCGGCACTTTACCCAGTGTCTCATCCAGTATACCCTGAAACCCCTTCATCCAGTCAGTCGGAAGCGGGCGCATTTTCAACAGACTGTCCAGGTACGTTTTCAGTCGGGTGTCCAGTTTGCCGTGATCGTGTTTCTTTTGTCCGAGCGGTAATCCGGAATAAGCACTTTCCGGTACAGCTCCATACGTAGCTATAGCGCGGGTTACATCGTGTCCTAATCCTCCCGGACCAAACTGCGCAGCACCCTGGCGAAGTATATAGTTTCGTGCCTTCTCGGTATATATATTCCGTACGGTATACATTTCAGAGATATCCAGCGTACCCAGACCGTTGTGTATGGTTTGAGACTCGACCAGCGATGTGGTTGAAAAGCTCCAGCACGTTCCTGTATTTGCCTGGTTCTTGATCGGTGTATAGTCAGCTTTTTTGATAACCGTAAACGCAGGTGGTTCTGCTGCAGGTTGCGCCATCACACAACATGCACTGAACAACATTACACACAAGCAGAAAATTTTATTCATGATAAATCAGGTTAAGAGTTTATTTGCTTTACAATGCTTACTTGTACAAGATCGTATTTTTTTATTAAAAAAGCCTCTGAACATCCGGTATTATCGACATTCAGAGGCTTATATCATTTGCTATATACTTTATTAACCTTTGTAGGAAATGCGATAGATAACATTCGCCTTGTCATCTGACACCAGCAATGATCCATCGGGCATCACCAATACATCCACCGGACGTCCCCAGTCTTTTTGTGTAGCATCATCCAGCCAGCCACTTGCAAATAATTCATGACCGGTTACTTTGTTGTTCTGCAACTTTACAAGTGTAACATTATAGCCACTCTTCTTCGAGCGATTCCATGAACCATGTTCCGCTACGAACAGTTGATTCTTGTACGATGCAGGGAAAGAACTTCCGGTATAGAATTTCAATCCGAGTGGTGCTACGTGAGGTCCTAACTTATCAGCAGGTGCTGTAAATTCAGAGCATGCATGTTTATCACCAAACTCCGGATCTTTGATCGAGCCTTCATGGCAATACGGATACCCGAAGTGCATACCTTTTTTCGGAGCTACATTTAATTCACATGCAGGTTTATCATCACCCAACATATCTCTGCCGTTATCGGTAAACCAAAGCTCTTTGGTTTGTGGATGCCACGTGAAGCCTACTGTATTGCGTACACCTTTCGCATAGATCTCACGACCTGTACCATCAGCATTGAGGCGCGTGATGCTCGCATATATTTCATCTTTCGATTCACAGATGTTGCACGGTGCGCCTACCGGTACATATAGTTTACCATCGGGACCAAACGCTATATATTTCCACCCGTGATGTGATTCAGTCGGATAATTTTCTGTCACTACTGTTGGTGTAGGCGGATTGTCCAGTTTCGATTCTATACCGCTATATTTCGTAATGCGACTGATCTCGGCTACATATAAATTGCCGTCTTTGAACGCAACACCGTTCGGCATGTTCAGTCCTTTGGCAATTACCCATTTCTTGTCAGCTTTAAAATCACCATCGGTATCTTTTACAGCATATACTTTGTCTTTGTCGCGATTGCCTACATATAGCACTCCGGAAGGACTCAACGCCATCGAGCGGGCATTCTCAACTTCCGCATATACTTCTATTTTAAAACCGGCCGGAAGTTTAATCTTCTCGAGTGGCAACGTTGCTGCGTATTCGGTTATGGCTGGCATGCCGTTGCCGCCAACTTCTGTCGCGTTGTTTTTATCTTCCGTAGAACTGGAATTGCTGCAAGCCAGCATGAGTCCCAGTATCAGTACGGGTATGGAGATCATTGATTTCATAACATTCGTGATTTTAATCGTGCTGAAAAATACAGCTTTTTGCCTTTTGCATGGATACGGATTACGTAAGTGGCAAAAATTCGGCTGTCAGGCAGATTTTAAATTCCGGAATGCTGCAAATACTCATTACTTTTGCAGATTAGTTGAGGTAACAGGCATGCCTGTACCATTGATCGAAGGGAATTACCAGTTATGATATCCATCACCAATCTTTCTTATTACATCGGAGGCCGCGCGCTTTACGAAAATGCCAACATGTTTGTTAAACCGAAAGACAAAATCGGTTTGATCGGCTTGAACGGTCGCGGTAAATCTACATTACTGAAGATCATTAATGGTGAGTATAAAATTGACGCTGGCACTATCAGCAAGAGTAATGATTGTACCATTGGCTTTTTGAACCAGGATCTCCTCTCCTATCAAACCGAAGATTCCATTCTCACGGTAGCGATGGGCGCATTCAAGGAAGTGGTAGATATAGAACGTCAGCTCGAAGCGATCATTAAAAAACTGGAGACTGAATATTCAGATGATCTCGTTGAAAAGATGTCGAAGCTGCAGGAGAAGTTCGATCATCTGGATGGTTATTCAATTCAGTCCAAAGCAGAAGAAGTACTCGAAGGAATTGGTTTTGCTACAGCCGATTTACATCGTCCGCTAAAACAATTTTCCGGAGGATGGCGCATGCGCGTGATGCTCGCGAAGTTACTGCTGGAGAAACCATCGTTGCTCATGCTCGATGAACCTACCAACCACTTGGACTTACCTTCTATTGAGTGGGTTGAAAATTACCTTCGTAATTATGATGGCGCTGTGATCATTGTATCACACGACCGTACCTTCCTCGATAACGTGATTACGAAAACAGTTGATGTTACCCAACAGCAACTCGTTACCTATGAAGGAAATTATTCCTTCTACCTGCAGGAGAAAGAACTTCGGCAAGAGATCCAGCAGGGTGCGTATGAAAATCAGCAACAAAAGATACGACAGACGGAACGCTTCATTGAACGCTTCAAAGCTAAAGCAACCAAAGCACGCCAGGTACAATCGCGCGTAAAAGCATTGGAGCGAATGGATATGATTGAAGAAGTTGTAGATGATACTGCTGCTGTAAATTTTCGTTTCAAATTCAAACAGCAGCCCGGTCGCTATATCATTACGCTCAAAGATGTTTCCAAATCATACGGACCATTAGAAATACTCAAGAATACATCCATCAATATTGAACGTGGCGATAAGATTGCGCTGATCGGTGCTAACGGTAAAGGTAAATCTACACTGCTCCGTATCATTGCCGGTGAAGAACCGATCGATGGTGAACGTGTGATGGGCTTCAACGTAATACGTGCCTTCTATGCACAGCACCAGCTTGAATCATTGCATGTAGAGAATGAGATACTCGAAGAGATGTTGCAGGCAGGCTCCGGTAAACCTGAGCAGGAATTGCGAAATGTACTGGGATGTTTCCTCTTCTCGGATGAAGATGTTTTCAAGAAGATCAAAGTATTATCCGGAGGAGAAAAGTCGCGCGTAGCGTTGGCGAAGACGTTGATCTCCGAAGCAAACTTCCTCCTCCTCGATGAACCTACCAACCACCTTGACTTTATTTCAGAAAATATACTTATACAGGCGCTGCAACAATACCTCGGCAGCTTTGTAGTGGTGTCTCACAACCGTCACTTTGTAAGTCAGGTTGCCAACAAGATCTGGTATATAGAAGACAAACAGATAAAAGAATATCCGGGTACATACGAGGAGTATGAATACTGGCGCAAGAAGAATGAAGCAAGCGGTGTGAAAGCAGAGCCACCAAAGCCGAAGAAAGCAGAGCCTGAAGTAAAAGCCAAGCAACCGCAGACACCGAGCAACGAAGCGAAACTGAAAACGCTTGATAAAGAGTTGAAGAAAGCAGAAGAGCAGATCAGCAAGCTCGAAGAACAGAAATCAAAACTCGAACTTGAAATGGCGAGTCCCGAAGTGTTCAGCAACGCTGCTAAACTAAAAGAAGTACAGGCGACCTTCAACAAAACTGAAGCAGACCTTGCTGCCGCGAATAAAAAGTGGGAAGAAGTAGCGACTGCCATCGATGAACTGAATCAGTAATTGTTTCCCGCAGAACTCGCAGATATACGCAGATGAAGTGTCTGGAAAAATTCGCGGGTTATCTACAAGTATCTATATATTGATAGTTAGACATAGAAAAATGCATGGATCCCATCATGCATTTTTTCTGCGTAAATCTGTGTGTTCTGCGGGAAACAAACCTCAGCGAATATGCCGAAAATCGTAGTTAGGACGAATATTATGAGAGAAGTAAGCCCCTATAGAATCGGCATTCATCAAAGCATCATATTCTGATACGGGCACATCCAGGTACTGATATACCTCTCCTGTCCGGAATTCTACTTCCAATATAGCATGATCTTCATCATACCCGATTGACGCAAGACTTGAGGATGAGACTCTTTCACGAATCATACAGTAAATATACTATCATTCACACCCGAACATAAAAAAAGGATGCCGGCAGGAACACCCGACACCCTATAAAACTAACCATTTACCTAAAAAGGTGATCAGTTGTTCCTCCTGACACACCAGTGCTATTGACCAGTCTGTGACTGGTTATGAAAGAGACAATTAGCCTTTGCTAATTAATTCCGATACCGATCTGCACTACCCATCGCTCCATATCCCGCTCAACCGAAGTAACCGGAGCCGCTACATCTGCATACCACCAGAATGAAGGTGTGTAGCTATACTTGATACGTTGAAATTTATACCCGGAGCTGATGTGTATACTCAACTTATCGGTTTTGATACGATAGCCCAGCAGCCCCGAGAAAGTCTGTCCACCATCTATATCATAATCAAGATTATCTTCATACTCTTCCGTACGATATGCAAATGAGTAACCTCCGTTGAACTGAACGAAGAATGCATTGTTCTTCACCTTCGCGAAATCGTAAGATATAGCGGCAACTATAGGGAGTGTGCGCCAGCCGGTATAGCCGTCATATCCTACACCGAGTCCGGCACCGAGACGGTTATAGCGTATACCGTGTACCGTAGATAAAGAGGTATAGCTTCCGTTTCCTTTCTTGCCGATCAAAGCTCCGACATGAAAGCTATTGGAGTATCGTATCTGATTGGAGTGTTTTGACGAAACCGTATCGGATTGAGCGGCCAACGTAAACGCTGTCATCATGAAGCAAAAGCCCAGCAGGAGTTTATTCTTCATTGGACGCGACGATATGGCTAAGCAGTTTTATATTCTTCGGATTGGAGTAATCATACTGAAAGAGACCATCCTCCCCGATCATCATCAACGTGTTGTTGAACGGAATTACGTCATACGCATGTATATCCTGATAATGTGCCAGCTGTTTGTTTTCGATCAGATTAATATCAGAAGCATCGTATACTTTCAATCCGGCAGAGCCATCGCAGATAAATAATGTGGAGTTGTCTTTTCCAAGTCCGTGCGGGTTCGTCATGGCGTAGGTCTTCAGCAACTGCGGACTCTTTACATCTTTGATATCAATGACTTCAAGTTGATTGGTGAAGCCCTGACAGGTAGTTCCGGAACGAAGTGTTACATACGCATAGTCACCATCCACAATTACCGGGTCGCAGCTGCGTACGTGCGCATAGGTGCTTACGAGTGTAGGTGCAGCCGGTGCTGTAATATTAAATATATGCATGCCACTGCTGGAGCCTATGAAGAGATGCTCTTCGTGCGGAAATATAGTCTCAATGTCCCAGCCAACGTACGTCTTCGCTTTTGCTACAGGATTCTTTGCATCCGTGATATCAACAGCCTGTAACGATCCGAGGTCGAGGGTATATAAATGATCCTGGCTAATTGTGAATCGCGCCATAGAGCCGCCAACTCCGGGGCCAGAGCCGTTCCCCGGAGCGATGGCTGCGCTCTTATCAAACTTTACATAACTGGCTAACGCTATACCGTCTTCATAGTATACTCCGCCCCAGGGCTGAATATTGAATTGTGTGTCGCAATCCGATTTTTCGATGGATACATTTCGTTTCTCTACCCAATCCGTTACAATACCTTTCTGTGCATCCACATAAAAACCCAGGCTGTTATAGTTACTGAAAATATTTTCTAACCGGTTTACTTCTTTTATATCAACAAGTGATGCTATGTCCAATACCACCAGGTCGATAAAACTGTCAGCATATAGCATGCTGCCTTTTATAGCGAGATCATAGTTACCCGGTACGGTAATAAAATTCTTATTTACAGGCGCTGCCGGATTACGATTATCGATAACGTGAATTCCTTTCCCCGGCTCATTCACAAACAGAAATCCATCTTTATAGTATATCTTCCCGACTGTCTTGATGGGTTCGGGTGCGGTAACGGACACGCTGGAACGCAGTTCGTCCAGTGTAGTATATACCGGCTCGTAAAAAGTATACTCATTCGTTACTTCACACTTATCCGTACACCCTTCCAGCAACACACTGATGCCTAAAAGGCCTGTGAGGAAGAGTAATGCATATAGCGAAACGTGTATCCGTTTTTGAAGCCTGTTCTCTAAAGTATCCATACCGGTTCAGGGTTATTTAGTGATTAGACCCTCACCCGCATGAAAAGGTTGGAAGCTTAGTGAAAAATATACCGAAAACGTAAACCCACATCGAATGTAAGCGGCATCGCAGTGATGGGCTGATCCGATTTATAAATAGAATTGAATGGATAGCGGATTCCGGGGTTCAACGCCAGTCGATAATGTTGTCCAAACTTATAACTGAATTCAGTGCCCACTAAACCGCTGAAGTTAAACGTACGATACGGAGAATCTTCACCACTGCCCTGCGTTGTTTTACTTACGTTATCGCTTTCGGGTGTAAGTGTATTTTGCAGGAACATATCGGTTGATACTCCTCCGTTCAGTTGTACACCGAAACGTTTGTTCACAATCATATAGCCTGCCTGCAACGGTATACTTACAAACCTGAGACTGCTATTAATAGTATATGGTGCTGTTGATACAAGCCGGCTGTCTGCTTCGCTCATCATGCTGTTAACCGCAGGCGCGCTGAAGTTTGCAAAGTCTGCAGAAGCACCTACAGCATTCGATGTATAGTCAGACGATTGCGTCATATAGTTTACACCACCCTGAACAACCCAGCGGTTTGATAAACGCGTACCCATGCTAAGTCCAACGGTATAGCTTGACCCAGAGGCTTTCGCCTGCTGACTTGCTACATTGTTCATAGCAAAAGATTGAGACGTTGATACATTTGAATTCACTGTATTAAAACTACCGGCAGCAAAACCAACGGATGTCCAGAGTTTCTCAGTGCTATTGTCCTTTTCTTTACTCTGCTCTTCGCTCCTTCCCTTTCCTTCTGCATCCAGTTTTGCCAACATCAGCATGAGCGGATCTTCCTGCGGTGCAAATTTAGTCGCATCAAAGTCAACCGGCTTGTCAACACGAGACGGCAATTTCTTTACACCTTCGTTGGAAGCAAGTGTGGAGGAATTATTTACCGCGCCAAGTTCACCGTTATTAGCAGTATAGTATCGGCTGAATGGATTGATATCAACGGCATTCTTACTATCAGCTTGATTACCATTAACTGCATTCTTATTGTCAGCGGCAGCTATACCTTGTTGTTTGTCATTCGTGATCGCGGAAGCATTATTTACCGATGCATCTTTTTTATTACTGTTGGATGCCACTCGCTCGGTTGAAGCGATGCCTTGCTTCTCTACATTCGGAGATATACCATTATCAGTACTGGTGGTCTTGCCGTTAACATCCTGTCCGACTTTATTCACATTGTTGGATGCAACGTTTTGTCCTTCTGTTACGGAAGCGTTTTGATTTTGCTGAGTAGCAACTCCGTTATGCTTAGCAGCATCTGTAGCAGCAATATGCTGAGAAGATGTGTTCGCTATATCATTTGTATTTTTTGCGTTCTTATCAGAAGAGAGCACGGTCGATTCGGTTGCCTTAGCATTGCGCTTATTACCTTGCTTTCCTTCCGTTGATGCAACAGAATTTTGCGCTGCACTGTTTTTATCTGCAGTATAATTTTGATTGCTCGGATTAATGCTCCGTTGCTCCGTCTTCGCTATAGAATTTTGATTTGCCTGATTGGAAGCGTTGTTTGTTTTTGCAATGTTGGATGAAGAACCATTTGTCTCAGGCTGACGCTGTGTTGCATTCGACTTATCCGTGTTCCTGATCGCTGAAGCCTGCTCATTAGTTTTATCTACTGAACCGGAAGAAGCATTCTTATCGCTTGTATTCAAAGATGCTATAGATTTATTCTCTGCAGAACTTTCGCTTGCATTATTACCGTCATATATAGGTGAAGAAGATGTAGCAGCCTGATCGTTTTCTGTACCCGAAGTTGCCTGCTCTTTTACAATTGCATTATCGGAAGATATAGCTTGGTCAGCAGTTGAATTATCCGCTATACTTTCTGTTGTCTGACCGGCAGTCTCTCCGGTACGGGTTTGCGCATTACGTTCGGACGATGATTCCGTTTTTGGATTCACAGCAAGTGATCCATCAAATCGTTGTTGATCCTGGAGTATATAATAACCTACACCGGCTACACTCATAGCAAAGGCTATAGATGCAGCAGCAAGAAGCTTGTAGAAGAAAATTCTACGCTTCATCTTGTCACCTTCCGCTTTTTCAAGGTCGAGCTCGATGTTCGTCCACACATTCTCTGTGGGACTCACCTCTGCTTCCTTGAAAGCATCACGGAACGCATCCTCAAATTTTCGACTCTCCATATCGTTCATAATACGTTGACTCCTTTAGTAACCGTTGTTGCAGCAAGCTCTTGGCTCGGGCAAACTGCGACTTCGATGTACCTTCTGATATACCGAGTTGTTCGGCTATTTCTTTATGACTAAAACCTTCAATGGCAAACATGTTGAAAACGATCTGGCATCCTTGCGGCAATGCCTGTATCATTTCAAGTAACTGAGTAAAATGGATACCGGATATACTGACTTCGTCTTCCGGAAGATTGGTCTCTTCGATGTCGACCATGGGGAGGAGGTAAAGCTTTTTCCGGTTTGCATTAAGTGCTGTGTTCACCATGATCCGGGTTATCCAGGTTTCCAGCTTCGATTCACCTCTGAAATTCTCGATCCCCTGAAACACTTTTACAAATCCTTCCTGCAGAATGTCTTCCGCTTCGGCCGTAGTCTTGGAATAACGAAGGCAGACCACCAGCATTTTTCGGCAATAGCGATCGTACAAAGCCCGTTGAGAGGCCCTGCTACCTTTTCGGCATCCTTCTATAAGCTCGGTTTCGTGGAGCATTAATCCGATAATCCGACCATTTGAAACTTAGACACTATCTCTCTGCAAAAGGTTGGAATGCCCAAATCGTTCATTCCCTGCACAGGTTTTGATCCTGTTGAAACGCACATCAACCTCATTTGGCTTTGATATTGCCAAAATCTTTTTTCCTTTGCCTCTTTAACAACCCTAAAACCCGAAACGCAACGTTTCACTAATCAGTTAACGAATGAGGTTCCTGTATATTTCGATTTTGCTTGTACTGTTGGCTGCTGCCTGCACACCTATCGCACAAAGTACGGTTAATTCAGATGGTAATCCTAAAGCGCTGCAGCTTATTGACCGCGCGTACGAACCGCAGATCAAAACCATTCAGTTATATGCTTCCGGAAATACACTCAACCCGGCGATTACAGGTTTAGGACAAGCCAACCTTATCCTTGAGTTCGATGACATGCGCAATCAGAATGATTCGTACTACGCGAAAGTTATTCATTGCAATCACGATTGGACACAGTCATCGTTACAAGACCTCGACTATATGACGGTATATAACGAGTTCCCGATCAACAGCTACGAGTTCTCGGTTGATACACACATCCCCTATATTCACTATACATTTACGTTACCAGTTGTAAAATTACCGGGTAACTATGTTCTGGCAGTATATCGCGGCAGCAATAAAGAAGATCTCATTCTCACGAAACGATTCATGGTGTTTAATACACAGGTCAGTTTTACACAAAATGGAAATCTGATTGGCCCGGGAAGAATCGCAGATCTCAATCAGCAGATCAACTTCACCGTCAACTATAACAATCTGAGTATACTCAACCCGCTTACGGATGTACATGTAAACATTCGTCAGAACCAGCGTTGGGACAACATGGCTTCGAATGTGAAACCAAGTTTTGTTCGTGAGATTGAAAAAGAAATTGAGTATAGATTCTTTGACGATGCGCTGATGTTTAAGGGAGGAAATGAGTTTCGCTTCTTCGATCTGCGATCATTGAATTATCCCGGGCGCAACGTAGGCTATATGGATAAAAAAGTAAAACCATTCAAAGCCTATATACAGAAAGACAAATCGCGCGAAGATGAAGCGTATGCACAGTATAACGACTTGAACGGAGGCTTTACCCTCGACAACTACGATTACCGAGATATGGCATATGCAAACTACGTTGATGTGAATTTTACGTTATCTACACCGCCGGTAAAAGGAGATGTATATGTCGCAGGAGCGTTCAACTACTGGAACCTGAACCAGGAAAATAAAATGCATTATGATTCTGCGCAAAGCAGCTATGTAGCAGATATACTCTTGAAGCAAGGCTGGTATGACTATCAATATATAGTAAAAGCGCCCGGAGCTGATCCATACCGTTTTGAAGGAAGTCACTTTGAGACAGAGAATCAGTACGAGATATTTGTATACTACAGACCGTTTCAGCCACAAGCTGATTTGCTGATTGGCTACCTGAGGCTCGAAGCCAATCCGCGTTAAGCGTAAATTACTTCCTGCTGAGCTGTGCGTTGGATGGAGTCGTTGTTGGCGACATCCAGCATACCAAAGCCCTTGTGTGTAAAATGACCTAAGCCATTTTCATAGACAAACTGCTGCACTTCTTTGGCTGCATATAGGGTAAAAGGGAAAGTATATCCGCGAACTTCAAACTTTACATCACTATCGTACAACGGGTATATGCGCGCGAATTTTTTATGCGATGCCTGTATACGCTGGATATAGTCCTGGTCAGGCACGATTTGAAATTTATAAAAAGACGCTAACTGCTCGGTAGTATATTTACCCTGTATTTCCATACGGGCAAGAGTAGATTCATAGAGAAGATCAGAAAATTCATCACTCTCAGGTGATACGAATTTCTTACCACTCTCATCGTTGAATGCAGCGGGTATAACTACAATCGGAGATATACACAGGAACTTAGACTCATCGCTGATCTTTACCGGCTCCTCCTGCTCTACCGCCTCCGGCATCAGGTGAAGATTACCTACGATAATTTCTTTTTGCTCAAACAGACGTGCGAGGAAGTAATCCATGAAAGGTTTATCCGAGCAGGCAAACACCAGCGTAACCTTCGATGAAAAATAGTGCAGTCCCTTACGGCTAACTTTAGTCTGTCCTTTTAGTCCTGAGAAATTATACTGATTGAAATCGACATAGCCCTTCTCCGGACCAAATATTAAAAGTCCTTTAATTACCTGCGCTAACAGATATTGGTGGTGAAACGGCACGTACGCACCCCTGTTTTTCAGTGAAAAAATGATCCTGGTTCTCAAGCCAAAAAAAAATTAATCGGGGGGTTTTTAATTCTACCCAAACAAAAAATCCGCTCAATACTGAATGTGAGCGGATTATAAAGCTAAGAAAAAAAAGTAAAGGTTAAATATAATTGTAAGGAAACTTTATACGTTAAAGCGGAAATGCATGATATCCCCGTCTTCAACCACATATTCTTTTCCTTCAACCGCCATTTTACCAGCTTCCTTGCACGCTTGTTCAGTTTTATAATGCTGGTAATCAGTTAATTTAATAACCTCGGCACGAATAAAGCCTTTTTCAAAATCAGAGTGAATTACACCGGCTGCCTGAGGTGCCTTCCAACCGCGTTTGATAGGCCAGGCACGTACCTCCTTCTCCCCTGCCGTGAAGTAAGTGATCAGATCAAGCAAGTGATACGAAGCTCTCAACAGTTTGTTAAGTCCGGACTCTTTCAATCCATACTCCGCTAAAAATACAGCACGATCTTCTTCACTTTCCAGCTCAGCGATCTGTGCTTCAATAGCAGCCGAAATAATTACCACCTCAGCATTCTCATCTTTTACATGAGCACGCAAAGCATCAACATGTTTGTTACCGGTATGAAGAGAACCTTCATCAACATTCGTAACATAGATCACCGGCTTCGCTGTAAGCAATTGCAGATCAGCCACGGCCTTCTTGTCCTCTTCATCAACCTGCAAAGCACGCGCATTCTTACCCGACAGCAGTGTATCTCTATATAATTGGAGTACCGATAATTCTTTCTTCAGCTTAGCATCACCGGCCTTAGCAGCTTTCTCAACTTTGCTGATCTTCTTCTCAACCGACTCCAGGTCTTTCAACTGAAGCTCAGTATCAATAATTTCTTTATCCGCTACCGGGTCAACGCGACCATCTACGTGAACGATGTTATCATTCTCGAAGCAACGCACCACATGAACAATAGCATCTACCTGTCGTATGTTACCGAGAAACTGGTTGCCAAGTCCTTCTCCTTTGCTGGCGCCTTTAACAAGTCCGGCAATGTCAACAAACTCGATGGTAGTAGGCAGCACACGCTGCGGATTCACAAGACCTTCCAGGATTTTCAAACGTGGATCAGGCACCGAGATAACCCCAACGTTGGGCTCGATCGTACAAAACGGAAAGTTAGCCGCCTCAGCCTTGTTATTAGAAATAGAATTAAAGAGAGTCGACTTTCCAACATTTGGCAAACCTACGATCCCGCATTGAAGTCCCATGAGCTAAACAAATTGAATTTAAGGCCGCAAATATAAGCGGATGGCGAGATTTGGGAAAGAACTATTTTGAGGAGTTGCTGGCTGAGTTGCTAGCTGCTAGACGTGTGGGACTATGGATTGAGATTTGGCTCCTACTTCAAATAATAGGCAATTGAAAATTGTAGGTTTCGGTTATAGGTCGAAATATTCTCAACCGGCCCTTGGTTCGGGCCAGGATTAAAGTATATATCGTACACACTTGTAATCCCATAATAATAGCGCCCGATCACAGACCACTTGCTCGTTAAATTAAATCTTAGACCTCCGACTACGCCTACATCTGTGGATTTATAAAGATCAAAAGACGTATTCTCCTTGATCTTAATACCAATAGAAGGCCCGGCCTCAATAGCCAATAATGAAATCGGTTTGTAGGAAATTAGCAGCGGCAATTCAATATAGTCTAATCGAATCTCACCCTTGCCGTATGACGGCTTATAGTCGTAGCCCTTTCTTATATATTGTAACTCTGGAATGAAATCAAATTTATCAGATAACGTCAGCTTTGAAAACACACCGATATGAAAAGATGTAATCGATGAATAAGCCTGATCCATGAAGTCTTTTGAAACATTCGTCATTGCAATTTCATTAACGTTTACACCTGCTTTAAAGCCCAGCGGAATTTGAGAATGACCGAGGTTGCACACCACTGAAAAAACAGCTATCAATAAGTACTTCATAAATAAAAAAATAGGGCTTGTTGTAAGGTATATTTTATACTTGATTAGGTGTGATATATAACCTGATATACTTATTTAGTAAAAATCCCCTGAACGCCCAAAGACGTCCAGAGGACCTCAGGTAAGTTAGGTTAGGAATTAAATACCATTGCAAAGGTCTCATCTATACCTTTATTTCACAATACCGCAATTGAGATTGTAAGGAAAACCGGACAGGCCAAAAGTCAGTATGCTACAACGAATCGTCATCTTGCAGTTTTAGTTTCATAAAAGTTACCACCGCTGTAGCAGCTGTGCTTATGATTATTATTCCAGCAGTTCTGGAGATACCTCGGGGTTTTATATGTTTACTAACAGTTTCAAAACCAAATATTTGCAATAGCTGCATATCCGGTATCGATTCATATATAGCTACATCAACATCGTACATATCATCGTAGTCAGAAGAATCGCTTAGCCAGTGTTGTACAGTCAGCACATTGGAAGTATCTTTTTTAAAGTCATAGGCATGGTACTTTTTGTCATACGACATCCTATAAATACGATCATCAACAAATACACTATCATTCCTTCTGATGGCAACAACTTCATTCGCACGAAGAAGTTTAGTAACACCTTCATCCATGTATTGAAAGCGATAGTAATCTTTATCGAAGTACAATGTCCGTTCGGGTACATCTGCACGTTTTCGTTTTTTATAAAGTTGTATAGAATAACCTGCACCTTGGTAAGTTATTGTTTTTCCCTTTCCAACAGTACCAACGTAACTAACCGTATCCTGTGCGAACAAACAATTACTTGACAGCACTACCAGTATACAACAAAACCTATACATCTGTAGCATCTTAGTATCAAATACCCGTTAGCTATTTTAATCGTGTTGCTTGCCTTCCAATTGTTTCTGTAACAATAAAAGTAATTCCTGTTGCTTAGCTATGGCTTGCCACGTACTTAACATTATACTTTAGAGAGTTTGAATTTTGGCTAACCTTAAATCACACCCAATTCTAGGACTCTTAAGAATATCAAGAAACGTAATCTATCCGAAAGATATATACTTCCTTTTTTACTCGCAACTCTAAAAGCAAAACATCAGGAAAACCTTACAATTCATTATATCAAAATTCCGCATACTGCACACGTTGTAAGTATTGGCACTACCGTAATCCAAGGAAGAAGTATACACAATTAACTGCTTGTCTCACCGGTAAGTAGCTTCATTTCAAAGCTTCAGATATAGGTTTACAAAAAAATCAAAAAATATTTTTTTTTATACCTATATAGACTACAGCCACTTCGCCTCACACTAAACTCCTGAAATGGGAACACGAAACAATATCAATAGCGTCTTTCGAAATTTAAAAAAGACGCAGGGAAGTATACATATATTTAAGTAGTGAATTAGACCACGAGACCTCTACCTCAATGACGTCAATGATCATAAAAATCTAGGGACGTCTTTCGTTAATAATTAGCATCAAACAACCATTGTTCTTATTGATAGCTATGACTGAAGGCATCGTTATAAGAATCGTTCCAGTCTAAGGCTACTGTAAACTGTTTTTATTGGCATACAGCCATCAAACACCCTCAAAAAACTCCCTCGCGCCTCACCCTCAACCCCTTACACTCTCCATATTTTTTATTTTGAATTGCCAACCGCAGAAGCTTATCTTTGCCGACTTCCACCATTGGCTCCGGTAAGTAAACAGGTAATAGCAGTAGGTAAACCTCTACAAACTATTTCATAGTCTAACAAACTGAAACCCAGGCGGGCAAGCCATTTCACGCGCACACACGGGCCGCACACAGCAGACCTGAAATATAGTTTTCGGTCTGAGGCAGATTAAAAAGTACAACCTCTAACACAAAGGAGAGAGCATGCAATTAGCGAAACTGGAGATCAAAGGCTTCAAGAGTTTTGCCGACAAGGTGGTAATCAACTTCGATGAAGGAATTACCGGTATTGTCGGGCCGAACGGGTGCGGAAAGTCCAACGTGGTGGATTCTATCCGCTGGGTATTGGGCGAGCAGAAAACAAGTGCCCTGCGTTCCGAAAAAATGGAGAACGTTATCTTCAACGGAACCAGCGGACGAAGCGCGCAGCAGATGGCCGAAGTATCGCTTACCATCAATAACACCAAGAACATACTTCCTACGGAATACTCGCAGATTACAATTACGCGAAGACTATACCGTACGGGTGAAAGTGAATATTTACTCAACGGTGTATCATGCCGCCTGAAAGATATCACCAACTTGTTTCTGGATACAGGCGTTGCGTCAAATACATATGCGATCATCGCATTGGGTATGGTGGACGATCTGCTGAATGATAAAGATTCATCACGAAGAATGCTGTTCGAAGAAGCAGCCGGTATATCTAAATTCAAGAAGCGTAAAAAGGAAACGCTGAAGAAACTTGAAGATACGGATGCTGACCTCGAACGTGTAGAAGATTTACTCTTCGAGATCGAGAAGAACATGAAGTCGCTCGAGAAGCAAGCGAAGCAGACCGAGAACTACTACAAAATTAAGGAAGAGTATAAGCAGAAAAGTATAACACTCGCCAAGGTTGTTGTGAACAAACAGAAAGACAAGTTCAACGACATCAACCAGCGTGTGCAGGAAGAGAGCGATCGTAAAATAGCACTTGCTGCAGATATAGCAGAGAAAGAAGCCGCGATCGAAAAAGCAAAAGCTGAACTCGTTCTCAAAGAGAAAACATTAAGCTCGCGTCAGAAAGCTATAAATGAATTTGTAGCGAAGATACGTCAGTATGAAAGTGAGAAGCAGATCAAGAACGAGCGTCTCAAATATCTGAACGACCGTGCTGCTGGCTTGCGCGACCAAATCGAACAAGACCGCAAGAGCAACGAACGTGCGCGTTTCAGTATACAAAGTCTTGAAGGAGAAAAAGCTTCTGCTGAAGGTATACTGGCGGAGATCACACAAAAGCTCGAACACCTCAAAGCAGAATACGAAGATCAGAAGCGTATAACCTCTGAGTTGCAAACACAATCTGATTCATTGCGCAGAGTACAGCGCGAGAAACAGGAAGAAAGCTTCCAGATCAACAAAGGCGTAGAGATCCGCGAGATACAGGTATCATCGTTCAAGCAAGAGCTAGAGAAGACTGCATCCGATTCGTCTCAACAAAGTGCAAGCCTCGTAGAGTTTGAAAATAAACTCAAAGTATTGCAGGATGAGCTCGGTGGTCTCAACGGTGAGTCTGATAAACTGAAGAAAGAAGAAGAAGAAGTGCAGGAGCGCATCGGTGCGATGGAGAAAACCATCGAGATGATACGCGAAGAAATGAACGTAACCGGTCGTAAGCTCGATGCACGTCAGAATGAGTATAACCTTACCAAGTCACTTGTTGAAAACCTCGAAGGTTTCCCCGAAGCCATCAAGTTCCTCAAGAAGAAAGTAGGTAAAAATGCTCCCCTCCTCTCCGATATACTTACAACATCGGAAGAGTATCGCGTAGCCATTGAAAATTACCTCGAGCAATACCTGAACTACTATATAGTTCAACACGAGTCTGAAGCGTACGATGCCATCAACATCCTGAGCGATGCTGCCAAAGGTAAAGCACACTTCTTTATACTCGATGCGTTCGAGAAGTTTGAATCAACACCAGGTCGCATATACGATAACGCTTTCCCGGCAACGGAGATTATTGAGTACGATCAGAAGTATAAAAAGCTGATGGCGTTTATACTCGATAAAGTATATATATACGAAGGCGACATCAAGCAACTTCCGTCAAGCGATGAGAACACCTTCATCACCAAGAACGGCAAACTTACCAAGCGTAAGTTTAGTGTATCCGGTGGTTCAGTAGGATTGTTCGAAGGAAAGAAGATCGGTCGCGCGAAGAACATGGAAAAGCTGGAGAAGGAGATCAAAGAACTCACCTCCAAGCTGGACGATATCCGCGGAAGCCTGCTCGAAAAACAATCTGATCTTGAAAAGCTGCGCAACAATAAACTGCGTCAGCAGATTGAAGAAGTACAGAACACCATTCGTCAGGTAAACGAAGAGTTTGTATCGGTGCGCACCAAGCGCGAACAGTTCTCTCAGATGTTGAGCAGTGCTGACTTGCGCAGAGAAGATATACTCGAAAAAATTGATACACTGCTGAAAGAGCTCGATGACCTGAAGCCGAAAGCACAACAGGCACAACACGAACTCGAAGCACAGGAAGACCGGTTAGCGGTTATCGCGCAAGACCTCACTTCCAATAACGAATTACTTACCCAGAAGTCTGCTGCGTTTAACGAGCAAAATATATTCTTCCACCAGCAAGACAACCGTGTGAAGAGTATAGATCAGGAGATCCGCTTCAAGCAGGAATCGATGGATCAAAGCGCACAACGTCTGGAAGTAAATGCCGAAGAACTTCGCAAGAACGAAGAAGAAGTAAAACGCATCATTGAAAATACCCAAAGCAATGATGACGAACTCATCGGCATGTACGAAGAGAAAGAAGCGATGGAGAAAGGTCTCGGAGAAGCTGAGAAAGATTACTACGAGAGCCGCGGCTTCATCGATCAGATTGAAAAAGCCTTGCGTGAAATTCAGCACCAGCGCCAGAACATCGACACGTTGTTGATGGACATGCAAGGTCAGTTGAACGAAAGCAAGATGCAATTGAATTCCGTGAAGGAACGTCTCTCGGTAGAGTTCAACATCGATCTGGATTCTGTTATCAACCAGGGATCCGAAGAAGAAAATAAAGACCTCGCTACTGCCGATGAAGACAAGATTCGTGCAGAAGTACAGAAGATACGCGATCGTCTCGACAACATGGGACCGATCAACCCGATGGCGATGGAAGCCTATACGGAGATCAAGGAGCGTAACGACTTTATCCTGAAACAGAAAGAAGATCTGCTCAAGGCGAAGGAGTCACTCTTCAGTACCATCAGCGAAATTGAAGGAGTAGCCAGCACAACATTCATGGAAGCGTTCAACAAAATCAAAGAACACTTCATCAATGTATTCCGCTCATTGTTTACAGAAGACGATCAGTGCGACCTGCGTTTGGTTGATCCAAACAATCCACTGGAGTCTGACATCGACATCATCGCGAAACCAAAAGGTAAGCGTCCATTGACGATCAACCAGCTTTCCGGAGGAGAGAAGACATTGACAGCAACAGCATTGTTGTTCTCCATGTACCTGCTGAAGCCGGCACCGTTCTGTATCTTTGATGAGGTTGACGCTCCGTTGGATGACGCCAACATCGACAAGTTCAACAACATCATCCGTACCTTCAGTAAAGATTCTCAGTTCATCATCGTAACGCACAACAAGCGCACCATGACAGCAACGGATATCATTTACGGTATAACGATGGTGGAAAAAGGAGTATCACGCGTAGTGCCGGTGGATTTGCGAGAGCTCGCGTAGAAGTAAGAAGCCAGAAGTAAGAAGTAAGAAGTAAGAATAAATACCGGGTATATTTCCTGATAAGCATAAAACAAAACGCCTGAGCTATAGCAATAGATCAGGCGTTTTTCATTTACATCAAAATATATCTTAGCACACACGCTCCACAAACTTCCCGACTTTCGGACTTTTCAGGCTTCTGGTCTCCCCTTCTTACTTCTTACTTCTTACTTCTTACTTCTTACTTCTTACCAAATTATCACAAATCACCGCCGTAGCGATCGCGGCATTCAACGACTCCGCCTGGCCATACCGTGGTATCGTGATCTTGTTCGTGACAAATGGCTCGAGCGCGTCAGATATACCGCGCGATTCGTTGCCGATGAGTATAAATCCACCGGAACCGAAGTCAGTCTTATGAACATCTTTACCATCCAGGTAAGCCCCAAAGACTGGTAGCGATGACTTGGAAAGATAGTGCTGCAGGTTGGTATAGTATATTTCTACGCGCGCGAACGACCCCATCGTGGCACTGATCACCTTGGGATTATAGAAGTCGGCCGTTTCTTCAGAAGCTATGATGTGCGTGATCCCAAACCAGTCGGCTGTGCGGATAATGGTGCCGAGGTTCCCCGGATCGCGTATATCGTCCAGCACTATACCGAATGTATCAGGTGGCAGTTGTATTGGGTCGTTAGGTTTGAGTCGGGCAACGGCCAAGGCGGAGTCGTTCGTCTGAAATTCGCTCAGGTCCGTCAGCTCCTTCTCCGTTACCTCCAGTGTTTCGGCTTGTACCGGTCGGTTCAGTTGACGGAAAAAGTCCGTTGTACCGAGTACCAAAGTCACTTCAAAGTCAGAAGCGAGCAATTCCTGCACACTCTTTGCTCCTTGCACCACAAAACATTGCTCCTGTTTCCGGTATTTCTTTACTTGCAAAGATTTGATAAACTTGATTTTTGCTTTGGATAGCATTCGTATCGCTTGAGGACCCTGAACTATAAATATTTTCTTACTGCTGCTCTGCTCCCATTCGTCCTCTCGGGCTGTCTGGGTATAAAGCACCTGAAAGAAAATGAAAAACTATTGTATCGCCAAAGAATTGATGCTCCGCGGCACATCGATGCGAGCGCCTTGCAGGGCCTCCATGCACAGCGTCCTAACCGTAAGTTTATTATTCGTCCGTTGGCACCGCTGGTAAGCATATACTACTTTGGCTATCGCTTCTACGACCAGGAGAAGATGATCAAGAAGAAAGAGCGTTTTGAAAAGAAGTTCGATGCCAAGATAGCTGCTACCAAAAAAGAAAAGCGCATCAACAACCTGCAATTCCGGAAGCAACAGAAAAGCGAGAAACTCGCCAACAAAATTGAGAACGGTAATACGGTAATGCAGTGGGGCGAACCGATCGCGGTGTTTGACAGCAGTCTCGTACGCGTTACCCTCGAACGCTTTCACGGTTATCTGTTCTCCAAAGGATATTTCACAAACAAGGTTCACGCCCGGGTTGATACCATGAAGATATACCCGAAGCGTGTTAAGGTTACGTATACCGTTATACCCGGAAAGGCTTATTTCCTGGACTCTATTTTTTACCAGATCGCAGATACAGCCGTTAACAATGTAGTACAGCGTAATCTGCAAACGTCTCTGTTGAAAAAAGGCGATCGCTACGATGAAGACAATTTTACCAAAGAACGCGAGCGACTCGATCTCCTGATGAAAGACTATGGTTTTTTTGATTTCAGCAGACAATATATAGAGTTTGCTACCGATACTTCGTATAAAAATCCTGATCGTAGAGTAGCCGTGATGATCATTATAAACGATCCGGCCAAACGCGGCTATCATAAAAAGTTTACGGTCGATGAAGTACGCTTCACCACCGATATAGGTATAAATAAGCCAGGCAAAGAACGTACGGGGCGTACCTATCGGGATATACAATACAGTTATTATAGTAATGACTACAACCTGAAGATACTGTCCCAACGTGTGTTCATCAAGCGGGGCGAACTCTATAATCGCTCCAAAACGCTCAATACACAACGACAGCTTGCATTGGTGGATGCATTCAAATTTGTAAACATCAATTACGATACGGCTAATGGTAAATTTACTGCGAATATATTTACCAGTCCGCTGCCGCGATACGAGTGGAGTAACGAAGCCGGTGTGAACGTAACGCAGGGATATCCTGGTCCATTCTATAACATGACGTTCAAGAAGCGAAATGTATTCAACGGCATGGAGACATTCGACATCAGCGGGCGATTTGGATTTGAAGGCGTTGCTTCTGCTACCGAAGATCAAAACTTTTATAAGAGTACCGAAGCCGGTATAAATGCATCGCTCACCTTTCCGCAGTTCATCTGGCCTTTCAGAGATCGCGTACGCTTCCGCCATGCTGCGTATAACCCGAAGACCAAATTTACTGTTGGGTATGCCTATACCGATCGACCTGAATACAGGAGAACTGCTATATCTGCGAACGGAACCTACTCCTGGCAGAATAACAAGAACAGGCTATATCAGCTCACACCGATAAACCTGAGTGTGATCGACACAGCACACCTGTCCGGTGATTTTAAGGAACTGCTACGGGAGCAAGCGCGACTTGGCAACTTCAGCTTGCTCAATTCGTTCCGTCCTTCGTTCGTAAACAGTATCATCTTTGGTGTTACCTGGAACTATCGGAACTACGGCAATCAGGAAAGAAGCTCAGGGTTTATACGAGCACAACTCGAGAGCGGTGGTACAATCTGGAATCTCCTCGACACTTCAATTGTTACGAGACACGGATTGGAATATTTCAAATACCTGCGCTTTAGTCTTGACTTACGAAGAATAAATGTACTCAGCAAAAATACTACCGTTGCGTATCGATTCAACTCTGGTGTAGCTTACTCCTATTCGAAGAATGAAAGTTTACCGTATGAAAAATTCTTCTTCGCAGGTGGTAGTAACAGTATACGCGCGTGGCGTCCGCGAAGATTAGGACCTGGCTCATTCAAGCCACGCACAACGGAAGATCCGGAGTCTAACGGAGATCCTGTGAAAGATGGTTTGTTCGATTACAACATTGAACAACCGGCAGAGATATTATTGGAAGCGAGTATCGAAGTGCGACAGAAACTGTTCGGTTTTGTGAGTGGTGCATTATTTATAGATGCAGGTAACACATGGACATTCCAGCAACGCAAGCGTACGGTAAATAATGTCGAAGTGGACAATGGTAATTCGCAGTTCAGAGTAAACCAGTTCTACAAAGAGATTGCTGTGGGTACAGGCTTTGGATTACGTTTCGATTTTACATTCCTCATTCTTCGCTTCGATGTAGGTATGAAGGTATATGATCCTGCCCGCGATGAAGGCGAACGTTTCGTACTCGACAAAGTTCGTTTCTTCAAACCCTACGCCACCAAAGTCACCAACGGAGAAACCACCACCTATACCAACTACCGCGAACCGGTTATATATAATGTGGGGATAGGATTCCCGTTTTAATGGTAGCAGGCTGCTGGCTACCAGCTGCTGGGCGTTTGCGGTGCGGTATATATATTCCTCAACACGCTGTTCGGGGTGTAATTTTTAGCTGCGAGTTACGAGCTTTGAGCTGCGAGAAAGTAAAATACTATATATCTATCACTTTCTACCTATAGCAGCAGCTTGCATCCTTACTCACGGCTCAAAGCTGCTACTGCTGAACGCTTACGATCAAGTATATATACACTTCAACATGCATTTTATCCTGTAGCCAGCAGCTTGCAGCCATTGTTGTCCGGGGAAAATTAGGAATGACAGAAAATGTCGATTGAGAGA
>CBIHOZ010000107.1:0-24231 GCA_966211525.1 uncultured Chitinophaga sp. | reverse complement strand
AGAAAAATCACTACTATAACTATATCAGGTTATAATAGTGATTCAAATCTAAAGGACCTCCGTGCAATGGATTTAAAAAATCGTTATCGTTAACTTTTTACTTAATTTGGCCAACGTAATCCCGGCCTCACCCACGGATAACGAATCACTTTTAACGGATAACGATTCACGGATAACGAAACACCATGCTCTGGAGTCCATCAAAAGAATTTATCGCACAGTCTAATCTCGTTCGCTACCAGCAATGGCTGAAAGAGAAGAAGCAGCTGCATTTCAGCGACTATCATTCACTCTGGCAATGGTCGGTTGATAACATCGAAGCTTTCTGGGAAAGTATATGGCAATACTTTGATGTTCTACACGATGGTTCCTATACGAACGTAGTGCAAGGTTCTATGCCACATGCCCGCTGGTTTGAAGGTACGCGTCTTAACTATGCTGAACATATATTTCGTAAAGCAAACAATCAGCAGCCCGCCATCATCTTCAAGAATGAAGCAGAACCGATTCAGGAAGTATACTGGGACTCGCTCACGGCACAGACAGCCTCTTTTCAACAGTATCTCAAAGCACACAACGTAGTGGCTGGTGATCGCGTGGTGGCATATTTACCCGGTTGCCCGGAAGCAACTATAGCTTTTCTTGCCGTCAACGCGTTGGGAGCAGTATGGTCGAGTTGCTCACCCGATTTTGGAACGAACGCTGTGATTGATCGCTTCGCGCAGATCGAGCCGAAAGTACTAATCGCTACCGATAGCTATCAATACAATGGAAAAGTATTCGATAAAACAGAAGTGATCCAGGATCTGATCAGATCATTACCCTCGCTGGAGCAAGTCATCATCGTTTCTTCAAAAGATATACCACCTGCTTCTTCTAAACCGATTGCTTCATGGAAAGAGGTTACGAGTAACACAACAGCAAAGCTAGAGTTCGTTCGCGTTCCATTCGCACATCCTATCTGGATTTTATATTCATCCGGAACTACCGGTTTACCAAAGGCCATCACGCATTCGCACGGAGGTATATTACTGGAGCAATTCAAATACGGAACCTTTCACAACGATTTCAAACCCGGTGAACGTTGCTTCTGGTATACCACCACCGGCTGGATGATGTGGAACTATATACACGGAAGTTTACTCGCAGGCGCAACCATGGTGTTGTATGATGGCAGTCCGGCTTACCCAACCCTAAATATACTCTGGCAGTTCGCGCAGGATGCCGGTATACATCACTTCGGCACCAGTGCCGGATTTATACTTGCTAACATAAAAGCCAATACGCATCCGGCAAAAGATTTTAACCTCGCTCCGCTCCGATCCATAAGTTCAACGGGCAGTACGTTACCGCCTGAAGGTTTCGACTGGGTATATAAAGAAGTAAAGCACGACTTGTGGCTTGCATCCATGAGTGGCGGCACCGATGTATGCAGCGCATTTGTGGGTGGTATGCCAACGCTCCCGGTATATTCAGGCGAGATCCAATGTCGGGCGTTAGGCTGCAGACTCGAAGCGTTTGATGAAGAAGGGAATTCGCTTTCGGGACAAGTAGGTGAAATGGTGATCACCAGACCGATGCCTTCCATGCCGGTATATTTCTGGAACGATCCCGACTATAAACGTTATACGGAAAGTTACTTTGAAATGTACCCCGGAGTATGGCGACACGGTGACTGGACGGAGATCACCGAACACAACGGAGTGATTATCTACGGACGTTCCGATGCAACACTTAATCGTGCGGGAGTACGCATCGGCACTAGCGAAATATATCGGGCAGTGGATAAAGTAAAAGAAGTAAAAGACAGTCTCATCATCTGCATTGAGAAAAAAGATGGAGAATTCTGGATGCCGTTGTTCGTAGTGATGCAGGAGAATATTGAACTGACATCTGACACCAAGAAGAACATCAACACAACCATTCGCAATGATTATAGTCCGCGGCACGTGCCAGACGAAATCATTGCCGTGCCCGACATACCCTACACGATCAGCGGAAAGAAAACAGAAACACCGGTTAAAAAGATACTGATGGGTAAAGATCCGAAACAGGTTGTAAATGCGGGTGCGTTGAAGAATCCGGAGTCGATGGATTTCTTTATTCGCCTGAACGAGGATAAAAAATAATGAACCTTTTTGTAAATTAGCGTATGGCCAAGTTGATAAAAACAACCTTTGACGAAGAGCAAAAAATAAAAGACGAAGCATTTCTTGCACTTACACCGCTTCAACGCTGGGAATATGCATATAACGTAAGAAAGAAGATGTATAAACCGGGAGTAAATTATTCATTTAAAGGAATGAAAGTTACGGTAAAGAAATTGTCGTGAGGTGTGCACACGAGCTCGACATCAACAAAAAACGTCAAAGCAGTCAACCCGAAATAAAGCTCCACGTTAATATACTCTTCGGCTGTCTCATCATTATGCAGGAGAAAAATATTGCAAACGTATCCTGTAATTTGTTACAAAACTTAATCTCATTTACTGCGATTTCCCTTTGTTGCATCATCATCGTGGTGTAGCTTTAGAACCCGATGGACGTAGAAATTCTCTCTCGCATACAATTCGCTTTTACAATTGCTTTCCATTACATCTATCCGCCACTGAGTATAGGACTTGGTTTGGTAATGGTGTTCATGGAAGGAATGTATCTGCGCACGGGTCAGGAAATATACCAGCAGATGACACGCTTCTGGGTAAAAATATTCGCACTGATCTTCGGCATTGGCGTAGCAACAGGTATCGTTATGGAGTTTGAGTTCGGCACCAACTGGGCTGTTTACTCGCGATACGTGGGTGATGTTTTTGGAAGTGCACTCGCAGCAGAAGGTATCTTTGCCTTTGCCCTTGAATCGGGCTTCCTGGGTATATTAATCTTTGGATGGAATCGCGTAAGTCCAAGAGTACATTTCTTCTCTACAATCATGGTAACGCTGGGCTCCATGTTCTCGGCCATCTGGATCGTAGTAGCAAATTCTTGGCAACAAACACCAACCGGTTATCACATCGTGGGTGAAGGCATGAAAGCCCGTGCCGAAATCACTGACTTCTGGGCAATGGTATTTAACCCGTCTTCCGTTGAACGTATATCGCACGTATGGTCAGGTGCTTTTCTTGCAGGTGCATTTCTTGTTACGAGTGTAAGCGCATGGTATATATTGAAAGGTAAATATATAGAGTTGTCCAAAGCATCGTTCAAGATTGCGTTGTCGGTAGCGGCTGTTACTTCACTGCTGCAATTATTTACCGGACACAAATCTGCTGATGTAGTGGCACACTATCAACCCGCGAAACTTGCAGCCATGGAAGGCCACTTCGATTCATTGAAAGCGGCAGACCTATATCTTTTCGGTTGGGTAAACAAGAAAGAACAAACTACCACCGGTATAGCGATACCCGGAGGCTTGTCCTATTTTGTACATGGAGATGTTGACAAACCTATACGCGGACTCAATAGTTTCCCGGAGAACGAACGTCCCGGAGCTGTAAACTTTGTCTTTCAAACGTATCACCTGATGATCTCGATTGGCATGGCGCTCATTGCGTTGTCGCTATATTCGGTTTACCTCTGGTGGCGCGGAACGCTCTTCGATAAACGCTGGCTGCTCTGGGTCTTTGTGTGGGCCGTGTTGCTACCACAGATCGCCAACCAGGTAGGCTGGTATACCGCGGAAGTAGGAAGACAACCGTGGGTAGTATATGGATTACTCCGCACTTCCGATGCTTTATCAGAAGCGGTCACGGCCAACCAGGTTATGTTCTCGCTTATTATGTTCACACTGGTATATATGCTGCTCTTCGCTTTATTTATATACCTGCTGAATAAAAAGATAACACACGGACCATACGATCATCACGATGATGAACACAGTCCGCGACACATGGAGATGGCCGGATCTTTTACATCCGAACATCCAACCGAAGCAACACCAGCACCGCGCGGCAAAGATTCAGAAAGTATATAACAGTGTATAACGGATAACACATGGATACATTCGCAGGTATAGATTTCCCAACGTGGTGGTTCCTGGTGATCGGGGCTGTATTTACCGGCTACGCTATCCTCGATGGCTTTGATCTGGGTGCCGGAGCATTGCATTTGTTCTTCAACAAAGAAACCAGCAGACGCACAGCACTCAATGCTATAGGTCCCGTATGGGATGGTAACGAAGTATGGCTGGTAATCGGAGGCGGTGCATTGTTTGCCGGTTTCCCAGAAGTATATGCTTCGCTCCTCTCCGCATTCTATATGCCGTTCATGATTTTCCTCGTTGCATTGATCTTTCGTGCCGTTTCGATTGAATTCAGAAGTAAAGAACCCATGCTCTGGTGGCGCAAGATGTGGGACATCAGCTATTGTCTCTCCAGCGGTTTACTCGCGTTTCTATTAGGATTTATACTCGGTAATGTAGCCATCGGTATACCACTTGATAAAGATCATATATACCGCGGCACCTTTTCTGATTTCATCAATCCATATTCCATTATGGTGGGTATAACATCGCTCTCGCTGTTCATGATGCACGGTGCTATATACTTAGTTATGAAAACCGAAGACCGATTATATGCCAAGCTTACCATCATCGTTCGCAGAACCACTATATTCTTCGTGATCAGTTTCGTGATCACCTCGTTCTATACCCTGTTATATATACCACACCTGGTCGATCAGATTCACAATAGTCCCGGTATGTTTATACTTCCCGTGATCATGGTCCTTGCCATCGCCAACATCACGCGCCAGATCGCCAAACGGAAATACCTGTTTGCTTTTTTATCATCCGCAGTCGTCATCAGCGTAGCCCTGATTATTGTCTCACTTGAATTATACCCCACTATAATTTATTCTCCCCAAACACCGGCCAATAGCCTCACCGTATACAACTCCGCTTCCTCCAACAAAACCCTCGGCATCATGCTCACCGTAGCCGCCATCGGAGTACCCCTCGTAGCCGCCTACACCACCTTCGTCTTCTGGACGTTTAAGGGTAAGGTGAAATTGGATGAAACGAGCTATTAGTGTGTTTACGTTGGTACGTGTGTACGTGTCTTCGTACAGGCAGGTGTATCTACGAAACTGTTGAACGTAAACACGTACACACCTAAACACGTACACACGTAAAAACATAAACACGTGCACACGTAAACACCTAAACACGTTCATCACTATTTTTGCTCCATGAAAAAGTCAACCATAAATTTCTCTGTCGAGCTGGATCATAATAATGTGCCGGATAAAATCCTGTGGGATGCTACTGATAAGCCGGATCCAGGGCTTTCGGAAACCAAATCCATGAGTGTGGCTCTTTGGGATCATAAACATAAGAATACACTTCGCATCGATCTGTGGACCAAAGATATGCCCGTGCACGAAATGAAGCG
This sequence comes from uncultured Chitinophaga sp., assembly GCA_966211525.1. GTDB lineage: Bacteria > Bacteroidota > Bacteroidia > Cytophagales > Cyclobacteriaceae > Ohtaekwangia. Next base: position 18,845 of record CBIHOZ010000107.1, on the reverse strand, counting down.
TTTCTATATTGACTGCATCGGTGGTCTGGCACAAAGTGCACTTACAGCCACGGGCGATGAATATATAGCGAATGAGATCAACGCGTTGTGTGAACGTCTTGTAAAACACATCCAGAATACAAAAGACGAGCAGTAACGACTCAGTCCCCGCTGTCAGAAAAGTATCAGGTATAGTCAGAGTTCGGATCTTTACCGCTCCCTCCGGCATTTCTGATACTTTTTCTTTTAAAAAGAAAGCCTTCTAAATCTCTGCTTTTCTCTCCTTTATTTCAAAAAGCGTTGCAACAAGTGATTTCAAACGTTTGTTTTTTGTAGAATTTTTGTACTTTTCGATAAGAAACTCGGTATGCATACTATTTCGGGTTTCTGAGAAACGGAACTCATAATCCTAAGAACCAAAACCAAATTGTATCTATGAAAAACTTTTACAAGGCTTCGCTGGCTACGGTGCTGGTGTTGCTGTTGTCTGTCTCGATGGTCTTTGCGCAGACTACCATCTCGGGCAAGGTAACAGATGCTCAAGGTGAGGCCATGCCTATGGCGAGTATTAAAGTAAAGGGAACTGTTGCTGGAACCACGGCCGATGTGGAGGGAAATTTTTCGTTGTCGGTAAATATTCAGCCTCCGCTTACACTTGAAATTTCTTATGCCGGATATCGGAAGATCGAGTTGCAGATCACCGAAGCCAACACTACGGGTCTCGATGTAAAACTAGAACCTGAAGAAAGTGTTTTGGGAGAAGTAATTGTAACCGGAAGCTTTTATCCGGAGAGTCTTACAAAGGCACCAACAGCGGTTGAACACGTTGACCGCCTCGCTATACAGGCCACTGCTGCCCCTGAATTTTATGAAGGACTCGCACAGGTAAAAGGAGTACAAATGACTTCCAGCAGTTTGAACTTTCCACAGATCAATACACGCGGATTTGCTACGATAGCAAACACCAGGTTTGTACAGCTCATTGATGGTATGGACTGCTCGGCTCCACTGCTCAACTTCCCTACCGGTAACATTGTAGGTATAGGCGAGCTCGATATGGAGAGCATGGAATTATTACCAGGTGCTGCCTCTGCCCTATACGGACCAAACGCCTTTAACGGACTGTTACTCATGAACAGCAAGAGTCCGTTTGAGTACCCTGGACTCAGCGTACAATTCAAAGGAGGTGCTACAACATCCGAAGCACAGGATAAAGCTTTCCCATACTATAACGTTGCTATACGTTATGCTAAATCCTTCAACAATAAATTCGCATTTAAAATAAACTTCTCGCTGCTCGATGCAGAAGACTGGTATGGTAACGACTATAAGACAGATGTTAACAACCCGTCTTCAAAAACGGATCTGAGCGGCACACCATACTTCGATGGACTAAACCTATACGGTGATGAAATTGAATTGCCTACCGGTGTACCCAGTGTTGGTAACATTCACAGAACCGGTTGGAAAGAAGGCGATCTGCTCGACAACCGCGATGCTAAAAGTTTAAAAGGAGATATAGCACTGCACTACCGCATTACTGATAACCTGGAGATACTCTATAATTATCGTTACGGTGGTGGTAGCTCCGTATACCAGGGATCTCAGAAATATGCGCTGCGCGATTTCACTCAGCAGTTTCATAAACTCGAATTGCGTAACAACAATTTTTTTGTGCGTGCCTATATGACGGAGACTAACGCTGGCGATTCTTATAACGTAGCGGCTTTAGGCTCTTATGTAAACGAGCGTATCAAGCCTTCACAAACCTGGGCACAGGAATATGTACTGGCGATGCAGGGATATTTCTTAGCGCAAGGTATACCTGGCGGAAGCCATGCAGCGGCACGTGCCTTTGCTGATCGTAACAGACCCGCTGTAGGAAGTGCAGAATATAACACATTGCTGGAGTCCGTACGCAACGATCTGTTCCAGCGCAATCCTCCCGGAGCGAAATTCAAAGACAACTCGAGACTATATCACGCACAGTTCAACTATAACTTTGCAGACCAGATCAAATTTGCCGAGATACAAATAGGCGGTAACTTCCGTCAATATAGTTTGTTCTCGGATGGAACGATCTTCAATGAAGATCCGGATGACGGAACGGATTTCCAACGTATCACCATCAACGAGTTTGGTTTCTACGGACAGATCTCCAAAACGATAGCAGAAGCGCTGAAACTTACCGGTTCACTTCGCTATGACAAAAATGAAAACTTCGATGGCCGCATCACACCGCGTATCTCAGCAGTATATACTTTCAGCGAGAATCATAACATCAGAGCTTCTTACCAGACCGGTTTCCGCAACCCGGATACACAAGCTCAGTTTATATACTTCAACCTGGGAACAAATATTCTGCTCGGAAGTACAGAAGCCAATGCATCACGCTACGGCTTACATAACGGTGGCGCGTATACCGAAGCTTCGTACCGCGCGTTCAGAAGCTCAGGTGGTACATTGAATGCCGATGGAACTACAAGCGGTGGCAATCCTTCTTTACTCGTAGAAGCAAATATACCATACGTTGGTCCGGAGCAGTTGAAGTCATGGGAAGTTGGTTACCGTGGAACGTTTAGCAATAAAGTATTTGTAGACCTTACGGGATACTATACAACCTATACCGACTTTATCGGTGGAGATAACTATGCACTGAAGAAAGCAACCACGCACCAGGGCAATCCGGTTCCTGCAGGAACTATATATTCTCCGTATGTGAACTTCCCCGATGATGTTACTTCATACGGTATCGGTATTGGTATCAACTACAGCTTGTTTAAAGGATATACCTTGAACGGTGGTTACAACTACGCAACGTTCGAAGATAACCGCGATGCGAACAGTTCTTTCCGTGCAGGTTTCAATACACCTGAAAATAAATTCTCGGTTGGCTTAAGCAATCGTAAAGTTACCAAGAACCTCGGGTTCAATGTTACGTATCGCTGGCAGGAAGGCTTCCTGTGGCAGTCTGATTTCGGAGAAGCTAACATTCCGGAGTTCGGTGTATTTGATGCCCAGTTGAGCTATAAAATATCTTCCATCAAAACAACAGCGAAGCTCGGTGGTACAAACCTGTTTGGCGGTGACTACAGAACTAACTTCGGTGGACCTTTCGTAGGCCAGATGTACTATATATCACTGACCTTTGACGAATTCTTTAAGTAAGAACCAAACCTTTGACTTACCATGAAAAAGATTAACTATAGAGGATATACACTTTCGCTGCTCTTGCTATTAGGGGCAGCATGTTCGCAGGAAGATATAGATCTGAAAGAACCGGAAACTACCACGGACACTTCGTGCGAAGATGCTACTGCAGGCTCCGCAGACTTCACAAAGTTTGTAGTGATCGGCGATGCATTAACTACCGGCTTTCAGGCAGGTGCCTTGTTTACCGAAGGACAAAACAACTCACTGGGCAAAATTCTGAATAAACAGTTTGAATGTGCAGGTGGTTCAGCCACGTTCAATCAACCCGATATAAATTCAGTGAATGGGTATAACTCAACGAATTCAAATCCGGGTGCCGGTATAATTTTAGGGCGACTTGTGTTGTTTGATTCCGATGGCAGCGGTCCAAAAACAGCAAGCCCTACACCTGCTGGCTATCCGGGCGTACCAGCTCCGTACAACACCGCTGATATACCTACTGCCTATACCGGTGACAAAACGAAACTGAATAACTTTGGCGTACCCGGTATAATTTTAGGACAGATCCTTACTGCTGCCACAGGCGGTCCGAACGCTCCGGCTAACCCTGCTTACAACGGACTGTATGCACGCTTTGCCTCTGTGCCAGGAACCTCTACTATATTAGGCGATGCCATTGGAGCACAAGGAACATTCTTCCTGTTCTGGGCTGGTAATGGTGATGTACTTGCTTACGCAGTAGCAGGTGGATCAGGACCTGTATCGCCAACGGATCCCAATGCTTTCTCAGAGCAGTATAATCTTGCGATCAACAGTATACTTGGTTCAAATGCAAACATAAAAGGTGTAGTTGGAAATATACCAGACGTTGCTACGATACCACACTTCACAACCGTAAAGTGGAATGCTATACCACTGGATGCAGCGACTGCCGGTACGGTTACAACAAACCTCGCGAACAACTACAATGCTTTTCTGGATCAGATTGCTTCTGCAGGTGCTATCACCGCAGCGGAACGTGACCTGCGCAAAATATCATATGCTGCGGGACAAAATCCGATCTTGTTAACCGATGAGACACTTACCGACCTAAGTCCCTATATGCAAGGACCAGCGGCAGGTCTGCTGCCGTATGCGAAAGCACGTCAGACTAAGAACACTGACCTCGTACCTTTATCAGCCGGTGCTATATTGGGTACAACCGTAGGCGGTAACGCGCAAATGGTATACGGTGTAACTGTACCGCTGGAAGATAAATATATACTTACATCCACGGAAGTTAACGAGATACGTACGCGTACCACGGCTTTAAACAATATTATTAAAGGGGTTGTGGAAAGTAACAGCCGCCTGGCGTTAGCCGATGTGAATTCAACATTCTCAGCACTGGTAACGGCTACCGCTGAAGTGAAGAGTGGCGTAACCATTACGCCTACGTTAACCCCTCCTACCGGAGCCTTTTCGGAAGATGGTATCCATCCGAACAGCAGAGGTTATGCATATGTTGCCAATGTTTTTATTAACGCAATAAATGCTAAATTTGGATCTACCGTTCCGCAAGTAAACCTGGGAATGTACAAAGGCACCGGCCTTCCGGTAAGTCCCCAGTAAAAAGATATAACACCACCTAAACCGAAGAAGCTGCCGCAGGGCAGCTTTCTTTTTTTAGTATAGTCTCAATTGAAAGCGAGTCTCAAATATACCCTGCAAATTTATAGGCGATCATACCCACCCACTCCTTGAATAATTTATGCCACACGTGCAGTGCATCAAGCTTGGGTATAATAAATGCATCGAGATAATATTCACGCGGATGCGAATAGAAATCAGTTGTAAAGGGCTGAATGTTCAACCCTACTTTCTTATAGCATGCCAGCGAACGTCTCATGTGAAAGGCAGATGTTATCAATAAACATTCTTCCGGTTTATACTTCAATGAGTCGAGCATCTTTACCACCTGTTGTGCAGATTCGGCCGTATTGCGTGTCTCATTTTCAATGATGATGTCGGCCGAATCAACACCCATCATTATCATCGCGGGCTTTTTTTTCTCGGCCTCGTTTTCGTCTTTTTAATTTCAGCGACCGGTGCCTCCACTGATCAATATCGTACCGACTAGTCCTTTTTTATATAGTTCAACAGTATGCGTTACCCGATCGGCCCCACGACTGAAATATATACGATCGTTCGGCTCAAGTCCGGGTATAGTTGTACCCGTTAGTACGATTCCTAATTTATAGGGTGCCATATCTTTATACGCGATCGGCTTGATCTCCCACGCAAGTATAGCTTCGTTAGCCAGAAAATCATTTGAAAACAGGAATAACAAAATTACTCCGCTATACTGCAAACGCTTCTTCCATACAGGATTGCGCAGCACAATAGACAACACGAGGATGATGAAAACGATCGTGAGCGGTAGTATAAAACTGTTCAGTATTTTAGAAAGTACAAAAAACATGGCTTGCCGTTAATATTTTTTATTGACCGGATATAGTATATCAATCTTTTTTCCGATACAGTGGATTGGATATATTGCCGATACCATCAATAATCCTGCGCAGCACATCGAAATATAGCATCAGTGCCAGTGCGAGCGACATCGACCAGATCACGCCTGTATTGAAAAAGAATGTATCGATGTTACGATTCAGAAAATGTTTCTGCGGCATATAGAACTGCGCGTTGAAATCAATAGCATGCTCCGGATTCGGCTCTTTATAAACCGGGTATATCTTCTGGATCAACTTACCGTCCTGCTCAATGATACGGTGTGTCTCCGATGTATTTTTCACCAGTTCGGTAATGGCATCGTTATGATAAGCCTCGCGGTAGCGACTAAAGGCCTCCTCTTTTTCCGGAGTACTGGTATAATTGAATATCTTCTTCTCGCGTTGCTCATCAGCCGTGTTATAGCGCTTGATATAGTATCGCTTCAGATTTACCAGGTAATCCGATACAGATGTATATACAGCAGAATCAAATTTGGCCAGTGTCAAATTATCAAGGGCAGGAAGCGTTTGTCCGGTCTCTTCCAGTTCGCGTCTGATCTCGCTTTGCATCAATGCCAGGTTGCTTTCTACTTTGCTTCGCACCTGCGGATCGGTTGATTTAAAATTATTGATGGTATGCTGAAGCCGGCTTTCAATCTCCGGTATCAAATATACTTTCTTATAGTCCGCGTTCGCCATCGCTTTATCAAACGGATAAAATTCACGCTCGAAACTATTGTCCTTAAACTGCGAGACCATTGCTGCTTCGAATGCCCAGCGTGAAGCCATCAGGTCTCCTACAAGAGGTACCGTTGCTGTATTGCCAATGGCAGGATTCAGTTTATCAAACTTTACCACCACCCCGCTCAATATCAACTGTGGAATGAGCAGCAGCGGTATCAATATATAGATCGTTACAGCCGAGTTAAATCCTGATGATATATTTAACCCCAGCAGGTTGGCGAAACACGAAGTTGTAAAGAGTATAAACCAGTGATGCAACAACATGCCTTTAATCTCCAGCACATAATTACCTACCAGCACGAATGTGAATGTCTGTATGGCTGATAGTATAAACAGGATTGATATTTTCGATAGTATATAACTACTGCGACTCAGGTGCAGGAATGCCTCGCGTTTCAGAATTTTACGATCGCGAATAATCTCTTCGGCACTTACCGTCAATCCCATAAAGAGTGCCACAATAACACTCATAAACAGGTAAGCCGGTATATTCAGGTTCTTGCCGAATACGTAGCCTATATTCACCGAATCGTCCACATTGTAATAGCGCACAATGAAAGCCAGTATAAACGCCAACACAGGCGCCTCCAGCAAATTGATGATCATATACTGGCGATTGTGAACCTTGGCCTGTATATCGCGCAATGAAAACAAATGCGCCTGTTTCAACCGGGTAGGTATACGCAATGTTGAATGCGGAACTTCACTGGAAGTCTCTACAGCAAACGGACGGTAATTCTGTTTATAGATCGCGTTCCATTGCTCGGCCGTAATCTTTCGTTCATTGGTAAAATGTCCGTATTCATTGATCACTTTCGTCTCAATGATGTTAAAGATCTGCTCCGGGTTTACATTGCCGCAGTCGTGACATTCGCCCTCCTCGCTGTTCACCAGGTTTATACTCTTCTTGAAATATACCACTGCATCTACCGGGTTGCCATAGTATATCTGGTAGCCACCGGTATCGAGTATAAGAAGTTTATCGAACATCTTGAAGATATCCGATGACGGCTGGTGGATTACAGCAAACACCAGCTTGCCTTTCAATGAAAGTTCTTTGAGCAGGTCAATGATATTTTCGGAGTCACGTGACGAAAGACCACTCGTAGGTTCATCACAGAATAATACAGCCGGCTCACGCAACAACTCAAGTCCTATATTCAGTCGCTTGCGCTGGCCACCGCTTATTGTCTTACGCAACGGAGAGCCTACCTTCAGATCTTTGGTCTCTTCGAGACCAAGATCTTCGAGCACTTTCAACACCAGCTTATTGATATCGTCTTCCGATTTATTGCTAAAGCAAAGCTTCGCGGCATAGTACATATTTTCATATACCGTGAGGTCTTCAATCAGCAGATCATCCTGCGGTACAAAGCCGATCACACCTTCTATAGCCTGCGGGTTGTTATGTATATCCAGACCGTTGATCAGCACTTGTCCTTGTGATGGTTTCTCCGAGCCATTCAACACGTGTAACAGCGTTGATTTACCCGCACCACTCGCGCCCATCAACGCAATCAGATTACCAGACTCTTCCGCTAAATGCACATCGCGAAGTCCTAATCTCCCGTTCTTGAATTTGAAGCTGATACCTTTTCCTTCGAACGACAGTCGTGGGAAATCACCAAATTTTTTGAAGCGATTCAGCAGGTCGCCATAATATACCGGTTCATCTTTATCCCAGCGCAACATGCTGCCCACGCCCAGTACTGCGATCTTGCCGCTCTTCACCGGTACACCGTTGAGGTATACATCCGAGCCTCCCAGGTATTTGATAAAGTATATTTCAGCCTGCTCGATATATACTATAGCAACAAACCCATGCAGTTCGGAACGCTGGATGTGATGCGCCTTCTTCAGCGAGCCTTCGGGTTTGGTATCGATAATCAGAATATGATCGTGATCTAATTCAGCCGCATTCTTTCCCTCTACAAATACCTTGATGGCTTCGATCTCGTTCTGTGAGATCTTCAGGTTTGCACCAATCGCATTAACCAGTTCTTCTTCCCGCGGAGTAATTTGCTCATCGGCATGTACGATGGTAAGCAGCTCCAGCAGGATAACCACCTTCTGCTTCTGCGTAAGCTCCAGGTTAACTTCAGCACAGAGCTTTTCGATGCGTTGCAGTTCAACGCTTAGCTCTCCCGTTGCGGGCAGTGCATCCACATAACCATCAAACTTTTTTACATAGGTATCAACAGCCGAACGACTGAGGTGATCCTGCAAAAATTTTCGGATCTGTTCGCGCTCCTGGTGGGTAACTTGATCTTCTTTAGCAACCACCGCGAACAACCGCAGAATGGCTTTGAGTAGAGGTTCACTCATAAAAATGAATTACATGAATCTAAATATATCGAAAGACAGGCACCAAAAGAAAAGGACTGGCGTGAACCAGTCCTCTTGTATTCTTCCTACATAAACTTTTACAGTTTATTCGGTAATATTCTTACGCATCTTCTCAACCACCTTTGTAATTTCTTCGAGGTTCTTGTCAGACAACACGAGGTCGCCACGGTTGTTCTTGATCTGCTCTTCGATGTTGAGGGCAGCGTATGCTTTTTCAAGTGCAGTAAGGTCTCCTACGAGTGTCGTTACTGGCTCAGTCTGTTCAACCGTCTGCAACATCTTCAGCAATTCGCTTACTGATTTTTTCTGTTGAAGGATAATGCGCATCAACGGAGTGAGTACCTGGTTACGGTTGTCTTCCGGTAACAGGTTCTTTGGATATGTTTTGATAAGACCTGTAGAAATATACAGACCTTCGATGAAGCTACCGGCAACCACCAGTGACGACAGTTTGTTACGGCTGTCATCTTTCAGGAAGTTCTCAGTCTTCTTGATAGCAGCATCCAGTAAATGCGTTAATGAATCTTTGTTACCGATGTTTGTCTCAAATCTTTTCAGGATCTCAACATCAAATGAACCGATCACACCGAGGTTATCAGCCAGTGTTTTGCAGGCGTTCAGGTAATCGATCGCTTCCTGTGTTTTCTCGTAGGAAGCCAGGTAGCCGATGTCAGCAGCATAAACACCAAGGTTTAATGCAGCCTTGTCAGTACGTGAAGCATACTGATCAACTTTCGTACGTGAATTAATGAGACTCTCATTGAATTCAGCACCGGTAGCTTGTAAGAGATAAGGTATTTCGGAAGGTGAAGGTATATTGTAAACTACTTCTTCGATTTGTTGTTTCAGACTGTCGGCCGACTGAAAATCAGCAGCGTTTTTATCTTTATCGCTGGAAGAAGATCCGCATGAAGCTAACCCTGCGGCCAGCACAACACATACACAGAAGTTAGTAAGACGATTCAATTTCATAGTGTGAAGCTTAGGTTTTGAGTTCCAAGTTTAACACATTTTTCATGCGTATGAAAATTAATTTTGAAGGATAGCTGGTAATTTTTTCTGCCTTCGGTTACTTTTTATTAAATTTAGTAATGCACATTCTAAAAAATGTTATGGCAAGATTGGTTGACAAAACACTCCTGATTGATGACAGCGATATAGATCTCTTCATCCAACGCAGGTTCCTGGAAGTGTACAACTTCTCAAACCAGTTAGTGCTCTACAAGTCTGCCAACGAAGCGCTTGACTGGCTCAAGAACATCAACGGAGAACCTGCCCCTGACATTATCTTTCTTGACCTGAACATGCCGGAGACTGACGGCTTCTCTTTCCTGAAAACATTTATGGACCTCCCTGAAAAGGTCACTTCAAAATCACGTATCGTTGTGCTTACCAGCTCGAATAACATCAAAGACCGCGACCTCGTGTTCGAGAATAAAAACGTTATTCAGTATATCACGAAGCCTCTCAAACAAGCTGATATAGAAGATCTTAAGAAGATCATCAACCAGAATTAACAGTATATTTCCCTCCTGTTTTCTTTAACGGTCCAGCCAGTCTTTAAACTCCTGCACGCGCTCGCGTGCTACAATAATATCTTGATCCTGCGATCCTTTCAACAACAATTTTAACCGGCTGTTAGTATAGCTGATGATGTCCTGCATGGCCGTAGCGGCAATGAGATACTTTCGGTTGATCCGGAAGAACCGCGCGGGGTCCACCATCTCCTCCAATTGCTCCAGCGTATAATCAAGAATCAGGTTCCGGTTGTCGGTTGTGCAGCAAAACGTTGTCTTATCCTGACTGAAGAAATAGAGTATATTTTCAACCTCCACCGTCTTGAGGTGCTCCCCTACTTTAATAACGAATCGCGACTTATGTTTTTTGGTGAGCATCTGTATAGTCTGCTCGATATTGCTCAGCAACACTTTCGTCTCCGGCTCCTGTCGCGTAAGTGCCCTGAACTTGGTAAGCGCTCCGGCCAGTTCATCTTTATCAACGGGCTTCAGAATATAGTCGATGCTGTTAACCTTGAAGGCCTTGAGTGCATATTCATCATACGCTGTGGTAAAGATCACGGGCGACTTGATGGTACACTGCTCGAAGATCATAAAGCTGATACCATCGGCAAGTTGTATATCCATAAAGATAAGGTCTGGAGCCGGATTGTCTTTCAACCACAACACGGCCCGCTTTACTGTATCAATTTTGTTCAGAATGGTAACGGCTGGCTCCAGACTCTTTACCAGGTTCTCCAACCGTTGTGCCGCCATCGGCTCGTCTTCTATGATCAATACATTCATGCGTGAACAGGAATAACAGGAAGCTTTACTATGAACTTATCGTTTCGAATGATCTCCACCGGAACGTTGCTGAGGAACTCATACCGCTTGCAGATATTCTCCAGACCAATGCCGGTTGATTCTTCCGCGAACACCATCTTCTTCTGCAGGTTATTTTCCACCACGATAAAATTGTCCATTGTATATACATGGATAGTAAGCGGATTTTCTTCCGATACTATATTATGCTTGATGGCATTTTCAATAAGCATCTGGATCACCAGCGGAGCGACCATGCTTCGTACACCTTCCAGTTGAATATTCAATTTGAGTTTATCCCCAAAGCGGATTTGCTGCAGGTATAAATAAGACGACAGAAATTTCAGTTCTTCTTCCAACGCTACTACCTCGCGATCGCGTGTGTCCAATACATAGCGGTATACTTCCGATAATTGCTTGATGAACTTGGCAGCTTTATCCTGATCTTCGTATACCACGTTGGTTAAAACGTTGAGTGTATTAAAAAGGAAATGCGGATTGATCTGACTTTTGAGACTCTCGTAGTGAGCCGCTATATTTTCTTTCTGGAGGCGTTCGGCATCGATAGCCACCTGCCGCCAGTTGATTAAAAATTCTCTTCCGTGCATAAACAGGGAAATGATAATAGTGATAAGAATAGAATACCCCGTGCTATAGTTTATCGCCACCTGCAGACTCCACGAGTATAAAGCGATGATGCCATACATGGCCGCGAGCGAATATACAATCGTAACGATGAGCCCGATCACGAAGCGCTTCATCGGGAATTTGATCCACGGCCACTTCCAGGAAATAAAATTGGCCAGGTATGAATTACCTTTCCAGAGTGCAACCCACATCAGTGCGTTAAGCGATCCGATCTTCCAGAAGCGTGGCGTACCAAAGGTGCATTCGTTACATCCCAGTCCCGTCCATGCAAACAGCATCCCGAGGATGACGAGAATGACAACGCTCTTCATCTCTTTAATAACTACGCTCCGGTCGATAGACATAGGCTCCTATAGAAGTAATCCAACCCCTAACGTAATAAGCCCGGCCGCCAATAGCAACGCACCGGTATAAATTAATGCTACAAGTTTATTGGGACGGGTTGCATTGGGACTCATCGATGAAAAGAAAAAGCCACCCGAAATAAGCAAAGCTGATGTCGGAATTGCCGCCCGCACAAACCACGTAACACCCAACGGTAGGGCTACCTGATCTGCCAGCAACTGGCATACCAGCGACAGAATTACGATAACACCGGCATGCGCGTGCCCTGCCCTAAACATTGCCTTCTGAAAAGCATTGAATTCAATTTTGTTAAACTTCCCCGACAATACCGTCAGCAAAAAATGACCACCATATTCAATAGAAGGAATGGTGATCAGTATAATTCCACACATGAGTTTTGATTCGAATGTCATAAATGGTTACTGGTTACTGGCTACAAGCTGCTGGAAAAAAGCTGCGAGCCTCGAGCTTTTAGCTGCGAGCAATTTTCGGCAGCGCCTGTTGCCCTTGAAAATTATATTTATAGTTAAGAAATAAAGCTTCACCGCCATCTACCAGCAGCTTGCAGCTGGAGGCCAGCAGCTAATTTGCAGCTCGCAGCTGGCCAAAGAAATACGCCCACCAAATAAAAAACACCTGGAGAGGAACGCGAAACAACAAGTACATCGGTCCGTTTTCCATGCCGCCTAGTTCTACGCGTTTGAGTGAGCCGATGATGTTGGCCGGGAGTATACATATAAAGAATATGATGAGAAGTATACTGGTGAGTTTAGCTGTGCGATCGAACAGTAGTCCGATCGCTGCCAGTAATTCTATTACACCGGTAAAATATACCAGCTCAACTTTGTATGGAATCAAATCCGGCATAGACTGCACCATAACCTCCGTTTTGAAGAAATGCGCAGAGCCCGTCATAAGCAACATCAACGCCATGGCTACACGTCCAATAAAACTGGCAGAAAATCTTTCGTTCAGCATATACTTATTAACAAGCCAAAACCCACCAAACGAAACAATCAATACGATTAAAGGAGCCATTTTTTTAAGTTACGAGTTACAAGTTATGAGAAGATTAGAAGTAAGAAGTAAGAAGTAAGAATCGTAAATATACCGCTTACCTCCTGTAGCCAGAAGCCTGCAGCCTGCAGCTTTTTCTCGCGGCTCGCAGCTCAAAGCTCAAAGCTATTTTCCACATTTGCTCTTCACTTCCTCCACCATCTGCTGTCCCCAGCGTGGCGCCAGCGGATTTTCGGATTGAAACGATATAAATTTTTCTAGAGCTTTTGCGTTCGTGCCACATGCTTCGGCTGTTGATGATCCAAAGAATTGTGCCATTCCCAATTGCATCTGCGCGAGTAACGCCAGTGCACGCGGGTTCTCCGGGTTAACGGCTATCGCTTTGTTGAAAGCCTGCATCGCCATAGGTGTATATTGCGGACCACGTGCTGCCGGATCGGCCGGTATACGCATCATATATATAAAGCCTTCCAATGCTATAATTTCAGATTCATTGGGAACGATAGCTTTTGCTTTGTTCAACGCAGTAACCGCCTGATCGAGGTAAGTATCTTTGGCGGCTTTGTCTTTTTCCTGGTTGCTCATCATGATATATCCGAAAGATGCATAGTAGAATGGTTCCCATTTTGTTTTTTCGGCAGCACCGATACGCTCCAGGGCGTTCACAGCTGTTTGATAGTCGGGGATCGTCTTAGCGGTATATACAGCCTGGATATTTTTCTGCATCGCTTCTATATACTTGCTGTCATTGGCGCGTGCTGTGGTGGATACTGCTATGATCAACACAGCGATCAGAACCGGGATAATGTTTAGTGTTTTCATCTTTATGAAGGTTTAAGGGTTATTATAAACTTGGTAATTGATTTACTGATTTATCTTTTGACAGGGTGATGAATATACCTACGAACAAAAATCGCGGTGCCGCCTGGCGAATCGGTCTGCCATTATATATACCTTCCGCGTTTTGCTGCGCGCTATATTCGTAGCCGAAAATATTATCACGTCCCAGCAGGTTTGTACACGACAGGTAGACGATCAGGTAAGGCTTGGGCAGGTAGCTCCAGTTAAAACTGAGATCGCTGTACGCTGGTGTTTTGCCGGCATTGAATTTGTCAGCATTCGGATTGTTATAGGGGCGACCAGACGTATAGGAATATGTAAATCCTAGCTGACTGTTAATGGCCTGCACAAAATATTTATATACTACCGAGAAGTTATGTTTCGATGCAAATGACGGAGTTGATCGGTACGGATAATTCAGATACTCGCGTTTGGTATCGAGGAAAGAATAGGAAATCCAGTAGTCGGTATTGCGCAGCGAGCGGTTATCGCGCCAGAATAACTCCACACCTTTTGCGTAACCAGAGCCGCTATTATTTAGTATAGATGCGTTGCCATTTTCATATTTTACGAGGTCGCTATATTTCTTGTAGTAAGTTTCAACGCGGAACGTACGGTTGTTTTCAATGCGCTGGTAGTTCAGAATAAAGTGCTCGGCTTTTTCAGGGTCCAGCGTAGTGTTTATACGCACGAGTTCATTTTTGGCTGTCTGGCGGAATTTACCATAGGCAAATGACACCTGGCTATACGTTCCGGTTTTATAGGCAAGTGAAATGCGTGGGTCTACGGAGAACTGGCTAGTAAGATTATTGTACTCGAAGCGCGCACCGGCACGCGTTACAAATTTGTTGCTGGTATATAAATCTGCTTCAGCAAAACCACCGGCAATCGTTTCATTAAATGAACGTGCATAGTCATCGCCATCGTTTATAATAAAATCCTGGTCGTACGAACGCTGTAATACTTCAACACCCGTCTTCAGTTCTACTTTATCCGAGAGCGATCCTTCAAACACTGTTTTGGCATGTATACCTTTTTCAGTCTCAACTATATTATCCTGATCCGCGAAAGCGTCATTTTGCTGATACGTGTACGATATACCACCGCGTACCATCCACTTATCATTCAAAGATTGCTTGTAAAACCCGTTAAGGTAGCGGTAGTTGTTCGTTAAGTCGTACAGAAATTTTGAATTATAGTCATCGATGCTGTGCTGGTAAAGCGAGTAGTTGGTGTGATTAAAATTACCATATAGTTTCAGCATGCCATCTTTACCTACTTGCTGACGGAAAGCGCTGCTGCCTTCCAACGATACAGGAGCTTTTTCCCAATCAATTTCCTGGTTGATCAACCCGAAATAAGGACGGATGTTGGTGTATTGAATTTTACCGATGATCGATCCGCCTGACCATGCCTGCGTATGTGCTATATCTCCACCCACCGAAAGTATACCTATATCTGTGCGCGTCATTTCCGATTGATCTTTGGAGTCCAGTACAAGCGCTGAGGAAAGTGCCTGTCCATATTCCGCAGAGTAGCCACCGGTGCTGAAGCTCGTGCCTTTAAACATGAAAGGAAGGAAGCGACCGCGTGAAGGTGTATTGGGTGCCGAAGGACTATATGCATCCAGCACAATCATACCATCAATAAAAGTCTTGGCTTCATTACCATCACCACCGCGTACAAAGAGTCTTCCGCTCTCTCCTACTTTTTGTGTACCGGGTAATGTATTCAATGCGCCTGCTATATCTGCGGTGGCACCAGCGGTTGTCGCTATATCCAGCGCTTTGAAAACAGTTCTGCGCGATTCATCGCTGGCAGCAAAAGCTCCGGCTGTAATCATTACCGCATCAAGTTCGTTTATCATTTCCTCCAGCGACACTGCTATAGTTACCGGTTTTCCTTCGAGCACAACTTCGCGTTGAAAGTCTTTGTAGCCTACAAATTTCACCAGTATTACCCTGGTACCGGTTTCTGTCGTTGTGAAGTCAAAATTACCTTCGGTATCCGATGTAGTTCCATCGTAGGTGTCTACCAGTACAATGTTGGCGAGGGGTACAGCTGCACCACGTTCATCAGTTACCTTACCCGATACGCGGGTCTGGCTATAGCCTGTTACGAAGATGCATGTGAGCAGAACGGAGTAGAATAGTTTCATCGTTGAGAGGATTATG
The DNA here is from genome assembly GCA_966211525.1 of uncultured Chitinophaga sp. Taxonomy (GTDB): domain Bacteria; phylum Bacteroidota; class Bacteroidia; order Cytophagales; family Cyclobacteriaceae; genus Ohtaekwangia. The sequence goes on along the minus strand of CBIHOZ010000107.1, from coordinate 2,786 downwards.
CTGTAAAGATTCGGGAAAGAAGAGTCCCTTGAAAAAAGGAGTTACTGAACTGTGATGAGATCAGGATGAACTGTAGAAAGTCCATCCTGAATATTTCATGTTATTTTACCAGCGCCTCGATTTTAGAGATATACGTGTTGGCATCCGCCTTCATACCACCCAGGTGTTGTCCTTCGAACGTCCAGAATTCTTTCGGACCGGTAGCATTGTTATAGATCGTTTCGCTGCCTACGATCGGTGCTTCTTTATCTTCTTTGCTGTGCACAATCAGCTTCGGCATATTGGTTAACGCTTTAACATCTTCCTTGGCAGCATAAGGCGACACAAGATATTGTCTGATCATATCGTGCTGCTCGGCAGGCGCATAGAGCAATGCTATATCGGTGAAGGAACTGAGGCCACCTTCCAATACCAGCGCATTTACTTTTGACTGATTGTCTTTCGCGATCTTGGTAGCGATCTGCGAGCCAAGTGAAGCGCCAAAAACAATGAGCTTTGTATTTTTTACATCTTTACGATTGATAAGATAATCGAATACAACCTGACCATCTTGTGCTACATTCATGTGCGTAGGCTTGCCGGTAGATTTACCGTATCCGCGGAAGTCGATCATGAATACCTGGAAGCCGCGATCAACCAGTGGCTTGGTCATGAATGTATAGGTTGAGACATTTCCTCCTGCACCGTGAAAGAACAGCACGGTTGCTTTCGGTTTACCGGCTGGTTTCAGAAATATACCATTGAGTGTAACGGTGTCTGTCTTGATGTTAACTTCTTCGAAAGCTATACCTTCCATCGGCTTCCACGCTTTTACCGGAAAGTAGAATTTGTCATCGAACTGAGCGTTTGCAAAAGAAATGGTCAGGAATGTTACCAGCAGAAGTAAAGAGAATGATTTCATATAGGATGTGTTTTTATTTGGGGTTGTGTGAATCATGATTCAAAAATTCACTTCCCGTCCCACATCCTCAAAAAGACCTTACCGAACTGTAGAACATCCCCGACCAACTGTAATGAACCGTTACTGAAAATTTATACTCCGGGTATCCGCACGATGATCTTCCCCGGGGTTTTATTGTTTTCAAATACTTTGAATGCCGTATGATAATCATCGTATACACCGGCAATAACCGGCCGAACCGGATTTACTTCCAGAAACTTCACGAACTGTTCGAGGTCTTCACGACTTCCGGTAGTATAGGCCTGCAGCCGTATATTTCTGCGGATCACACTCACCAGGTCGATCGCAGTTTTTGTATCTTCCAGGAAACCGATCAGCGCTACCTCTCCATTCACAGCAGTAGCATGAATAGATTCTTGTACAGACGATCCGCCCGCTACATCAATCACCAGGTCAACGCCACGGCTATGCGTTAATTCCAGCACCTGCTGCGACCACTGCGGATATAGCTTATAGTTGACAATCGCATCCGCGCCAAGCTGTCTCAAAAACTCTTCGTTCTCTTTTTTACCCGTTGTTACGATGGTACGCAGTCCCATACGCTTGGCCAGTTGCAAGGCATAGAGCGACACACCACCGGTTCCCTGAATAAGAACCGTATCACCTGCTTGTATACCCGACTGCGTCAACACGCGAAAAGCTGTTAGCCCGGCCGTTGGCACCGTAGCCGCTTCTTCAAACGACAATGTAGAAGGTGCCTTTGCTATACTTTGCTCATGAAACGATCTATACTCTGCGAAAACACCATCCACCGATGCACCTAACTGCAGCGAAGCCTTGAACGCATCCAGCTTGCCGCCATACCAGCGTTGTCGCAGTAAACTGATTACATGATCACCCGGACTAAACCGAGTTACCTTGCTACCAACTCGCTCGACTATACCAGCGGCATCAGAACCCAGCACCACCGGCAACGGCTTAACGAGCGGATACCGGCCCATAATAAAAGCATAATCACGATAGTTGATCGATGTCGCCTTCACGCGCACCAACACATCATACTCTCCCACAACAGGAGCAGCATCATCGGCCCATTGGATACCATCGAATGAACCGGGAGTTTTTAATTGTAGTGACTTCATATTAAAAGTTGCTGGCTACTGGCTGCTAGCTTCTAGGCGTGTGGGATTGGGTGTGAGTGTGTTGAGAGTCGTAACTCCACAATCGGATATATATTTTCTATTTTTGTTTCCGAATGTGGCTAAGTAGTGAATACTCATCGCTGGCAACACAAGCTAGAAACCAGCAGCTAGCAGCCAGAAGCTTCTACAAAGAACGTGCTTCCAGTTGCTATACTGTCATTTTCGTAATTCGCAATTACTATCACGCTGATCTGAAAAAAGAATGGAACTCAAGCATCTTCGGTATTTTAAAGTGTTGGCAGAGGAGTTGAACTTTCGCAAGGCGGCTGCGCGACTGAATATATCTCAGCCTCCATTGAGTCAGCAGATCAAGGAGTTGGAAGAGTCACTCGGTATACCTTTGTTTCACCGGCTCAAGCAGGGTAATGAGCTTACGGAAGCTGGTAAGTTACTGTATCAATATACTCTCGAGATATTTGAGAAGGTTGAAGAAGCCGAAGAACGTATCAAAGCGATACGTGAAAAGAAAGCCGGTAAATTAACAGTGGGCCTTGTACCCGGTATACGACCGCTGCGTATAGCCCAGACGATACAACGGTTTCAACAGGTATACCCGGATATGCAGGTAACACTTACTGAACATTGTACCTCCACGCTGATACAACAGGTAAAAGAAAATCTGCTTGACCTCGCGCTGGTGTTTGGTCCGGTGCAGGACGATGCCCTGGAGTGGACCGCGATTA